>DAIPYF010000174.1:0-5929 GCA_036782855.1 Solirubrobacteraceae bacterium
GCCATCCCAGCCGACCTCGGCGCGCGCCGGCGCCGCGTCGAGCGGGGCGAACGAGTCGAGGTCGATGCCGCAGTCGGCGACCGTCGACTTCTCCCGGGCGGCGGGGATCTTCGCGGCCAACTGGTCGCGAAGCCACCCGGAGTTGCAGATCGGCGCCTCGGCGCGGCCGACGACGAAACGGGTGGCGGTGGCGACCCCCGTCGTCGTCCCGATGTTCGCGACGTCCTGGCCATGAGCCATGACCACGAGGGGCGCGCGCCCGGCGATCGACGCGAACGCTCCGGCGGCCCCCGCCGGGAAGAGCATGTGGGTGAAGACGACGTCGGGGCGCACCCTGCGGGCGGCGGCGACGGCCTCCCGGCTCAGCCGCGCGTACTTCGTCCGCGACGAGCGCCTGTGGTCGATGTCGACCAGCTCAATCTCATGGCCGAGCCGCTCGAGCTCATCGCGAATCGGGACGAGGAAGCTCCCGAGGTCGGGATCATCGGCCCCCGGCCACATCTGGGTGACGAAGAGGATGCGCATCGCCCCGGATTATCCGTGTCGGCTGTGAGCCGACGATGACGCCGGCCCCGGCCCTCCCAGGCCGTCAGATCAGCCGCAGCCCGTGTTGTTGCCGCAGGATGTGCACGTGTAGCAAGACCCCGTCCGCTGCATCATGCCTCCGCACTGATCGCACGCCGGGCCGAGGTCGAGCTCGCGGCTCATCCTCGCCGGGACGACGGGCGGGGTGTCGGTCATCGCGGCCGCTGCCGGAACCGCCGAGCCGCCGTTGGCCGCGGTCACATCGGGTGCCGGCGCCGCTTCGTGGCTGCCGTTGCCGTTCCCGTTTCCGCCGTTGCCGTTGGCCGGGCCCGCCGTGTCGGCGCTGAACAGCGCCTGCTGCGCGTTCTTCCGCTCACGGACCTCCTTGGTGAGGATCCCGAGATCCTCGTGCAGGTCGGCGTCCTCGATGAACCGGCTCGCGAGCCAGCGCATGATGTAGTCGGGCATCGACTTGGCGAACGGGATCTCCGGGTTCTGGGTGATCCCCTCCGGGTCGAACCGCATGTAGGCGAACTTCTGCACGAGCGTCTCGAGCGGCACGCCGTACTGCAGCGCGATGCTGATCGACGTCGCGAACGAGTTCATCATGCCGCGGAGGGTCGAGCCCTCCTTGCCGATGTCGGTGAGGAAGATCTCCCCGAGCGTGCCGTCCTCGTAGACACCGGCGGCGATGTAGCCCTCGTGCCCGCCGATGGAGAACTTGTGCGTGATCGACTGGCGCTCGCGCGGCATGCGCTTGCGCGCGGGGCCGGCCTCGCGCTTGGCCTGGACGGCGGCCTCGCGGACGAGCTCGTCGACCTGCTCCTGCGAGTACGCGCCCTGCGGCACGTCCTTGCCCTCCTGCGCGTCGGTGCGCAGCGCCTGGGCGGTCTTCGAGCCGTCGCGGTAGATCGCGAGCGCCTTGACGCCGAGGCGCCAGGCGTCGATGTACGCGTCCTCGATGTCGCTGACCGTGGAGTCCTGCGGCATGTTGACGGTCTTGGAGATCGCGCCGGAGATGAACGGCTGGACGGCGCCCATCATCTTGATGTGGCCGTCCGGGCTGATCGCGCGCTCGCCGACCGCGACGTCGAAGACCGACAGGTCCGCGTCGCGCAGGCCGGGCGCCCCGACGATCGTGTTGTGCTCGCGGATGTGCGCCTCGATCTGCTCGATCTGCTCGTCGGTGTAGCCGAGCGTCTGCAGCGCGAGCGGCACGGTGCGGTTGACGATCGTCATCTGCCCGCCGCCGACGAGCTCCTTGAACTTCACGAGCGAGAAGTCCGGCTCGATGCCGGTCGTGTCGCAGTCCATGAGGAACGAGATCGTCCCGGTCGGTGCGAGCACGGTGGCCTGCGCGTTGCGGTAGCCGTAGGCGTCGCCGAGCTCGACCGCGTCGTCCCACGAGCGGCGCGCGGCGTCGAGCAGCTCTGTGTCCACGACCGTGGAGTCCGGGATCGCGTACGAGGCGTCGCGGTGCATCCGCATCACGCCGTTGTGCGCGTCGCGGTTCATCTCGTAGTGCTCGTACGGGCCGATGGCCGCCGCGACCTTCGCCGACTGCGCGTACGCGCGGCCGGTCATGAGCGCGGTGATCGCCGCCGCGGTGCCGCGGCCCGGGTCGGAGTCGTACGGCACGCCGTTGGACATCAGGAACGCGCCGAGGTTCGTGTAGCCCAGGCCGAGCTGGCGGAACGCGCGGGCGTTGACGCCGATCTCCTCGGTCGGGTAGCTCGACGGCCCGACGACGATCTCCTGCGCGAGCAGGACGATGTCGGTCGCGTGCTCGAACGCCGGCACGTCGAAACTGCCGTCGGGGCGGCGGAACTTCATGAGGTTCAGCGAGGCGAGGTTGCAGGCGGAGTCGTCGACGTGCATGTACTCCGAGCACGGGTTCGACGCGTTGATGCGCCCCGAGTTCGGCGACGTGTGCCACGCGTTGATCGTCGTGTCGTACTGCACGCCCGGGTCGGCGCAGCGGTGCGCGGCCTCGGCGATCTTGCGCATGACCTCGCGCGCCTTCAGCGGCTCGCCGACCGGCTCGCCGGTCGCGCGGGCGGTCGTGCGCCACTCGGCGTCCTCGTCGACCGCGTGCATGAAGTCGTCGGTGACGCGGACCGAGTTGTTCGCGTTCTGGTACTGGATCGAGGTGAAGCCCTCGCCGTCGATCGACATGTCGAAGCCGGCGTCGCGCAGGGCCGCGGCCTTGTCCTCCTCCTTGGCCTTGCACTCGATGAACTCGACGATGTCCGGGTGGTCGACGTCGAGGACGACCATCTTCGCCGCGCGGCGGGTCTTGCCGCCGGACTTGATCGTGCCGGCCCAGGAGTCGGCGCCGCGCATGAAGGAGACGGGACCGGACGCGGTGCCGCCCTTGCTCAGCGGCTCCATCGACCCGCGGATGTTCGAGAGGTTGATGCCCGAGCCCGAACCGCCGCGGAAGATCTTGCCCTCCTTGGTGTTCCAGTCGAGGATCGAGTCCATCGTGTCGTCGACGCTGAGGATGAAGCAGGCGCTGCACTGCGGCTGCTCCTCGAACCCGACGTTGAACCAGACCGGGCTGTTGAAGGCGGCCATCTGGTGGAGCAGGATGTACGTCAGCTCGGCCTCGAAGGCGTCGCCGTCCTCGCTCGTGGCGAAGTAGCCGCGGGCGCGGCCCCAGTCGGCGATCGTCCCCGACACGCGGCCGATCATCTGCTTGACCGAGCGCTCGCGCGCGGGCGAGTCGAGCTGGCCGCGGAAGTACTTCTGGCTGACGATGTTCGTGGAGTTCTGCGACCAGGTGGTCGGGAACTCGACGCCGACCTGCTCGAAGGCGACCTTGTCGCCGTGACCGATGCGCGCATCCCGCTGTTCCCAGTCGACCGTGTCGAACGCGTGCTGACCGGGACTGGTGAACCGTCTGCCGATGGACAGCGCGCGGCCCTGCGCCACGTCGCTTCCGAAGGTCGCCTGGGTGCTCTGCGGGGTCACGTCCATCTGCCTCTGCTCCTCTGTCCTGCCGCCGATTCTCGGTCGTTGCGGCCTCTCTTGATGCCCTCTGGGGGTAACAGCGGACCCTCTCAGTGCAACCGGACGGAATGGGGGGTCCGTTGCGGGCCGTCCGAGGCGCCCGGGAGGCGTGCGGAACGTCCCCTCATTGTAGGGGCCGGGGAGGCGCGAATCAGGGGGTGGCAGGGGTCCCGGAGACGGTTCCCGCCGGAGTTTGCGAGACCCCGTTGAGCTCGTCGACGGCGCCGATGAGGTCGCCGCGCGAGACGAAGTCGACGGCGACGATGTTCGCGGTGCGATCGCGGATCCGCTCGCACTCGCGCACGCGCCGGACGATGAAGTCCTTCTGGTTGACGATGTTCGCGTTCGCCGGCCGCGGCGGGTAGCTCTCGATCCAGTGGTTGACCTGGAAGAGCGGGGGCTTGGTGCCGCCGCGGTTGGGGCGGCAGGACGACGGCCTGCGCAGCTGCTCGACGCTCGCGAAGTTGTACGGCGTCTCCTGCGTGATGTCGTACATCCGCCGGTACCAGCCGGTCGCCTCGCCGTTCTCCTCGGCCATCACCCAGAGGCGCCCGCCGGTGTCGATCATCTGCTCGAGCGTCGGGAAGGGCCGCCCGGCGACGACCGGCGAGTCGTTGGCGTACTCGGCGAGCCCGCTCTCCTCGATGGCGCGCTTGATCTCCTGCGTCGGCGCGGCGTCCTCGATGACCAGCACGACGACCTCGCGCGGGTTGAGGTCCATCCAGTCCTTGATCTCCTTGAACTCGTCGAGCGCCTTCAGCGCGCCGAACTCGCAGATGATGTGGCAGAGGTAGAGGTCCTTCTTCCCCGCGACGGGGCCGAACGCGACCGAGCCCGCCAGGCGCTGCGCGGCCGCCAGGCCTTCGGCGCCGATCTGCGCCTCGACCTGCGTGACGGCCTTCTTCGCGAGGTCGGTCCGCACGCGGCCCGCGTCATTGCGCTGCCCGAGGTAGGCGTCGACGAGCAGACCACGGACGCCGTGCTCGAGCTGGCTGCGGATGTCGATGCCGTGGTTGGCGTTCGTGAACAGCGCCTGCGCCGAGGACATCGCGTTGTGGGCGGCGGGGATCGTCACCTCGTCGAACGGCCGCGAGCAGAGCGCGGTGAACCCGTTGCAGCCCGGACTCGCGTTGACCTTCGGCTCGGGCCGCGCGCGGCTGTCGATGACGAATCCCACGAGCACCGCGGTGCCGGCGACCGCCACGACCGACGCGACGATCGCCGGGATCAGCGTGCGCCGCATCGCGCGCGCGGTCGGGAGGTCCTGCGGCTCGGGCCCGATGATGAGCCGCAGCAGCGTCACCGCTCCGGCGAAGATGAGCCAGCTGCCGAAGACGACGGTCGCGAAGCGGACCGCGCCGATCGGGTCGCCGATGATCCAGGCGCCGATCAGGACGAGCGCGAGCGCCCCGGCGACGACCTTCCACTGACGGTCGGGCTCGCGCGTGATGCGGCCCCAGAGGAACGCCGGCAGGTCGGCGGGCTCGACCCGCCCGCCGAGCGAGGCGGCCGACGCCGCGATGACCGCCCCGGCGAGCGCGACGCCCCCGGCCCACAGAACGAAGCTCCCCATGAACGCGTCGTAGACGCCCGTGACGACGTCGCGCTGCGTCCCGTCCGAGCCGTAGACGACGAACGCCCGCACGATCAGGGAGCCCGCGTACGTGAGCGTGCCGACGAGCAGCATCGCGATGCCGATGTTGAGCGCACCGCGGCGCCGATCGCTGCGATCGACGAGGAGCGCGGCGGCGAACAGCGCGAGGGCGAGCAGCGGAAGGAGGAAGGCGAGCGAGCGCACGGCCTCCGCGGCCCGCACGGCGACGACGGTCAGCGAGCGGTCGGAGAGCTTCAGCGCGATCTGCTGCGGCTGGGAGAGGTCGCGCGCGAGCTTCGGGTTCTGCGTCTTGAGGAACTGGAGCGCGATGACCCCGACGTTCGCCAGGTCGATGATCACGCTGCCCTTCGTCTGCGAGAAGACCGCGTTGTGGGTCTGCACCGCGGCCTGGCGCACGAGGCTCGCGGCCTGACTGGACTGCAGCAGCGAGTTCGAGATGCCGCGGATGAACGGGACGAACGACACCGCCTGCGGGTCGGCGGCGACGAGCGCGTTCGTGAGCTCCGCGGACAGCTCGCCGCGAACCGCGTCGTTCTGGAGTGTCTGCGCGGCGTTGTCGGCGAACCCCTGCGGCTCGAAGACGTTGCGGTCCAGGTAGGCGAGCGGGATGGCGAGCGAGAGCGCGAGCGCACCGATCACGATGCAGGTGAGGGAGAGGCGCCGGCGGCCGGTCTGGCTCATCGCGGGCGGACCCTACTCGACGCTCCCGGCGGCCATCGGGCTAAACTGCGGAAACCCGATCAGGATTCATCACATGCTCGAGCGCCTGTTCTCCTT
>DAIPYF010000175.1:0-5874 GCA_036782855.1 Solirubrobacteraceae bacterium
CGCGGATCGTGTCGTCGCCCGGGCCGCCGCGGAGCACGTCGTGCCCGCCGCCGTTCCCGTCGACGGTGTCGTTGCCGGCGAGCCCGTAGAGGTGGTTGAACCCGGCGTCGCCGGTGATCGTGTCGTCGCCGTCGCCGCCGGACGCCGCCTCGAAGCCGCTGATGAGGACCGGGTGGCCGGCGCCGCCGTCGTTGGCGACCCCGTCGAAGCTGATCGCGTGCGGCGTGGTCTGGCCGGCGAACGAGATCGTGTCCTGTGTGCCGTCGCCGCCGTCGGCCGTCTCCGTCCCGTTCCCCGCGCCGCCGTCGCCCGGCGTGATCGCGTCGTCACCCGGCCCGCCGCGCAGCGTGTCCCAGCCTTTCATCCCGCTGAGCGCATCATCGCCGGCGCCGCCGTCGAGGACGTTCGCGTCGGGCGTGCCGGAGAGGGCGTCGTCGCCGCCACCGCCCTTGGCCGAGCCGGCACCGGTGACCAGGAAGTTGCTGCTCGAGGTGGTCGCCGACCCGTCGACGCTCAGCAGCGCGTTGCCGGCGGCCACCGTGGTGGTCATCCGCAGCCCGGGCCGGTCCATGTCGGCGACGAAGCTGTTGTCCGTGAACGCGCCGCTCCCGAACGTCCAGCTGACGGTGTCGCGCGTGCCGAGGGAACACCGCCGGGCGGTCGGGTTCGGGCCGGCGGCGCAGCCGGTCACGGAGTTGTCGCCGCCCGCGCTCACCACGAGCACGTCGTCGGCGGTCCCCGGGCCGAGCGGATCGATCGACAGCGCCGCGGCGACGCCGGCGATGTGGTTCGTGGTGACGGTCCCGCCGGCGACGGTGAACGAGATGGTCGTCCCGGCGCTCGCCGCGGGCGCAAGGACGGCGAGGGTGCAGCCGGCCGTGACCAGGACGCGCAGGACGCGGGTGATCAGATGTGTGCGGCGGGCGGGCACGGGAACCTCCTGTCGGATGACGCGGGCAAGTATTGCGGGCACGACGACATGCGACCATGGGGCATGGCCGATCCGGCAGACGACGCGCCGCTCGACCTCGCCGCGATCGAGGCCGGGCTGCGGGCCCGCGACGCGCAGCTGCGCGAGCGCGTCGGCGAACTCGCCAAGCCGCCGGAACGCGGGGCGGAACTCGGATTCGGCAAGCGCATCGGCGACGGGACGACCGAGGCGGTGAGCCGCCTGACCGACGTGGGCGTCGGTCACGACCTGGAGGTCCGCGAGCTGCGCGTGCGGCGCGCGCTCGTGAAGCTCGACGAGGGCACCTACGGCGTGTGCGACGCGTGCGGCGAGCCGATCGAGCGCCCGCGGCTGCGCGCCATGCCCGAGAGCGTCCTGTGCATCACGTGCGCGCGGGCGGCGGGGTGAAGCGGGTGCGGCACCTAGACTCCTCGACGTGAGCCTGCACCGTGGCTTCGACGGATCCGCACCACGCGAGCCCGAACCCGTCCGCGGCGGCTCGGGCTGGAACGAGGAGCGCCGCGACACGCGCACGTCGCGTCTGGCGTCCGGCACGCTCGCCTGTCCCGACTGCGACGCGCCGGTCGCCGCGCCGGAGCGCCCGGCGCCCGTGACCGCGCCGTTCGGCTGCCCGTACTGCGGGGTTGAGGGGACGGTCCGCGACTTCCTGTCGCTCGGCGAGCCGACCCGGCCGACGCGGGTCGCGGTGCACGTGCGGGCGCCGGTGGCGCGTCCCGCCCGGCGGGCCCGTCGGTAAGGCCACCGCCCACCGCTAGCGCATGGTGATGCGGCGTTGTGCGCGTGAGATGGTGATTGAACGGCTCGTCTTTCGGGGGACGAAGCGCGCGGTGGCGGTCAGCTTCAGCGCACGCCCCGCGCGGCGTGCCGCCAGCAGGCGCTGGGCGCCGCGTCGCGAGAGCCCAACGACGAGGTGGGCGGTGCCGGCGCGGCGCAGCGTCCGCGTGGCGCGCCGCAGCCCGTTGCCGGTGACCGTCATCCGGCCGCCGGTGGCCGCCTTCACGGCGAGCAGTGCGCGTCCGCCGCGCAGGAGGCGCGCCCCGGTGATCGTGACGCCGCAGTTGGTGATCTTCAGCCGCACGATCTGCGTGAGCCTGCGTCCGTCCTGGCCGGTGAACGTCGTCGGCATCGAGAGGTGGGGCTTGCGGCAGAGGCTTCCGGTGATGCCGAGCAGCGAGTTCGGGCCCTGGGGAAGGTCGATCTTGAACCGCCGGACGGGGACGTCGGGCAGTTGGTCGAACGTGGACGAGTAGCCCTTGCCGAACTTGATCAGCGAGGACAGCCCGAGCCGGACGCCCGATCCCGCGAGCTGCACCTCGAGCGTGGGCAGGCGCGCGTTGTGGCCGACCAGCCAGGCCCGGCCGGTGAGCGCCGTCGGCAGCACCGGGGTGGTCGCTTCGGCGGTCCCGACGCGCGAGACCGCGCCGCACTTCTCGGGGTCGGCGAGGTAGACGGCCTCCAGGCAGGCCTGCGCGACGGTGTCTCCGCGCGCGGAGAACTCCTTCGGGAGCTGGACGGAGACCCGGCGCAGGTTCATCTGGTGGGCGGGCTGGGTGAGCGTCACGAGCAGGCTGCCGCCGCGCTTGCGCGTCGGCCTGCCCGTGGCGGTGGCGGTGATCGTCGGCGTGAACGACAGCCGGTCACAGCCGCTGACGCTGATCCGGCCGGACGGCGTCGCGCTCGCGCCCTCCAGGGAGCGGATGTTGGAGTTGACGGCGTGCTGCCCGCACACGGTCGGGTTCTGCAGGAACCCGGGCCGGTCGATCGCGACGTCCAGGCGCCGCAGGCGCAGCGGGATGCCCTTCAGGATCGTCGGCAGCGCGTCCGTCTCGATCGTGAGGTGCGCGTCGACCGGGTCGATGCGAATGCCCGCCCGCACCACGACCGTGCCCAGGTCGTACGGTCCGGCGAGCGCCCGGATGACGACGGCCAGTCCGTAGGGCGCGCCGGCGTGAGGGCCGGTCAGGTACACGGGTCCGGACAGCACGAACGGGTCCGGTCCGGCGCCGGCCGCCACCGTCGAGGTGCCGATGCGCGAGGCCTCGCCGCACGTTCCCGCCGCTGCGGCGCCGTCGGCGCAGAGCGGCACGTCGGGAATCCGGCCGACGAGCCCGGGCGGCTCGCTGATCTGCACCCGCGACAGCGTCTGCTCGCCGTCCTGGCGGGTGAGGCCCAGCGCGAACGCGGTGTGCTGACCGGCGCCCGAGAAGCTCGTGGACACCCCGAACCCCGGGGCGAACAGCGCCGGGCCGCACGGGCCCCCGGCGCCGTCACCATCGACCGTGAACGAGGAGGTCGGCCTCGCAGGCGCTCCTCCGCTGTAGGGAGCGATCGAGCTGGTCGTCACGGCGGCACCGCAGGCGAGCGGCGTCGCCAGCGTGGCACGCGGACCACCATCGAGCGTCAGCGTGAAATCGGTGAACGGCGTCTGCGGCGTGTCGGCGAACGTCGCCGTGAGACGCCCGCTGGCCGGGTCGGCCGCCACGGATCCCTTCAGCCGCACGTCCAGGCCTGACGGTCCGGTCGCCCGCAGGAAGAGGCGATAGGGGTCCTGGTCCTGCTGCTGGCCGACCCACAGCGAGCCGGTCAGCGGCGCCGCGAGGTTCGCCGAGACGATCTGGGCCGTCCCGATCCTCGAGGCGTCCGGGCAGGTGACCGGGTCGTGCGTCCCCTTCCCGAACTGCGCGTCGGTGCAGGCCTGCAGCCCGTTCGCCGCGGACGGGTTGAGCGTCACGCCCTCGGGGAGGGTGATGGCCGTGTCCCGGACGTGCGAGGACTCCAGGCCGGTCGGGTCCAGGAGCGAGGGGACGTGGAGGTTCACGGTGCCGCCCGCCGGGCTGTCGCGCCTGGTGTTCCCCGGCGTCAGCGTGATGGTCGGGGTGAACGGGACCTGGTCGCAACCCGTCGCGCCGGTCGGCGTGGTGTCGCTGGCCATCGCCGTCGCGCCGGTCTGCGACTCCACCGTGAGCCGGGTCGTGTAGGGCGGGCCGCAGAAGGTCGGCGTGGTGATGAACGGGGCCGGAGAGCCGCCGGCGGTGTGCTCGCCGGGCACTCCCCAGAAGCGCAGCGTGGCGCCCATGACGGGGGGCGTACCAGAGAAGTTCCTGATGTCGAAGTTGCCCCCGTAGTCGCCCGTGTCGCGCACGCTGCCCTCGATGTCCACGCGCGGCGCGGAGGCGCCGAGGGAGAACGCGAAGGTCGACACCTGCCCCGCCGGCGGCTCCATGTTGAACACCGGCACCGAGATCGTCGTCGTGACCGGCGGCGCCACGTTGACCAGCACCAGGATGTCGGTCGTCCCGATCTGCGTTCCGACCCCGCAGGTGGCGAGCGTCGGCGTCGGCGACGTGCACTTCGGCAGCGACTCGGGATTCGGGACCAGCCCCGGCGGGATCTCGACGTGGATGTTCTTCAGGACGCCACCCGGGAACCCGCCGTCGGGCAGACCGCCGACAGTGCGGAGCGTGAACGTGGTGACGCCCGTGAACGGATGCCCGGCGGCCTGCGTGAAGAGCGTCGTCCCATCGGCCTGCAGCGTCTGCGCTCCGAAGCTCTGCACGCCGAAGGCGGCATGGCCCGCCGCCGGCACGAGCGCGACCGTGACGAGCGCGGCGAGGAACGACAGAAGAAGCGGGCGGGTGGCCGATCGGAGGAGGAGGAGAAATGATCGGCCGCCCGCCCGTGTGGTCATGGGGACGGCATGGGCGGTCGCGGCACCGGGGGGAGTGTGCGGACCGCCGCCCGCGTGGTCCTGCTCCATGGCGCACTGCGAGGGAGCGTGTTCGGCACGCGCTGCCTCGCGGTGCGTCAGACGAGACGCGGGAACCTTCGGGTGGGACGTGTGGGACAACGATGACCTCCGGGGTGAATGGACCCTCGAAAGTCACTTCGCGTTGCCGACCGTCTCAGGCCGACCCCAGCGATGGATTGCCCTTCCCCAAGGACACTACTCCTCGTGTCAAATGCAACGAACCGCTACTGTCACCCGCAGAGGGCACCCATCGTGGGGTCGGCCGATCGCAGCGCCGGCAGCACGACCTGACTTCTCCGCTTCGTTCAACGCTGAGAGGTCGACATGCCCCGACACCTGGTCCCCGCCGCCACCGCCGTCGCCGTGCTCGCGGCGCTCGCCGTGCCCGGCCCCGCACTCGCGATCCAGTCGGTTCAGAAGTTCAAGGGGACCGCGTCGCCGAGCCGGGCCGGGACCACCGCCAGGCCGCAGGCGGTCTCGCTGACGACCCGCGCGTGGTTCGACGCGATCAGCCCGGACCTCGATCGCCAGGTGCAGTTCGCCACCGCGAACGCGCGCGTCTCGATCTCCCGGAACGGGATCATCAACAACCGGCGCTTCCCCTCGTGCACGCCGGCCCAGATCTACGACGACGAACAGCGATGCCCGGCGGGCTCACGCGTCGGCACGGGCGCCGGCCGCGGGATCGGCATCGGCCTCGACGAGGCCATCACCGTGCGGATCTTCAACCTCGCGAACGGGCGGGGAATCGCGCTGCTGATCGTCGGCCAGTCGCCGCTGATCATCCGCGAGGTCGTCGTCGGAACACTCACGACCCTGGCGAGCGACGCGCGCTATCGCCACCGCATCTCGTTCACCGTCCCGCGCAACCTGCAGTCGCCGGCGCCCGGCATCATCGCCGCGCTCAAGGACTTCCGCACCACGATCCCCGTCCAGTACCTCAAGCGCAACGGCAGCTACGTCCGGGAACGCTCGGGCATCCGCAAGGGGCAGCGCGTCCCCTACATCGCGACGACCGGGTGCACCCGGGGGCGCTGGTACGCGAAGTACGTCGCGCAGTACACGACCGCCTTCGACGGTGCCATCGAGAGCAGCCAGACCGTGACGTCGTCGCAGGCGTGCCTCAAGGCGAGAACGAGGTGAGTCAGGCGTGGCG
>DAIPYF010000176.1:0-5862 GCA_036782855.1 Solirubrobacteraceae bacterium
CAGGCCCGGTCCTCGCCGAAGTCCCCGGGCCGCCCGCCCGGGAGCAGCATGAACTCCCAGCGGCGGTGGCGCAGGCCGCTCTGCACGTGCGTCGTCGGCCGCCGCGGGTCGCACCACTGACAGCCCGCCGGCAGATCGAGCGCCGCCATGTCGGCCGGCTCGACATCGACGACGAACCACCGCTCACGGAAGCCGAGGTCGCGCCGCGTGACGCCGAGCGCCTCACGGATCAGGGAGTTCGCCCCGTCGGCGCCCACGACCCAGCGGGCGCGGACCGCGCGGGTCTCGTCGTCGCGGCGCAGCGTGAGCGTCGCACCGCCCGCGTCCTGCGCGATCGTCTCCGCCGCCCAGGAGCGCTCGACGGACACGCCGGCGTGCCGCCGAGCGCACGCGTCGAGCTCGGCCTCGAGCGCGGGCTGGAAGAACAGGTAGTCGGACTCCCATCCCGAGGCGGCCGGGACCGGGGCGGTGAGGGTCATCAGTGGCTCGCCGTCGGCGCCGAGCCAGTGGTAGTCGCTCGTCGCGAGCATGTCGCCCGCGACCGCATCCGCGACGCCGAGACCTTGGAGCACCCGCATGATCTCGTGGTCCAGGTGGACCGCGCGCGGCAACCGGTAGATCTCGTCGTGGCGCTCGAACGCGGCCACGCGGTGCCCGGCCGCGCCGAGCAGGGCGGCGAGCGCCTGACCGACCGGGCCGAAGCCGACGATCGCGACGTCCACCTCGGTATGCGGGTCCGGCGTCACGCGGGGACCGCGGCGGTCACGGGGCGGGCGAGGACCTGCGACAGCGCCTCGGCGAGCGCGCCCGCCGGATCGTCGTCGTCGCCGAGGCTGCGCCATGCGACGAAGCGGTCGGGGCGCACGAGGATCGCGCCGTCGGCGCCGATCTCACTGTGGCGCAGCCGTGTGCAGCGCGGGTCGAACAGGTCACCGTCGATGTGCCCGATGCGGACCGCGTCGAGCGGGATGTCGTCGCGCGCAGCCAGCTCGCGCGCGGCCGCGCACCACGCCTCGCCCTCCTCGCCGGCGATGAGCAGGAAGCGCCCCGGGGCGACGAGGTCCTTGATCGGACGGCGGACGCCGTCCTCGTCGTCGATCCACGCGTGCGGCAGCGGCGCCCCCGGGCGTGTGGACGGCTGGTACACGCGGATCTCGTCCGGGCTCTCCGGGGCGGGGCTGCCGTCGGGCACGATCGCCGCGGACGCGTAGGTGTACCCGTACTCGACATTGTGCTCGCTGAACTCCATCGACTGGGAGCGGATGGCTCGCAGGACGGCGGCACGGTGCTCGGCGTCCTCGGGCAGGCCGCTCCACAGGCGCCGGAAGCTCGCGATGTTCTCCTCCTCGGTCTGCTCGTGCGAGACGCCGAGCGAGGGCGTGATCACGCCGAAGTGGTTCACGGCGTTCTCGAGCGAGCGCTGCGCGTTGCGCTCCAGCGACGGGCGCCGCTCGGGCTCGTAGGTGTCGAGCAGCTGCGCGCCGGCCTGCCCGTGGATCACGGCGGCGAGCTTCCAGGTGAGGTTGTGGACGTCCTGGATGCCGCTGGTGAGGCCCAGCCCGCCGGTCGGCGGGTGGCGGTGGGCGGCGTCGCCGGCGAGGATCACGCGCCCGTCGCTGTAGCGGTCGGCCATGACCGCCTCCACCGACCAGCGCGTGATCTTGTGGACCTCCATCGGGAGCCCGGGGATGCCGAGCGAGGCCCGCACGTCCGACTCGACCTTCTCGTCGGACTGCGCGCGCGGGTCGTCGGCGGGGTAGTTGATGTGGATGACCCACTCCTCGGAATGGCGGCCCCAGCGCTCGGGGCCCATCGGCACCATCACGACGCTGACACCGGTCTGGGGGGAGACGAGCCACCGCAGGAGGACGTCGTCGTCCTGGGCCAGCTGCGAGAAGTCGGCGGAGACGTGCATCGTCGCCGTCTGCGTGACGACGCCCAGCCCGACGTGGGAGATGCCGACGAGCCCCGGGACGGTGCGCCCGCCGTCCGCGCCGATGAGGTAGCGGCAGCGGACCGCGTAGTCACTCCCGGCGTCCAGGTCGCGGATCGTCGCCGTCACGCCCTCCGCGTCCTGTTCCAGGGCGGTCAGCTCGTGGCTGAAGCGAATCCGGCCCGGCGCCAGCTCCTCGGCGTGGTCCTTGAGGATCGGCTCGAGGCGGATCTGCGGGGGGTTCAGCTGGTGCCAGGCGCTCGCGGCGCGCCAGTTCTCGTCGTCCTTGCCCGCACCCCAGCATTCGATCTTCGCGATCCGCCGGCCGTAGTCGTCGCCCGGGCCCGCCAGGCCGGCGTAGAACGCGCTTGCCGCCATGTTCGCGGCCGGCGTGCTGCGTTTGGCGATCGCCGCGGCGACGCCGGCGTCGTCGAGGATCTCCATCGTCCGCTGGTTGAGGACGTGGGCCTTGGGCAGCGTCGACGTGGTCGGCAGCGCGCTGACGAGCAGGTGGTCGACACCGAGTTTCGTCAGCAGCATCGACGCCGTGAGGCCGGCGCCGCCGCCGCCGACGATGAGGACGTCGACGGTCTGGTCCGGGGTGGGGCTTGCGTTGGTCATGGCGAGGACCGTAACCGAGGATATGGATGACTGTCAAGTTCTTTGGTGCAGGGTGTCCATATCTGTAGGATGGGGCCATGAGCCCGAAGACCACGGCCCGCAGACCGGGTCGCCCACGGGCGGAGGATGCGCCCCTCTCCGTCGACGCCATGTTGAAGGCGGCGCTGGGCGCGTTCGCGACCCACGGATACGACGGCATGTCCGTCAGCGCGCTCTCGCGCGAGCTGGGGGTGAGCCACAACCTCCTCCACCAGCGCTTCGGCTCCAAGGAGGGCCTCTGGTACGCGGCCGTCGACTGGGGGTTCGGCGGCCTGGCCGACGAGCTGGCCAGGGCCGCGGACCCGACGCTCAGCGATCCGCTCGAGCAGCTGGGCGTGATTCTGCGGCGCTTCCTGGAGGTCTCCGCCCAGCGTCCCGAGCTCGTCGGGCTCATGAACATCGAGGGCCGCGAGTCGTCCGAGCGCCTGACCTTCCTCTTCGACCACTACGTCGAGCCGCTCACGGCACCGATCGGGCGCCTGCTCGAGCACCTCGCCGCCGAGGGACGCGTCCGGCCGATCTCCACGCGGGCGTTCCTGTTCCTCGTCGCCCACGGCGCGGCCGCGCCGTTCACCCTGGAGGCGCTGGCACGCGAACTGGATCCGTCTGACCCGTTCGACCCCGCGGAGCAGGCCGCGTACATCGAGAGCGTCGTGGGCGTGCTGATCGCCGGCATCCGGATCGACGGCTCCGTGCGATGACGCCGGTGCGCCGTGTCAGGTCTCACCCGGTTCGGGTGTTGCCGCTCGCAGCGCCGAACCGGTAGCGTCGAGCGTCCCGTCAACCCCTCCGGATCAGCGAGGTAGAGCAGTGAGCACAGAGGACCTGGAACTCGGACCCGTCGACGTCGTCGTCATCGGCTTTCCGCCCGACGCGCCGCGCACCGGCGAGGCGATCCCGCTGTTCGTCGATCTGGTGGAGCGCGGCATCATTCGCGTGCTCGACGTGCTCGTCGTCAACAAGGAGCTCGACGGGACGGTCTCCGGCCTGGAGATCACCGATCTCGACGGCGACGGCGAGAACGACCTCGTCGTCTTCGAGGGCGCGCGCAGCGGCCTGCTCGGCGACGAGGACGCCGCCACGGCGGGCGAGGGCATGGAGCCCGGCTCGTCCGCCGTCCTGATCTGCTTCGAGAACACCTGGGCCGCGCCGTTCGCGACCGCCGTCCGCCGCAACGGCGGCCAGATGCTCGCCTTCGAGCGCGTCGCAGCGCAGGACCTGCTCGACGCCGCCGCCGCTCTCGACTCCTGACCCGAAAGGACCATTGACATGCCGCTTCTCCGCACCGTAGGCCGTACCGCTGTCATCGCCGGCACCGCGAGCGCCGTCGGCGGCCGCGTGCAGCACCGTCAGAACGAAAAGTGGGCCGCGCAGGACCAGCAGCAGGCGGCCGCCCAGGCTCCGCCCCCCGCGCCCGTCGCCGCCGCGCCCGCCGAGGATCCGATCGAGCAGCTGCAGAAGCTCGGCAAGCTCCACGAGCAGGGCATCCTCACCGACGAGGAGTTCGCGGCCGAGAAGGCCAAGATCCTCAACGCCTGAGCGTCAGGGGCACCGACACGGGTGCCCCGCCGCCGGCCGTGAAGGTGACGCGCGCCGTCACCTTCACGCGCCGGCTCTTCGCCAGCAGGCGCTTCCCGGCGCGGTTCAGCTTCACCGTGACGCGCTTGGTCGTCCCGGCCTTCGCGCTGAACTTCGCGGAGCCGAGGGCCGTGGTCCGCTTGGCGGCCGCCGTCGCGGCACCCGCGCCGCGCAGCAGGCTGATCAGACCCGAGCAGTCGGCGACCTGGCAGACGATCGGCAGGCGCGTCGCGCCGTTCCGGACGGTGCCGGTGGCGGGGAGGCGCACGGTCGGGCGCGCGGTCGGCGTGGGCACCGCCGGTGCCGGGCCCGGTGCGGGTGCGCCCGCGTCGGGCGTCAGGTCGGCGCTCATGAGGACCCCGAACCCGATCGTCCCGTAGGTCGGCAGGCCGTTCGGGCTGGGGGCGGGGAGCCCCTGAGCGGTCGGGCCGGGATAGACGGGGTACGTGAGCGCGCCGGCGGCCGCGAAGTACGGGACCGGGACGTTCGCCGCCTGGACCTCCAGCGCGAGGGCGTCGATCACCTGGATGGTCGCCGTGTCCGTCAGCGCGGGCGTCGGGTCGACCTTCATCGACAGGCTCGCGGGGACGGTCGTCACCGCGTTGGCCGCGGGGGTGAACTGCGGTCCGTACGTCTCGAGGAACGGCCCGGCGCTGATGGGGTGCGCCGCGTCCCCCGTCTGGCGGAAGAGGAACCGGATGACGTTCACGCGCATCGGGCCCGTGGTCGCGCCGACCTTCACGCGGACCGCGTTGACGACGCCGCGCGCCGGCGCGACGAGCGTGTTGGTGCCGCTGCCGATGTAGGACCACATGCAGGACGGCGAGCCCACAGGCTGGAACAGCGCCCCGGGCGGCAGGTGCGCACACGTCGTGTTCGGCGCGTCGTTGGCGGGCATCGCGGCGAGGTCGGCGCCGAAGGTGATCGCCTGGGCGGACGTGGCGAGGCCAAGCCCCACGGACGCGGCCATGGCGAGCGCGGCGGTCCTCGGTTTCCATCCACGCACATGCACCACAACGCCCCCGGGTCTCCGTGTGCCACGTGACATTGACGCTACGACGAGCACCGAACCGGCGCAACCGTGGCTCCTACGGGGATGCATCCGGCAAGCCACGCGCCGCAGCGCCGAGCGCTCGATCGACCGCGAGCGCCGTCCAGGCGCTACACGTTGAAGTTCGAAAGCAGCGGCCCCGCGAGATCGCCGAAGGACGGGCGCGGCTCCGGCAGCAGCGGGCCGTCGGCGAGCACGCGGGCGAGGATGCCCTCGCACGAGCCCTCGATCATCGAGCGCACCCGCGGCACGTCCACGCCGGCGAGGCGCCCGTCGCGCTTGACGACGGTGCCCGCGACGAGCACGGCGCGGACGTTCGACGCGTTGGCCTGCGAGACGACCGCGCCCACGGGGTTCGCCGGGGCGATCATGTTCAGCCGGTCGCCGCCGGGCCCGACGACGATCACGTCCGCCTGCTTGCCGGGCGTCAGCGAGCCGATCCGGTCCTCCATCCCGAGCGCGGTCGCGCCGCCCATCGTCGCCCAGCCGAGCGCGTCGCGCGCGGTGTAGGCCAGCGTCCGCGGGTCGTCGCGCTGCGCGTTGAGCGCGTCGTTCTCCATGCAGCGCGCGAACTGCAGGCCCATCCGCATCTGGCTGAACATGTCGCCGGAGTTGCCGGACATGACGTCGCAGCTGAGGC
>DAIPYF010000177.1:0-5831 GCA_036782855.1 Solirubrobacteraceae bacterium
TCGCCCGGCCGTGGTCGTCGGTTCGCGACGGTCGGCGAGGTCGCGTGTCAGGCCTTTTCCATGGTGCGCAGAGTGGCGAGCAGGTCGACCGCGCCCCCCCCGCGGTACCAGCCGGGAGCGGTCCACAGCTCGAAGCGCAGGTAACAGCCGCTGGCGCGCCCGGTGTCACCGACCTCGCCGATCGTGTCGCCGGCCTGCACCTCGTCGCCAGCCTCGACGACGGGCGGTCGCCGCATGTGCATGTACGCAGTCGAGCGATCATCGGCATGCTGGATCACGACGTAGTTCCCGGCGCGGCTGTGGAAGGTTGGCCTTACTGTCCCGGCCGGTCATCGCCGCCTCCAGTCGAGTACCGCACGCCGCGGGCATGTCCTGAGCCTCGTGCCGGCGACCGCCGCCGAAGCGGCCGGCCCCCGAGCCGAACCGGTGCGCAGCGACGATCGGGAACGCCCAGGGAACGACAGGCTCGGCAGGACCCTGATCGGCGGTCGGATCCGGTGCGCCCCCAGGGATGATCCTGATCGTGGCGACGCGCGCCAACCCCGACCAGCCATGAACCTCGACGGGCCCACTGCGAGTTCGGTCGGGGACTACCGACCACAGCGCCTCAGGCGCTGTCCTCCTGCTTCAGCGCGCGGTCGATCGCGTTCGTCAGAAACGGCTCCTTGAGTTGCCCGCGCGAGATCGCCACGACGCGCCCCACGCGGTCGATAACGAACGTCTCGGGCAGCTTGTTCGTACCGTACTTCGGTGCGAGATCGAGCTCGTCGTCGCGCAGCGACGGGTACGTGATGTTGTTGTCGCGCTCGAACTTGAGTGACTCCTCGGCGAAGTCCTTGTAGGTCACGCCGAGGACCGTCCCCTTGCCGGTGCGCTTCAGTCGCTGCTGGGCGCGTTCGAGGATCGGAGCCTCCTCGCGGCACGGATCACACCAGGATGCCCAGAAGTTCAGCACCACGACCTGACCACGGAACTCCGCGAGGGAGGTCTTCGTCGTTCCATCCAGCACGGGAAGCGTGACGTCCGACCCGGGCGCGAGCGGACGCTCTCCGCGCTGAACGGCGCTGTCTAGGGACGTGTCGTCGCCCGTGTTCGCCACGCCGTAGACGATCAGTCCGACCAGCATGCCCGCAAGTACGACAACGGTGGTGGTGGCCAACCCGGGACGCTTCACGCACGGCCATAGTAGATGTCCGCAGATTCAGGGGCGGGCTGACGGCCGCCGGGCTGCACGGGCCAATGCGCATTGGCCGACGTGAATGCGGCAGTCGTGGGCTCACCCGGGCGTCGGGACCGGGCGCGAGCCCGGCGCGCGAGGATGGGTCGTCGCGCGTCGTCGGCGACGCCGTCCATCTATGAGCTCAGTCGCGGTCGTTTCGCGTGGGGTACCCCGGTGGCCGAAGCATCTCGCGTTCCCGCAGCTGAGTGCCCCTCGACGTCGAGCACGCTGATGGCCCTGACAGGACCACCGGACCGGGCGCTCTAACGTCTGTTAGTTTGTTGTGATGGCTGATGATCGCCGTGACCTTCTGTGCCTGGATCTCGAGAAGGCCGAGGCGCTGCGCGCGCAGGTCTTCCCCCTGGAGGCCTCCGAAGCGGCGGCGCGTGATGCGAAGGCGCTGGGCGACCCGACCCGTGTGATGCTGGCGGTCGCTCTCGCGGCGACCGACGAGCTGTGCGTGTGCGACCTGGCGTGGATCTCCGGCCGCGCGGAGAACCTCGTCTCCCACCATGTCCGTGCGCTGCGCTCCGCAGGCCTGGCCGCCTCGCGGCGTGACGGGAAGATGGTCATGTACTCGATGACCGAGCGTGGGCGGGCGCTGCTGTCGGCGATCACCGAGGTGCAGCTGACCTCATGACGCCGCTCGTCGAACTGCCGATGGCACCGGCCGTCGAGGATCTCGCTGCCGGCCCGGCGATGGTGCCGCCAGCCGATGAGGTTCGCCGGTTCCGCGTCGATGGCATGGACTGCGCTGCCTGCGCAAGGACGGTGCAGAAGGCCGTCGCGGCCGTTGACGGTGTCGCCAGCGCGGAGGTCTCGTTCGGGACGGCGACGATGCTCGTAGCAGGCGGGGCTGCTGAGGCGGATGTGCTGCGCGCGGTTAGCCGTGCGGGTTACCGCGCCCGCCCTGCGGACCGCGCTGCGCTTCAGTCCGACACTCCGTTCTGGCGGCGCGACGCGCGTGCGCTGTCGACGAGTTTGGCGGTGCTCGTCGCGGTGATCGCGTCGCTGGTGTCCGCGCCGCGCGCGGTTGCCGAGCCCTTGTACCTGTTGTCGATGGCCGTTGGCGGCTGGCCGGTTGCTCGGGCTGCAGCATCCCGCTGCGGCGCCGGTCGCTGGACATGAACGTGCTGATGGCGCTCGCCGCCGTCGGCGCGGTGGGCATCGGCGCGTACGCCGAGGGCGCATGGGTGCTGGTCCTATTCGCCGTCGGCACCGGCCTTGAGGCGATGGCGCTCGAGCGCAGCCGCCGTTCGGTTCGCGCCCTGACGGACCTCGCCCCCGCACAGGCGCGCCTGCTGGCCGGCGGGCAGGAGCGGGTCGTCGCCGTCGACGCGGTCCTGCCGGGCGACCAGGTGCTCGTTCGCCCGGGTGAGCGACTCCCGCTCGACGGTGTCGTGGCGGACGGCTCGTCGAGCTTCGATCAGGCTCCGATCACCGGCGAGTCGGTGCCCGTCGACAAGCAGCCAGGCGACGGCGTGTTCGCCGGAACCCTGAACACGACCGGCGCGCTGATCATCCGCGTCACCCGGGCGGCGGCAGACTCGACGCTCTCCCGTGTCACCGCGCTGGTCGAGGAGGCGCAGGGCAGCCGCGCGCCGGCCGAGCGCTTCATCGACCGCTTCGCGCGCATCTACACGCCGCTGGTCTTCGTCGGAGCGCTGCTCGTGGCGACGGTGCCGGTGGCGTTCGGTGGGGACTTCGACACGTGGCTATACCGCGCGCTCCTGATCGTCGCGTGCCCCTGCGCGCTCGTCATGACGGCTCGTCTGTGGCGCGGCAAAGCGGGCAGACGTATCATCATAATCGGATATGGTAATATCTCGTTGTGGCTCACGACGCGGAACTGCACGCGATCCTCTTTCACGGCTTCTCGGAGCCGCGGCGCTTGGCGATCGTCGATCAGCTCGCCCGCGGTGAGCAGCGGGTGAGCGACATCGTCGCCGCGACCGGGCTGACGCAGCCGAACGTCTCGACGCATCTGGGCTGCCTGTGGGAGTGCGGGTTGGTGGCGCGTGAGCGTCGCGGCCGCGAGGTGCACTACCGCCTGGTCGAGGGTGTCGGAGAGCTGTTGAGTGCCGCCGACGTGGTGCTCGATCGCGCAGGTGAGACGGTCGGCGCCTGCCCGAAGTACGGTCGCGCCCGGCGGGCGGCCGCGTGAGCGGCGAGCATGTCGAGGACGAGGTCCCGCGCGGGCTGAGCTGGCGGCGGGCGACGTACACGTTCGCGCCGCTGCGAAACGCACTGCTGTCCGGGCTGCTGCTGGGCGTCGGGCTTTTGTTGGAGTTCGTCGACGCACCTGAGGGGGTCGCGATCGCGGTGTTCCTGGCTGCGATCCCGATCGGCGCCTGGTTCTTCGCGCAGGAGGGCTTTGAGGAGTTCGTCCAGGAGCGCGAGATCGGGATCGAGGCGCTGATGCTGCTGGCGGCAGCCGGCTGTCTGGTGTTCGGCCTGTTCGAGGAGGCCGCTGCACTGATCTTCCTGTACTCGATGGCTGAGGCGATCGAGGAGCTGACGTTTGCGAGGACCCGTTCGGCGATTCGCGATCTGCTCGATCTGGCGCCGAAGGAGGCCCGGCGCCTGATCGATGGTCGCGAGGAGGTCGTGGCGGCGGAGCAACTCGTCATCGGCGACGTCTTTCTCGTGCGCCCGGGCGAGGCGCTGCCCACCGATGGAGTGATTCGCGACGGCTCGTCGTCGCTCAACGAGGCGCCGGTGACGGGCGAGTCGGTGCCGGTCGAGAAGGGTCCGGGCGAGGAGGTGTTCGCGGGAACGCTCAACGGGCAGCGGGCGCTGGAGGTCGAAGTGACGCGCGCCTACGCCGACAACACGCTGGCGCGGATCGTGCAGCTCGTTGAGGAGGCCCAGAGCCAGAAATCCGAGGCGCAGCGGTTCGTCGATCGCTTCGCGACCCGCTACAGCCCGGCCGTGCTGCTCGCCGCGGTGCTGGTCGCCGGCGTCGGGGGTTTGGTCACGGGCGACTGGACGGAGTGGGCGCTGCGCGGCGTGACCGTATTGGTCGCGGGCGCGCCGTGCGCGCTGGTGATGTCGGTCCCGGTCGCGGCGGCCGCGGCGATCACGCGCGCCGGCCGCGAGGGCATCCTGATCAAGGGCGGCCTGCAGCTCGAGGCGCTCGGCCGGATCGAGACGGTGTGTTTCGACAAGACCGGCACGCTGACCAGGGGCGCGCCCGAGGTCACGGACTTCATCGTTGTCGATGGCGACGAACGGACCGCGCTGGAGCTGGCCGCCGCGGTCGAGGCGCGCTCCGAGCACCCGCTGGCACAGGCGGTCGTCGCTTACGCGCGAGAGCACGGCGTCGAGTCACCGCCGGCCGAGGACTTCGAGGCGCTCATCGGGCACGGCGCCAGCGCGCGCGTCGACGGGCGCGAGGTGTGGGTCGGCAGCCCGCAGCTGCTGGCCCAGCGCGGTGCCGGTGCGCCGGTGCGCGCGGACGTCGAGCGTTTGCAGGACGACGGCAAGACCGTCGTGTTCGTCGGCGAGGAGGACCGCGTGCTCGCGCTGATCGCGATCCGTGACGAGCCGCGCGCCGAAGCGGCCGAGGCGATCGCGCGGCTGCGGGGGCTCGGCGTGCGTCACATCTCGATGCTGACGGGCGACAACGAGCGCACCGCGCAGGCGATCGCGCGGGCGGTCGGCGTCGACGAGGTTCTCGCCGAGCTCAAGCCCGAGGACAAGGTCGCCGCCGTCGCGCGGCTGCGCGAGCGCCATGGCGCGGTCGCGATGGTCGGTGACGGCATCAACGACGCACCAGCCCTGGCGTCCGCGGATCTCGGCATCGCGATGGGCACCGGCGGCAGCGACGCCGCGATCGAGGCGGCGGACGTCGCGCTGATGGCCGACGACATCACCAAGGTCGCCGAGGCGCTGCGGCTCGGCCGCCGCGCGACCCGCATCTCCCGCCAGAACCTGCTCTTCAGCGTGCTCATCCTCGCCGTGATGATCCCGAGCGCCGTCGTCGGGCTGCTGACCGTCGTGGTCGCGGTCGCCGTCCACGAGGCCGCCGAGCTGCTTGCCGTCGCCAACGGCGTGCGCGCCGCGCAGGCGCCACGCCCCGCACCCGCCGCCGCATGACCGCCGCCGATCGCGTCGCCCCGGTCGTGGAGCTGGAGGGGGTAGCGCGCCGCTACCGGGTCGGGGAGGTCACGGTCACTGCGCTTGAGGATGTGTCGCTGGCCGTGTCGGCGGGCGAGTTCGTCGTGATCCTCGGCCCGTCGGGCAGCGGCAAGACGACGCTGCTGAACATGATCGGCGCGCTCGACACGCCGACGGCCGGCCGCGTGGTGGTCGGTGGCCGCGACATCTTCGAGCGCTTCTGGGCGCCGTGGGACTCCGTCTTCGTTTGAGGCCCACGCGCTGGACGCGCTGCGAACCAGCACCGCGCGAGGTTCAGCGCCATCCCCAGCAGCGAGAATCCCCTTGCTGATTCATCGCGCGAGTACCCGCACCCGTCCCGCCACGGACCGCGACTTTCCCAATCCCTTTCCCAACGAGTCCCCCAGCACCTGTAGAATCTAGTATTCATCGAGGATTCGCCGCATCCGGTGGCGGGCTCGAAAACCGTTGTAGGGGTAACCCCTCTACCGAG
>DAIPYF010000178.1:0-5793 GCA_036782855.1 Solirubrobacteraceae bacterium
TCGGCGTCGTCGAGGTTCACGTCGAACTTCGTGAGCGGCTTGCCGGTCTCGCCGATGAGGAAGGTCGGCGTGCTGACGACGCCGTACTTCTCGGCCTCCTTCTGCGCGAGCTCGATCGGCGCCATCGACTTGTCGCTGTCGGCAAAGGCCTTGGCCTTCGTGACGTCGACGCCGGCGGCCGTCCAGATCTTCTCGATGAACTCGTCGGTCGCGTAGCCGGAGTTCTCCTGGCCCTGGTTGAAGTACCAGAGCTGCGTGAAGTAGGCCTCGCGGTCCTGTGCGCCGGCGGCCGCCGCGGCGCGGGCGGCCTTCTCGGAGTCCGGGCCGATGAAGGTCATCGTGCGGAACTCGATCCGCACCTTGCCCTTGCTCACGTAGTCGTTGACGATCACCGGGTAGGTCGTGAGCGCGAACTGCTTGCAGAACGGGCACTGCAGGTCGGCGAACTCGACGAGCGTGATCGGCGCGTCCTTCTCGCCCAGCGACGCACCATCCTGCGGGATGCCCTTCAGCAGCTCGTTCGTCTCGGCGAGGCCGGCGACCTTGCCGCTGGAGGCGCTGGAGCCGGACTTGCTGTCGTCCCCGCCGCCGCTTGCGAGGAGCACGGCCGCGACGGCGACGACGGCCACGGCGACCAGGCTGGCGAGGATGATGTTGCGGCGCTTGCGCGCCTGCTCTGCCTGAGCCATCTTCGACTGCGCGGGCTTCTGCTTGGGGGACTTGGAGCTCATGGCGCGTGATTCTGGCAGTCCGCGGCCGATCCTCGCGTCGGACGGGGCCCTTCGGGCGGCGTCCCGCGGGAGGTTCAGCCTGCCCGGCACGCGGACGAGCAGGATCGGCTCGGACGGCGTCCATGACGTGTCAGCGGCCGAACGAGGGACACAACGCGGCCTTGGTCGGGCCAGAATTGCGGCGCCGTCATGATATCTGCGCAGTAGTGCAGATATAGTCCCAGCGGATGAGCGGTGATCACTCTCACGCTTCGGCCCTCTCGGCCGGGGGGAGGCACAAGCGGCCGCTGCTGTACGCGTTCTGCCTGACGGCGCTGTACATGGTCGTCGAGGCGCTCGCGGGGATCATCACGGGATCATTGGCGCTGCTGAGCGATGCCGGTCACATGCTGACGGACGTTGCGGGGCTGGGGATGGCGTTGGCGGCGATCCAGTTCGCTCAGAGCCGGCGGAGCCGCTCGCACACCTACGGGCTCTACCGGCTCGAGGTGCTCGCCTCGCTGATGAACGCGGTCCTGCTGTTCGGCGTGGCGGCGTTCGTGATCGTCGAGGCGGTCGGACGCTTCTCCGACCCGCCGGACATCCCTGGTGCGCCGCTCATGATCGTCGCTGCGGTCGGGCTGGTGGTCAATCTGATCTCGTTCCGATTGCTCCAGGCGGGCGCGAAGGAGAGCTTGAACGTCCGTGGGGCGTTCCTCGAGGTCGTCGGCGATGCGCTCGGCTCGGCCGGCGTGCTGCTCGCCGGCGTGATCCTGCTGGTCACGGGCTGGCCGTACGCCGACCCGATCATCGGCGCGGGGATCGGGCTGTTCATCCTTCCGCGCGCACTGCGGCTCGGTCGCGAGGCGCTGCGGATCCTGCTCGAGATCGCGCCGCCGGACATCGACGTGGCCGAGGTCGAGCGGCGCCTGGCCGGCCTGCCGGGTGTGCAAACCGTGCACGACCTGCACGTCTGGACGCTCACCTCCGGCCTGGAGGCGGCGTCCGGACACCTGGTCCTGGAGCCCGAGGCCGAAATGGGCGTCGTGCTCGAGCAGGCCACCGACGTGCTCGGGCACGAGTTCAGCGTGCATCACATCACCCTGCAATGCGAACCGGCCGGCTTTCGCGAGCCGGCGATGGAGGTTTGAGATGACCGCGACCGTTGCCGTCGATGTCCCGTTGGGACTGGATTCCGACTGCGAAGCCTGCGCGGCCCGGATGGTGGACGATCTGGAGAACCACCTCGGCGTCGAGGCCGTCCAGCATCGCCCGAACACTGCAGAGCTGCACGTCAGCTACGACCCGGCGGTCTGCTCGCCGGCGTGCCTAGAGGAGGAGGCCACGCGTGCTCGCGCTGAACTGCTCGAGCAGTTTTCGCATCAGGAGCTGCGCGTGACCGGGATGGATTGCGCTGACTGTGCACAGAAGATCGCGCGCGCGGTGCGGAGGGTCGATGGGGTCAGCAACGTTGAGGTGAGCTTCGCTGCCGGTCGCGTGCGACTGGAGTACCAGCCGGCCGCGACGAACCTCTCGAGCGTCGTGGACCTGATCCACGGCCTCGGCTACCGAGTCGTGGCCCCCGGCGGCGCAGCCGAGGAACCTGCGATGCCGCGTTGGCGCCGCCGCGAGACGCTGACCATAGCCGCCGCCACGCTGTTGACGCTCGCCGTCGCCGTGAGCGTCGCGGGGGGCCCGACGTGGCTCTCGACCCTCATCTACGCCGCTGCGATCGTCACCGGCGGTGCCACGATCGCCCGCTCGGGCGTCAACGCGTTGCGCGCAACCAGGCGCCCGGACATCAATCTGCTGATGAGCATCGCCGTGATCGGCGCGGCGGCGATCGGAGCATGGCTCGAGGGAGCGCTCGTGGTCGTGTTGTTCTCCGCCGGCGAACTGCTCGAGGGCCGCGCCGTCGACCGCGCCCGCCGCGAGCTCGCCGGACTCGTCTCGCTCGCGCCGGCCGTGGCGCGACTGCGCCGAACGCTTCCCGGCGGCGGGACGGAGGAGGTCGAGGTCCCGGTGGCGTCGCTTGTCGTCGGTGACGAGGTCGTGGTGCGACCCGGCGAGCGGATCGCGGTCGATGGCCTCGTTCTCGACGGCGCCTCAGCGGTCGATCAGGCACCGATCACCGGCGAGGCGACACCCATCGACCGGGTCCAGGGCGACCCCGTGTTCGCAGGGACGCTGAACGGGCAGGGACTGCTGCTCGTGCAGGTCGGGTCGCCTCCGGGCGACTCGACGCTCGACAAGATCGCGCGTCTGGTCGCCGACGCTCAGGCGCGAAAGTCGCCATCAGAGCGCTGGGTCGACCGCTTCGCCGCGATCTACACACCACTGGTGATCGTCGCCGCCGTCCTGGTCGCGCTCGTGCCCCCGCTCGCCGGTGTCGCGTGGAGCACGAGCCTGTACAGCGCCCTGGCGCTGCTGATCCTCGCGTGTCCGTGCGCGCTCGTGATCTCCACGCCGGTGTCGATCGTCTCCGCGCTCGCACGCGCGTCCGCGGCCGGGGTGCTGGTCAAGGGTGGCGCGCATCTCGAACGGGCAGCGACGATCCGGACCGTAGCGTTCGACAAGACCGGCACCCTCACCGAGGGCCGGCCGCAGCTCACGACCATCCACGCCCTGCACGGCACGGATGACGCGCTGCTGGAGTCCGCCGCCTCGCTCGAGCAGGGCTCCGAGCACCCGCTTGCGCGCGCGATCGTCGACGCCGCACGCCAGCGTGGCCTCGCGCTTCAGCCCGTCGAGGACTTCGAGGCGCTCACCGGCCTGGGCGCCAGAGGCCGCGTCGACGGCGCTCAGATCGCGGCCGGCACTCCGCGCATGTTCCCCGGCATCGAGGAGCGCGAACCTGCCCTCGACCCTGCCCTGACGAGCGTCCGGACCGCCGGCGGCACCGCCGTCATCGTGCTGCGCGACGATCAGGTCGTCGGCGTGCTCGGCCTCGCCGACGAGCCGCGCGCAGAGGCCGTCGAGGCACTGCGCGACCTGCACCGCCTCGGAATCACGCACACCGTGCTGCTCACCGGCGACCACGCCGCAGCCGGACGCGCGATCGGACAGCGCGTCGGTATCGACGAGGTGCGCGCCGAACTGCTGCCCGCCGACAAGTCGACAGCGATCCTCGACCTTGGTCCGGATGTCGCGATGGTCGGCGACGGCGTCAACGACGCTCCCGCGCTGGCCGCCGCCGACCTTGGCGTGGCGATGGGAAGCGCGGGCAGCGACACCGCGATCGAGGTAGCCGACGTCGCGCTGATGGGCGACGACCCGCGCAAGGTCGCCGGCCTGATCGGAACCGCACGCTGGACCCGGACCGTCGTGCGCCAGAACATCGCCTTCTCACTGTTCACCAAGCTCGGCGCCGTCATCCTGCTCGCGTTCGGGTCCCTGCCGCTCTGGGGGGCCGTCCTCAGCGACGTCGGCGCCTCGTTGATCGTCGTCATGAACGGCCTGCGCCTCCTGCGCGGCCGCCCACTCGGCACCAGCCGCACCCTGCCCCAACTCGCACCTGCGACACGAACCGCGCGAACCCAACGACACCTCCCCGACAGGCCTGCGCCTCCGCCGCCGGACGACTGCTGTGCGCCCGCAGCCGACCACGACCATCACGCAGCGTGCGACGACCAGGAGGCGAGCCGATGAGCGCCACGTCAGAGCACACGGTCGTCGTACCCCTCGAGCAGTGCCCGCGCGTTGTCGACCCCTCACGCGTCGCGGCGGTCCGTGAGCGCATGCCCGACGCCGCGACGGTGCAGGACGTCGCCGACGCGTTCCGGGTGCTGGCCGAGCCTGCGCGATTGCGGATCGTGCTCGCGCTCCTGGAGGCGGGCGAGCTGTGCGTCTGCGACGTCGCCGCGGCCGCCGAGATGAGCGAGACATCCGCCTCGCAGCACCTGCGCGTGCTGCGCTCAAGCCGGACCGTCCGCAAGCGCCGAGACGGCCGGATCGCCTACTACTCACTCGCCGATGGCCACGTTCGCATGCTCATCGACGTCGCCCTCGAGCACAGCCGCCACGACAGACTCCCGCACGATGCACAGTCCTGAACAAGCGGCCCACGAGGCACCCGCTGTCGTTTGGCCGGCGTGGACCGCGTGGGCCGCACTCGTCGTGGGCTTCGCAGGTGCACTCCTGGCAGCGCTGGTCCTCGGGCTGGTCGCGGTGCCATTCGGAGCATCGCTGGATGCCCCACCTCCGTCAGTCAACATTCTCGCGACCGTGGCACAGGACGCGAGCCTCGTCCTCGTCGCGCTGCTCTTCGCGCGGCTCTCCGGTCGACCCCGACCAGCAGATTTCGGACTGAGGGCGGTCGGTTGGTGGCCGGCGGCCGGGTGGGCAGCACTCACTTGGGGCTCCTTCTTCGCCTTCACGGCGGCGTGGGTCAGCTTGGTCGGGGCGCCGAGCAGCGACACCGCCCTTCCCAAGAGCCTGGGAGCGGACCGCAGCACGATCGCGCTCGTCGCCGTGGCCGTGCTGGTGTGCGTCGTGGCACCGCTCACCGAGGAGTTCTTCTTCCGTGGCTTCTTCTTCGGAGCACTGCAGTCGTGGCGCGGGGTGTGGCCCGCCGCGATCGTCACCGGACTGGTCTTCGGAGCGATCCACGTCGGCTCCTCGGATGCCGCCTACCTGCTGCCGCTGGCGTACTTCGGCTTTGCGCTGTGCGCGCTCCGCGTCGTCACGCGATCGCTGTACCCGAGCATCGGCGTTCATGCACTGAACAACTCCGTCGCGTTCGGGGCATCGCAGGGCTGGCGGTGGGAGATCGTCCCGACGACAGCCATCGCCCTCGCGTCGATCACGCTCGTGCTCCTGGCCGTCCCGCGGCTCTGGCGCCCCGCGCCCGCGCCCGCGTGAGCCGTCGCACGATGCCTTGCGCGGCTCATCGGTGCACGGTCGTCTCCCGATCCTGTTAGCGTTCCCCGCGCAGCACGACATAGCCGAATCCCGCTCCGGACCTTTCCGGGTGGGAACGGGGGACCCAATCCTCATGGGGCGAATCGGACGCATCGCGTCCGGCGTGCACTTCTTAGCACGAGCCCGTCAGCTCACCTCGTAGGCGCGAAGAAGAAGGAGCACC
>DAIPYF010000179.1:0-5788 GCA_036782855.1 Solirubrobacteraceae bacterium
CGTCCTTGAGGACGGCGTCGAGGACGCCGTCGGAGATCTGGTCGGCGACCTTGTCGGGGTGACCCTCGGTCACCGACTCGGACGTGAACAGGAACGAATTGTCTTGGCTCATGGGATCCAGAGGGAGAGGTCGACGGTGGACTCGCGGCTGCTGCCGGTGGTGGTCACCCCGATCGCCCGGACCTTTGCGAGGTCCCGGCGGCTGCCTTCCAGGGCGCCCGCCGGCCCGAGGCCGGTGTCCGCACCCAGGCGCAGGAGCTGGTTGGGGTCGAGAAAGACTAGCGAGGTGATCGGATTTCGGGTGTTTCCGGTGACGGCGCGGAACGCGCGGGTACCCCCCAGGCGCGGGCCGTCGGCCTTGATCGTGCCGATTCCGTCGAGCGCGGTGGAAACGATGAGTGTGCTGCCGTCGATCGCCCAGGAGAAGCCCCGCCCGGGCGCGTCGGCGAGGGTGCGCCCGCGGAGGCCGCCGGGCGTCGCGTCGATCCAGGTCGCGGTGCCGGGCGCGCCCACGAGGGTCGCGAGGTCGGCCTCCAGGCCGGTCATCGCGGCGCGCACCCGGTCCGGCTCGGCGACGCGGCTGAGCAGGGTGATGACCGGGCCCTGCTGCCCGGGCGCCACGATGGTCCCCGATTCACGCCCGAGGCGGCTGAGCGCGGTGAACCGGCTGACGGCCGGAGCGGGCGCGGAGCCGCCCGGTTCGGCGAGCAGGAGGAACCGTTCGAGCGCCGGGCCGAGGTCCCCGGAGGCGACGTAGGTGAGCGTGTCAGCGGGCGCCACGTCCTGGAGCGTCGAGCGGAACACCGGGACCCGCACGTCGCTGTCGGCGATCCGCCGCATGACGAGGCTCCCCCCGGCGTCCCGCGGGACGAGCGCGCCCGCCGCGGCGCGCAGGCCGGGGGTGTCGACGAGCCCGGCGAGCGTGGCGTAGAGGCCGCCGAGCGGCGCGAGCAGGTCGCGGGTCCCGCGTGCGGAGGCGTAGGCGTCGAGCACCCTGGCGGCCGGCAGGCCCGCGACGGCGCGGCGGTAGGTCGCGGTCGCGACGAGCGCTGTGGCCTGCCCTCCCACCACGGCGGCGGCGGCGAGCACGCTCGCGGGCTCACCGACCACGGTGAGGTCGCCGAGGCGGCGCACCACGAGTGAGCCGCAGGGGCCGGGGACGTCGCCGACGCCCTCGGCGGGCGCGTCGGTGACGAGCAGCGGCGCCGAGGCGCCCCCGCGGGCGGGCAGGAGCGCGAACGTCAGCTCGCTTCCGGGGCGCTTTCCCAGGTCGAGGCCGCAGCCGGGCGCCGAGACGCGGCGCAGCAGGTCGCGCTGCAGGCCGGCCCAGGACGGCAGGCGACGGGCGACCTTGCCCGCGACGCGCACGGGGCCGCGCCGGGTGTCGGTGGACAGGTGCAGGACGACGAGGGCGTTCGCCGGGATCGGCGCCAGGGTCGCGGTCCCGAGGTCGGGCTCGCGTTCACCGCCTCCGCAGCCGGCGACGAGCACGGCGGCGGCCGCGAGCGCCGCGGCGAGACCCCCGCGGCTCCGCCTGCCCGACAGCGCGCTCACCGCTCGCTGCGCCGGTCCTTGCGCTCGCGCACGTCGATGATGACGGGCACGCCGTCGAGGCCGTAGCGCGCGCGCAGCCGGTTCTCGAGGTAGTACGCGTAGTCGCGGGTCATCTTGTTGCGGTTGTTGACCTGGAGCGCGAACCGCGGCGGCCGCGTCTCGATCTGCGCCAGGTAGAGGAGCTTGAGCCGGTGGCCCTGCTTGGCCGGCGGCTGACGGGCGTCGAGCGCCTCGGCGAGGAAGCGGTTGAGGCCCGGCGTGGGGATGCGCTCGCGCCGGCGGTCGCCGAGCGTGATCGCCTCCGCGAGCACGCGGGTGACGTTGCGCCCGCCCTGCGCGCTGATCGTCATGACCTTGGGGCGCAGGCGCAGCTTGTTGTTGACCTTCGCGCGCTCGTGGTCGAGGTCGTCCTCGCTCATCGGCGCGAGATCCCACTTGTTGAGGGCCAGCAGCGTCGCGCAGCCCTCCTTCATCGCCAGCTCGGCGATGCGCAGGTCCTGCGAGGTGACGCCGTCGCGGGCGTCGCAGATGACGAGCGCCACGTCGGCACGCTCGACCGCCCGCTGGGAGCGCAGCACCGTGTAGTACTCGACGTTGTCGGTGACCTTCGCCTGGCGCCGGATCCCGGCGGTGTCGACGAGCACGAGCCGGCGGCCGTCCACCTCCACGGGCAGGTCGATGGCGTCGCGCGTGGTGCCCGCGACGTCGCTGACGATGACGCGCTCCTCCCCGAGCACGCGGTTGACGAACGTGGACTTGCCCACGTTCGGGCGCCCGATGATCGCGAGGCGGATGGTGTCGTCGTCGTCCTCGTCGCCCTCCTCCTCGGCGGGCGGAAGCAGCTCGACGATGCGGTCCAGCAGGTCGCCGGTGCCGAGGCCCTGCGCGGCGGAGACGGGCATCGGCTCGCCGAGGCCGAGCCCGTGGAACTCGGCGCCCAGGTGGGCGTCCTCGACGCGGTCGACCTTGTTGGCGACGACGACGACGGGGATGCTGACGCGGCGCAGCATGTCGGCGAGCTCCTCGTCCCCGGGCCGCAGGCCGCCGCGCGCGTCGACGACGAAGACGGCGACGGCGGCCTCGCCGAGCGCCGCCTGCGCCTGCTCGCGGATCGAGCCGGACATCGGGTCGGTGTCGAGCGTGTCCATCCCGCCCGTGTCGATGAGCGTGAACGCACGGCCGTTCCACTCGCACGGCAGGTCCTTGCGATCGCGCGTGATGCCCGCCCGCTCGTGGACGACGGCCTCGCGGCCCCCGCTGAGGCGGTTCACGAGGCTCGACTTGCCGACGTTCGGATAGCCGACGACGGCGACCTTGAAGCGGCTCATGCGCGCCGCTCCGTCGCCCGCACGGCCATGGTCATCTCGACGATGCGATCCACCACCTCGGATAGGGTCCGCCCGGTCGTGTCGAGGAGCATCGCGTCGGGGGCGCAGTCCAGCGGGGACGTTTCACGTCCCCGGTCGCGGGCATCCCGCTCCTCCTGCTCGGCGAGCACGGCGTCGACGTCCCGGCCGGCCTGCAGCGCCCGTCGCCGCGCGCGCTCCCGCGGGTCGGCGTCGAGGAAGACCTTCAGCTCGGCGTCCGGCGCGACGACGGTGCCGATGTCGCGTCCCTCGGCGACCCAGTCGCCGGCGCCGATGAGCGCCCGCTGGCGGGCCACCATCGCCTCCCGCACCGCGGGGTCCGCGGCGACGCGCGAGGCGGCATCGGTGACCTCGGGGGCGCGGATCGCCTCCGTGACGTCCTCACCGTCGAGGCTGACGGCCGCCCCCACGTCGATCGTGAGCGCCGCCGGGTCGGCTGCCGGGTCGCGCAGGCGGGCGAGCGCCACGCAGCGGTACATCGCGCCCGTGTCCAGGTACGTGAAGCCGAGCGCGTCGGCGACGGCACGGGCGACCGTGGACTTGCCGGCCCCCGCCGGGCCGTCGATGGCGACGAGCATGCGCAAGGAGCGTAGGGGTTCGTGAAGATCCTGCGGCCGCTCCGGGACCGCGACTTCGCGCTGCTTACCGCCGGGCTCGTCGTCTCGCTGATCGGCGACGGCCTCTACCTCGTCGCCGTCGCCTGGCAGGTGTACGACCTGTCGAACACGCCGTCGGCGCTGGCGCTCGTCGGACTCGCGTGGTCGGTGGGGCTCGCGCTGTTCCTGCTGACGGGCGGCGTGGTGAGCGACCGGTTCGACCGCCGCCGGGTGATGATCGCCGCGGACATCGCGCGCGCGGCGGCGCTCTTGGGGATCGGCGTGCTCGCGGCCACCGACACCCTCGAGATCTGGCACCTCGTGGGCCTCGTGCTGTTCTACGCCGCGGGTGAGGCGTTCTTCGGCCCGGCACTCGGCGCGCTGATCCCCGACCTGGTGGACGGCAGCCAGATCGTCGAGGCGAACGCGCTCTCGGAGTCGCTGCGCCAGGCGTGCCGGCTCTTCGTCGGGCCGGCGCTCGGCGGCCTGATCGTGGCGGCGGCCGGACCGGCGACCGCGTTCCTCGTCGATGCGGTGACGTTCCTCTTCTCGGCCGTGATGATCGCGCTCATCCGCAAGTCGTCGAAGGGGCACGGGACCTCCGCGTCGAGCGCGCTCGACGATCTGCGCGGCGGCATCGCGTACGTGCGATCCCAGCGCTGGATCTGGGTCACGCTCATCGTCGCGTCGCTCTTCACGCTGTTCTACTGGGGGCCCGTCCAGGTCCTCCTGCCGTACATCGTGCGCAACGACCTCGGCGGCGACGCCGGCACCTTCGGCCTCGTGCTCGCGGCGGACGGGATCGGCTCGATCCTCGCGGCGATCTTCGTCAGCCAGCGGGGGCTCCCGCGGCGGTACCTGACGGCGTTCTACGGCGCCTGGTCGCTCGCGACGCTCCCGATCGCCGGCTACGCGTTCGCCACGTCGGCCGTGCAGCTCATCGCCCTCGGGGCGATCCACGGAGGGCTGTTCTCCGCGGGCCTGGTCATCTGGTCGGCGCTCGAGCAGTCCCGGATCCCGCGCGAGATGCGCGCCCGCGCCATGAGCGTCGCGTGGTTCGTCTCGGTCGGGTTCGCGCCCGTCTCGTTCGCACTCACCGGCCCGGCGGCGGCGGCACTGGGAGCCCAGACCACGCTGATCATCGCCGGCGTCGTGCCCGCGGTGGTCACCGCGACGATGTACGTCGCGTTCCGGATGTGGGAGGAGCAGCCGCCGATCGACCACGAGCCGGAGCCCGAGGAGATCCTCGCCGGGGCGGCGAGCATGATCGACGAGCTCGAGGCCGCACCCGGCGCGACGCGCTGACCGGCGCTCAGGCGACAGGCGCGGGGGGCAGGACGGGCTCGACGCCCGCGGCCGCGTACGCCTCGTCCTGGTCCAGCGTCTCGCGCTCGAGCAGCGCCTGGGCGAGCGACTCGAGCCGGTCGCGTTCGCGCTCGAGCAGTTCGATCGTCTCGCGCTCGGCCTCGTCGACGATGCGCCGGACCTCCTCGTCGACCACCCGCTGCGTGTGGTCGGACGTCTCCGAGACCCCGGGGAGCAGCGGTCCGGCGCCGTCGGCCGGGGCGACGGCGACGGCGCCGATCGCGTCGCTCATCCCCCAGCGGCCGACCATGCTGCGCGCGATGCGGGTGATCTGCTGGATGTCGGACTCCGCGCCGGTCGTCGTCTCGCCGTAGACGACCTTCTCGGCGGCGCGCCCCCCGAGCATCACGCGGATGCGCCCGAGCAGCTCGGCACGCTCGTAGCCGTACTTGTCGGCCTCGGGCGTGGACAGCGTCACGCCGAGTGCCTGCCCGCGCGGGATGATCGAGACCTTGCGGACGGGGTCCGCCCCCGGGGTGAGCATGCCGACGAGCGCGTGCCCGGCCTCGTGATAGGCGGTGCGCTCGCGGTCGGCGCGCGACATCACGACCTGGCGCTCGGCTCCGAGGACGATCTTCTCGATCGCGTCGGTGAAGTCCGCCTGCTGGACGGTCTCGTGGTCGCGCCGGGCGGCGAACAGCGCGCCCTCGTTGACGAGCAGCGCGAGGTCGGCGCCGGTCATCCCCGGCGTGGACGCCGCGATCCGCCCGAGGTCCACGTTCTCGTCGATCGGCATGCCGCGCGAGTGGATCCGCAGGATCGCTTCGCGGCCCACCTTGTCGGGCGTCTGGACGGCGATCCGCCGGTCGAAGCGCCCCGGCCGCAGGAGCGCGGGATCGAGCGCGTCGGGCCGGTTCGTCGCGGCGATCACGATCACGCCGGACTCGCCCTCGAAGCCGTCCATCT
>DAIPYF010000180.1:0-5786 GCA_036782855.1 Solirubrobacteraceae bacterium
TGTTCGGCGAGCCCGATGCAGGGGGCGAGCGGCCCTCGGCGGAGGCGATCGCCGAGCGCCTGCAATGGTGGGACGAGCTGTTCGAGCCGCCCTGCGTCGGCTTTGCCGCTTCGCTCGAAGAGGTTTCGGAGTTCGCCGCCGCCGGCGCGGATTTTGTGCTGGTCGGTGATTTCATCTGGGCCGATCCGCGCGGTGCCAGGGCCGCGCTGGTCGATGCCGCCGCGTCCAGGTTCAGATACGGACGCTCGGTGCCGTCGACGCACGGCACCGGCAGACCGTCGCCGACCAGCTCGACATCGAGCCCGGCCGACTCCATGGTCAGGCCTCCGCTGCGCTCGCCCCGTCGCGCAGGCCCATGGCGGGGTAGGCCTCGCGGTAGGCGGCCAGGATCCGCTCGAGCGGCAGATCCGTGTAGACGCCGTGCTCGCTCACGTACTCCATGTACTGCGAACCATCCCCGGAGAACGGGTGCAGCAGCGCGTCCCGGGTGCCGTCGAAGTCCAGCGGCGGCACCCCGAACCGGGCACAGAGCTCGGCGTTGAAGGCGGGGCTCGCCTTCGTCCAGCGTCCGCCGACGAACAGCGTGCTGTACCCGTGCCAGACGAAGAGGTCGGTCCCCATCAGCTCGAGCAGGCGTTCGGACTGCAGGTGATTGCGCACGTCGGCGAAGCCGAGCCGCGACGGGATGCCGGCAGCGCGCGCGACCGCCGTCAGCGCCACCGCCTTCTGCACGCAGTACCCGGTCCCGGCGCTGAGCACCGCGCTCGCGCGGTAGTCGGCGGGATCGGTCGGCATCCGGAAGGGGTCGTAGCGCACGTCGTCGCGCACCGCTGCGAACAGGCGCGCAGCGACGGCGTGCTCGCCCTCCGCGCCGGCGGTGACGCGCGCGAGGAAGCCGCGCACCACGTCGTCGTCGCCGTCGAGGAACGCCGTCGTCTGCAGGTCCTCGGCCCGCGGCGGGCTCTCGGGGTCAGCGAGCGCCTCTGGTCCACCTGGTGCGGTGATCATGGCGGGTTCACTGGCCGGCCGGCCGGGCCCCCACCTGCACGGACGTGCCGTCGGCGCTGAACAGGCCCTCGACCGAGAAGTACCGCTCGCCGGTGTCGTAGCAGAACGTGAGCACCGTGCTCCCGTCCGGGATCTCCGGCAGCTTCTGCGCGACGGCGGCCAGCGAGGCGCCGGACGAGGGACCGACGAAGATGCCCTCCTCGCGCGCCGAACGAACGGCGTACGCGTAGGCGTCCTCCTCGGAGACCTGGATCACGCCGTCGAGGGTCGCGACGTGCAGGTTCGCGGGCACGAAACCCGCGCCGATGCCCTGCAGGCGGTGGGGGCTGGGATCGCCGCCGCTGATGACCGGCGACTTCGCGGGCTCCACCGCGAACGTCTGCAGCGCCGGGAAGTGCTCCTTGAGGACCTCGCTCACGCCGGTGATGTGCCCGCCGGTGCCGACGCCGGTGATGAGGTAGTCGATGCCGCCCGGGAAGTCGGACAGGATCTCCTGCGCGGTGCTCTCGCGGTGGATCGCGATGTTCGCCGGGTTCTCGAACTGCTGCGGGATCCACGCGCCGGGGATCTGCTCGGCCAGCTCGTTCGCACGGGCGATCGCCGCCGTCATCCCGCCCTCGCGGGGCGTGAGCTCGACCTGGGCGCCGTAGGCCGCCATCAGGCGTCGGCGCTCGAGCGACATCGACTCCGGCATGACGAGGATCAGCTTGTAGCCGCGGACCGCGGCCGCGATCGCCAGGCCGACGCCCGTGTTGCCGGAGGTCGGCTCGACGATCGTGCTGTCGGGCCCGAGGACGCCGCGACGCTCGGCGTCCTCGACCATCGCGAGGCCGATGCGGTCCTTGATCGAACCGCCCGGGTTCGCGCGCTCGGCCTTCATCCACACGTCGACCTGCCGGTCTGCGTAGAGACGGTTGATCCGAATGTGGGGGGTGTCCCCGATGGTGTCCAGAATGCTCGCGGCCTTCACGGTGTCTCCGATCTCGCTGCCTAGATGTTGAAGTCGAGGACGTCATCCGCGGGTGCGCCGTCCTGGCGCTCCACGCGTGCGGTGGGGGTGACGACCGAGTGGGCCGCGACGCTCTGCGTCAGCCACACGTTGCCGCCGATCCGGCTTCCGTTCCCGATCACCGTGTCGCCGCCGAGGATCGTCGCGTTCGCGTAGATGACGACGTCGTCGCCGATCGTCGGGTGGCGCTTGGTGCGGGCCATGCGCTTGTCGACGCTGAGGGCGCCGAGGGTCACGCCCTGGTAGAGCTTCACGCGCGCGCCGAGGACGGCCGTCTCGCCGATGACGATGCCCGTGCCGTGGTCGATCGCGAAGGACTCCCCGATGCTCGCGCCGGGGTGGATGTCGATCCCCGTGTCGCGGTGGGCGATCTCCGTCAGCACGCGGGGCACGAGCGGCACGCCGGACCCGTAGAGCTCGTGCGCGATGCGGTACACCGCGGTGGCGAAGAAGCCGGGGTAGGCGAGGATCACCTCGTCGACGGACTGCGCGGCGGGATCGCCGTCGAAGATCGCCTCGGCGTCGAGCAGCAGGGCCGCACGAATCGCCGGCAACTCGGCGAGCAGGTGGTCGGCGACGGAGTCGGGGTCCGTGCAGTGGGCGGCAGGGAGACGCAGGGTGTCGACGAGCAGCCCGCGCAGCGCGACGAGCTCCTCGGAGACGTCGCCCGTGCTGCGCCCCACCTCAGCCGCGAAGTGCGGGAACAGCAGCTCGAGCACGCGATGCACAAGGGACTCGGCGAGCTGGTGCAGCCGCGGGGGCAGGGCGTAGTCCTGTCGCTCGCGGGCGAGCAGGTCCGAGAACGAGCCGGCTGCGTTGCGCTCGCGGGCGAAGGCCATCACGGGGAGCGTACCCCGGTATCCCGGTCCTGCGGCCGACCACGGATGCGCGCGGCTCCGCGAGCGGCGACGCTCAGGGAACGGACGGAGGAGACGACGATGGATCGCCTGAGCCCGCTGGACACCTCGTTTCTGCACGTCGAGGACGACGTCAGCCACATGCACCTGGGCCTGATCGGGGCGTTCGAGGGTCCGCCGCCACCGCACGACGAGCTCCTGGCCGCGCTCGAGCCGAAGCTGCACAGCGCTCCCCGCTACCACCAGCGCGTGCGCTTCGTGCCGCTGGAGGCCGGGCGCCCCGTCTGGCACGACGATCCGCACTTCGCGCTCGGCTACCACGTGCGCCGCACCGCACTGCCCGCGCCCGGCGGTCACGCCGACCTGCGCGCGCTCGTCGGCCGCATCATGTCGCAGCAGCTGGACCGCGCCCGGCCGCTGTGGGAGCTGTGGGTCGTCGAAGGGCTGACCGGCGGGCGCTGGGCGCTCATCGCCAAGCTGCATCACGCGATGGTGGACGGGATCTCCGGCTCGTCGCTGCTCGGCGTCCTGCTCGACGAGCAGCGCGACCCGCCGGCGCCCGAGCCGGTGACCTGGGAGCCGCGTCCGGAACCCGGCGCCGTGAGCCTCGTGAGCGCCGCGCTCGCCGACCGCGTCCGCCGGCCGTGGGGCGATCTGCGCGCCGTCGTGACGGCGTTCGGCGCCCCCCGCGTGCTCGCCGCGCAGGCCGCCGCGACCGCGCGTGGGCTCGCCGCGTTCAGCGGCCTCGCGCAGGCCCCGGCACCGTCGGCGCTCAACGGCCCGCTCGGTCCGCACCGCAGCTGGTGCTGGGCTCGCGCCGACCTCGACGACGTTCGCCGCATCCGCCGCGCGCACGGCGAGACGGTCAGCTTCAACGACGTCGTCCTTGCGGCGATCACCGGCGGCCTGCGGACGCTGCTCGCGGATGCCGGGGAGCCGGTGGACCGCTCCGTGCGAACGCTCGTGCCGGTGTCCGTACGCACTCGCGACGCATCGGGGGTCCGGGACAACCGCGCCGCGGTGTTGTTCGCGGCCCTGCCGCTCGGGATCGAGGATCCCGTCGCCCGGCTGCTGGCGGTGAGCGAGCACATGCGCAGGCTCAAGGCCTCGCACGAGGCCGACGCCGGCCAGGTCCTGACGTCGATGGGCGTGTTCGCCCCCGAGCTCGCACTCGGGCTGGGCGTGCGGATCGCCACGCGGCTGCCGCAGCGCAACGTCAACACCGTCACCACGAACGTCCCGGGCCCGCAGCACCCGCTGTACCTCGCGGGGCGCCGGATGCTCGAGGCCTACCCGTACGTCCCGCTCGCCGGTCACGTGCGGATGGGCGTCGCGATCTACTCCTACGACGGCGCGCTCGGGTTCGGCGTCACCGGCGACGCCGACGCGCCGCTCGACGTGCGCGTCCTGTGCCGCGGGATCGAGACGGCGATGCGGGAGCTCGTCGCGACGACCCGTGGTCGCGCGGCCGCAGCGTCCGCGTCGCCGGCCGAGGTACGGGCCAGTGATGGCTGAAGGGCCGGGTGCGTTCAGCCGCGCTTGGGAGCGCAGGTGCGGTAGCGCCGCGTCCCGCTGACCTTGCGCCCATCGACGAGCGTCACGGCGATCTTCACCGTGAAGCGGCCCTTCGGCAGCCCGCGCAGATCGACCGGCGCCGTCAGCCGCTTGCCCTTGACGACCTGCACGCGCTTGCCGTTCAGGCTGACGATCGCCTCCTTGAGCTTCCCGCCCTTCGGGCTGCGCAGACGGATGCGGAAACTGCGCCGGCTGACACACGCCTTCGCGGACGGGAACGTGACCACGGACGCGACCTTCACCGGGGGCAACGCCGCCGCCGGGGCGGACGCGCCCGGCGTCGCCGGCGGCTGGGGGACCGACGGTGCGGAGGGCACCGGCGCAGGCGGCGGGCCGACGGCCGGCGCCGCGCCGATGCGCCGCACCCGGTCGTTCCCGGTTTCGGTGATCAGCACGGCCCCGTCCGCTCCGACCGCAACCTCGGTCGGGAAGTTGAGCTTGGCGGAGGCGGGCGATCCTCCATCTCCGGAGAACCCGGCTGTTCCGGTGCCTGCCACCGTCGTGATCGTCCCGCCCGGCGACACCCGGCGAACCCGGTGGTTGTTGAAGTCGGCGATCAGCACGCTCCCGTCCGTCTCCACTGCGACGCCCGACGGTCGATAGAGCTGCGCGGTGGTGCTGGGCCCGCCGTCGCCGGAGAATCCGAGGGTGCCGGTGCCCGCCAGCGTCGTGATCGTCCCGCCGGGCGAGACCCGGCGAATGCGGTGGTTGTCGACGTCGGCGATCAGCACGCTCCCGTCGGACTCCACCGCCAGGCCCCTGGGGGTCTGGAGTTGCGCGTTGACCGCCGGGCCGCCGTCGCCGGAGTCCCCGGCCACGCCGGTGCCGGCCAGCGTGGTGATCGTCCCGCCGGGCGAGACCCTGCGCACCCGATCGGTTCCTGCGCCGATCTCGGCGAACAGCACGCTGCCGTCAAGGGCCAGGGCGACTCCGGTCGGCTGGTTGAGCTGCGCACTCGTCGCGGGGCCACCGTCCCCCGCGGTCCCCGCCGTTCCCGTGCCGGCCACCGTCGTGATGATGCCGGCCGGGGACACCTTGCGCACCCGGTGGTTGGAGAGGTCCGCGAACACCACCGTCCCGTCCGTCTTCACGGCCAGACTGGCCGGAAGGTTGAGCTTCGTGGTCGTCGCGGGCACGTCATCTCCCGTGAACCCGCCGCCGGAGCCGGTGCCCGCGAACGTCGTGATCGTCCCGTCCGGCGCGACGCGGCGCAACCGGTGATTCCCGGTGTCGGAGATGATGACGCCGCCGTCCGGCGCCACCGCGATGTCCGCAGCGTTGTTGATCGCGGCGCTCGTCGCCAGGCCACCATCGCCGCTGAACGCCGCTGAGCCCGT
>DAIPYF010000181.1:0-5779 GCA_036782855.1 Solirubrobacteraceae bacterium
GCGGAGCCCGTGCAGCAGTTCAGCGTCCAGCTCAAGGACATCACGGCCGACGGCCGCTACTCCGTCGTCTACACCTCGAACGCGTTCGACACGACGGGTGAGGCGCCGCCCGCGCTGAACGAGGCCTCGCTCCGACTGGCCAAGGGCATGACGATCAGGAAGGAGTTCCTCAAGCCGGACCGGCTCTGCGACGTCGCGAAGTTCACGGGCTACCTCTTCCAGAAGCGCCCCAAGGGCACCTCGTACGCCAAGGCGGTCGACGACTTCCCGAAGGGCTCCGACCGGATCGAGCGGCAGCTCCCGAAGTCGGCGCGCCCGATCGTGTCGACCTGCCGCGACACGTTCCTCGGCCGCGGCACCGCCGTCGTCGACGGCCGGCCGCGCTACCCCGCCCTGATCCCCGCGAAGTTCTCCCTCTTCCTGACGAAGCCGACGGCCAAGGGCGCGATCGCCGGGATCGGCGTCGTCTCGCACTACGACAAGACCTCCCCGATCGCCGTCAACGAGCTGCGCTACACGCTGCTGCAGCCGATCTTCGTCCTCAACGTCTTCAACGACCCGACGCCCGACGGGCGGTACGGCTACCGCGTGCGGCTGCTGACCGAGCGCACGTCGGGCTTCCGCTTCAGCGTCGCCGAGCTGCGGGTCGAGAGCAAGGGGATCGTCGGGAGGACGTCGCGCGGCCCGAAGGACTTCTGGGCGACCCCGCCGACGTGCCCGTCCTCGGGCGAGGTCCCGTTCAAGGCCGAGTTCGAATACGTCGGCGGGCTGAAGGGCGTCACCGCGATCAAGGTGCCGTGCCCGCGCTTCCGGCGCTGAGCACGCGCAGCTCGAGCTCCCGGCGGGCGACGCCCCCGCCGCGCGCCGACAGGTGCGCCGCCCGCGCACCGGGACGTGACGTCACCGCCTCGAGCAGCCTGCCGCGGGGCGTGAGCCGCAGCATCGCGCCGTCCTCGAGCGCCCAGCCTGCCGGCACGTCGCCCGCCGCGACCGCGGCCTCGTGCGCGGCCGTCTGCTCAGGCAGCAGGTCTGCGTGGCAGGACAGCGAGGCGCGGATCAGTCCCAGCCCCGGCGCCGCGCGCGGCGCACCGAGGCCGTTCGCCCAGCGGAACACCATCTGCTCGCACGCGACCAGCGCCCCCGCGCACACGGCCGCGATCGTCGCGCCGCCGCGCAGCGCGGCACGCAGCACCGGCAGCCAGTCGAGCTCGCGCAGGATCCCCGCCAGCGCACCGGTGTTCCCGCCGACGATGTAGATGAGGTCAGCGTCGAGCAGACGCTCACGCGGGTCGCCTGCACCCGGCAGCAGCGAGAACACCGGGGCGCTCGAAAGCAGGCCGCGGTGGCCCATGTGGTGGACGAACTGCTCGTGCTGACGTCCGTCGTCTCCCTGCGCCGCAGCCACGAGGCAGATGCGCGGCGTGCGCCCGCGGGTGTGCCGCAGCAGGTAGTCGTCCGTGGCGCGGTCGGCGCTCCCGCGATAGTGCCAGCCCCCGCCGCTGACGAGGATGATCTGCCCCGCCCGCGCTCCCACGGCGGCTACGCCGGCGCGCCGCCCGGGAGCCACGCTCGCCAGGCCTGCGGGATGCGCGGCGCCGCGACCGCGATGAAGACGTGCGGGTGCGGCGCGCGGGGCGCCTTGCGCGGGTGCATGTCGGCCTGGGCCGGGAGGCGGTCGCCCTTGCGCCGGTTGCACGGCGCGCACGAGGCGACGATGTTCTCCCAGCTCGAGTCGCCGCCCTTCGATCGCGGGATCACGTGATCCACGGTGAGCGTCGAGCGCGACCCGCAGTACTGGCACGCCCAGCCATCGCGGGCGAACACGGCGCGGCGGGTGATGCGCCGTCGCTCGGCGTTGCGCGGGATGTTCACGTACGAGACGAGCCGGATCACGACCGGCCGCGGCATCAGCGTGTGCTCGGAGCGCAGCTCCCAGGACGCCTTCTCGACGATCTCCGCCTTGTGCTTCAGCAGCAGCACCGCGGCGCGCCGGACCGAGCAGACGTTGATCGGCTCGTACGTCGCGTTCAGGACGAGCACCCGCCCAGCATCACGCCCGCGCGGCCGGTGCTCATCAGCCGCCGCGGACCCGACTGGAGCTGGTGGAGTCAGCGTTCCCATCGGTGATCTGCGGCGCAGTGTACCGGCGGGCCCGACGCTTCACCGCTCGTTCACGCCGTTGGCGCGTCGGCCGCCCGGGGGTAGGCGCCGATGAGACGCAGGTCCTCGCACTGCGGCCGCAGGGCGTCCAGCGCCTCGGCGGCGGGGCCGGGCACGTCCGCGCGACCGTCGAGATCGAGGAGGAACACGTAGTGGCCCAGGCGGCGTCGCGAGGGCCGCGACTCGATGCGCGTGAGGTTCACGCCCCGTGTGGCGAACTCCGACAGGCAGCGCACGAGCCACCCGGGCGAGCCGTCACCGTCACCGGAGAAGACGAGCGAGCTCTTCCAGGCCGCGCCGGCGCCCGGGTCGGCAGCGGCCTCGTCGCGGCGGGCGAGCCAGACGAACCGCGTCGCGTTCGCGTCGTCGCCGAGGCCCTCGGCGAGCACCGTCGCGCCGTACAGCTCGCCGGCGACGGGCGTCCCGAGCGCCGCGACGGCGTCGTCGTCGCCCTCGGCGACCTCGCGCACCGCCTCGGCGGTCGACGTGCGCGCCCGGACCTCCGCGACCGGCAGCGCCTCGCGCAGCCAGCCCGCGCACTGCGCCAGCGCCTGCGGGTGGGAGAGGACGACGCGGACGTCCTGCAGCGCCGCGCCCGGCCGGGCGAGCAGGCTGTACCGCACCGAGAGCACGCGTTCGCCGATGATCCGCACCCCCGGGGCGTCGTGGACGAGGGCGTCCACCGCCTCGTTCACCGACCCTTCGAGCGAGTTCTCGATCGGCGCGAGCGCACGGTCGACGTCGCCGTCCGCGACGGCCACGACCACGCGGTGCACCGTCGGCAGCGGGACGAGCTCGGCGTCGGCGGGCAGGGACGGGTCGCCGCGCAGCGCCTCCTCGCTGAAGGTGCCCGCCGGCCCGAGGTAGCCGATCCGCATCACGTCTCGTCCCGCGCCGCGTCCGGGACCTCGCCGGCGAGCGCGGCGCGCACGGCCTCCTGCTCCTCCGGCGACAGCGGCACCGCCGAGACGCCGTCCTGCACCTGCTTGACGTAGAGGCGCGCCTGCTCGCGGTGGTGGATCGAGGAGAGGACGATGCCCGAGCGATGCGCGTCGAGCAGCGCGATCGAGGTGGACTGGCGACCCGACAGCTCGTTGTAGGCGTCGTAGCGCACCACCGACCGGTGGGCGATCGTCGCATCGAGCCGCTCCTCGTCGCGGTCCAGGCGCGACTCCACGCGCGTCACCACGTCGATGACCCACTCGTGCAGCGCCGCGAACTGCCGCTCGATGTCCGCGGCGTGCTTGACGAGGTCGCGCTCGGAGTCCCCGAGGACGGCCTGCTGGTCACGCCGCAGCGCGGCGACGCGCCGCCACAGCAGCGCGAGCACGATCAGGGCGATCAGGGCGAGAGCGCCCGCGACGAGCGCGGCGATCCCGGCGGCGTCGGTCAGGCCGTCCACGGTGAGCGCAGGATAGGCCGCGCGCCAGCGTCCCGCAGGGCGGTCAGTTCGCGAACAGGACGGTGTAGGTGCCCTGGTTGTTGTCCGTGTTCTTCTCGCCCCCGACGGGCTCGACACGGACGACGAGGGTCGCGGCGGTACCGGCGGCGGGCACCTTCGGGAGCGGGATGGCGACGTCCGCCTCGGTTCCCGGCTGCGTCTCGTTCACCGTCTTCTTCGCGGAGATCGCGGGCTGCCCGGGCGCCGTCAGCTTCACGGTCACGACGACGTTCTTCTGCGCGTTGTCGCCCTGGTTGGCGAACTTCACGTTCACGACGACGGGGGCCTTCGCGGGCACCGTCGTCGACGTGCCCTCCTCCAGCGCGGTGTCGCCGATCGACGTGCTGACGAGGCCGTGGCCGCAGGAGGACCCCTCCGGGCAGGAGCCGCCGCCGGTGGTCGTCCCGCCGCCCGCGGTCCCGCCGATCGCCTTGGCGACCGTGTCGGGCGCGAGCCAGGTGTAGCCCGGCAGCGACTTGCTCTCCGGGATCGTCTGCCCCTGGATGTCGGCCTCGTCGAGCGCCTGCACGATCAGCGGCGCGGCGCGCTGGGAGTACACGACGTCGGACGCGAGGAACATCTGCATCTGCCCGGCGATCTCGTTCGTCGCCTGCTCGGCCTGCGGGCCGCGGCCCTGGGCGGCGGTGAGCTTCTCGGCGATGCGGGTGAGCGCCTGCGCGCGCAGGTCGAGGACGAGCAGCAGGTTCTGCTGGGCGGGCGTCATCTCGCCCGGCACGCTCAGCTCACGCGCGCGCTTGGCGTCCTCCTCGGCGGTCAGGCGCACCTGGTTGACCTGCACCTGCAGGTCGTTGCCGGTCGACTTGCCGGACTGCAGCAACTCGAAGAACGGCTTCGACACCTGGTCGTTGGAGTCCGTGACGATCGCGCTCGCATCGCGGCTGTAGTCCTTGAGGGCGCGCTCCTTGCGACTGTCGAGGCAGCCCTTGAACCCGAGGACGATGATGATGAGCAGCAGCGCGCCGACACCGAGCGCGACGAGCTGGCGCGTCCGCGCGGTCTGGCGATCCGGGGGGCCCTCGGCGGTGCCGCCGCCACCGCCGCCCGCGGTCGCGGGCTGGCGCGGAGTCGCGGGACGTCGGGGCGCGCCGGTCACGCGCGTGGGCTCGTCGTCGTCAAAGAAGGACATGAGTGGGCTGGTGCCCGCAGGCGGGCAGAGCGATCAGTATGACCGCGCGGCCAGATGCAGGACCATCTTGCAAGTTTGCCGTCACCGGCGGATCTCCTGCCCGGCCCGGCAGGAGGCCCAGCGCGCGACGGCGAAGGCGGGAGGGGGGGCAGACCGCCGACGACACGCCGGCGACCCCCGACGCCCGGCGCGCGCCCCAGGCGCCGACAGCGCTCGGGCGCTACCGGCTGACGCGCCGGCTCGGCGCCGGGGCCTTCGGCGTGGTCTGGCTCGCCCACGACGAGCGGCTGGACCGGATCGTCGCCGTCAAGCGGATCGAGCTGCACGACGAGCAGGTCGCGGCTCGCGCCGAGCGCGAGGCGCTCGCGGCGGCCCGGCTCCAGCACCCGGGCATCGTCGCGCTCTACGAGGCCGGGCGCGACGAGCACGCCGTCTACCTCGTCTCGGAGCTCGTCCGCGGACGCACGCTCGGCGACCTGGTCGAGGACGGCGCCCTGTCCGACCGCGACATCCTGCGCATCGGCGCGGCCCTCTGTGACGCGCTCGCGCACGCGCACGCCCGCGGCGTCGTCCACCGGGACGTCAAGCCGGCGAACATCATCGTCCCCGAGCGCCCGTCGGGCGAGGCGGGCCTGGCGAAGCTCACGGACTTCGGCGTCGCGACGATGGCCGGCGACGATGCCCTCACGCGCACCGGCGACGTCGTCGGCACGCTCGCCTACATGGCGCCCGAGCAGGCCGAGGGCCTGCAGGTCGAGGGCGAGGCCGACCTGTACGCCCTCGCGCTCGTGCTGTACGAGGCGCTCTCCGGCGTGAACCCGATCCGCGCCGGCGGGGCGGCCGCGACCGCGCGGCGGGTCGGTACGCGCCTGCCGCCACTGTCGCGCCTGCGCCGGGACCTGCCACGCGAGGCCTGCGCCGCCCTGGACCGCGCCGTGCTCCCGCGCCCGGAGGACCGGGGCACGCTCGAGGATCTCCGCCTGGCGCTGGATGACGCGGTGGACGGCGCGGCCCGTGCCCCCGGCCCGGTC
>DAIPYF010000182.1:0-5774 GCA_036782855.1 Solirubrobacteraceae bacterium
CGTGCGTGTAATCGGAGAGCTCCTTGGAGGAGATCGTCTCCCGGCCCATCTTCTTCGCCTGCGTCAGGACCTGCAGGTAGCGCGACAGGCGCGCGGCGACGCCCAGCGACAACCGCTCGGCCGGCTGCTCACCGTCGACCCCCTGGGGGTCCGCGCGGTCGATCTCCCCGATGCTCATGCTCCTTGCGACTCTACCGCCCGCAGCCGCCGCGTCAGGTCGGCCTCGTCCACCGCGAAGTCGTAGAGCTCCTCGCCGTCGAGCGCGACCACCGGGATCCGCTCCAGGTAGCGCGCGTGCAGCCCGTCGTCGGACTCGATGTCGACGACATGCAGGGAGAACCCGTGTTCGGCGCGCAGCCGGCGCAGCACCAGGAGCGCGTCGTCGCACAGGTGGCACCCGGGCCGCACGTGGATCGTGACCTGCGCCGTCACAGGCCCCGCTCGCCGGTCGCGAACGCGTCGAGGGCGAGCGCATCCGAGGGGCTCAGCGGCTCGGCGTCGAGCGCCGCGAGCGCGATCATCGCGGCGTTGTCGGTGCAGAGCCCGCGCTCGGGGACGTGCGTCGCGACGCCGAGCCCGCCGAGGCGCGCGCGCAGCGGCCCGTTCGCGGCGACCCCGCCGCCGACCGCCAGCCGCTCCAGGCCCGTCTGCTCCAGTGCGCGCTCGACGCGGCGGGCCAGCGCATCCACGATCGCCTCCTGGAAGGACGCCGCGAGGTCCGCGCGGCGGCGGTGCGCCTCGTCGGCCCCCAGGTCGCGGATGGTGTAGAGCAGCGCCGTCTTCAACCCGGCGAAGCTGAAGTCGAGGCCGGGCACGCCCGCGGCGCGCGGGAACGCGAACGCGGTGGGATCCCCGCCCTCGGCGAGGCGCTGCAGGTGCGGCCCGCCGGGGAACGGCAGGCCGAGCATGCGCGCGCCCTTGTCGAACGCCTCCCCCGCCGCGTCGTCCAGCGTCGACCCCAGCACGGTGAAGCCGGTGCGACAGGTGACATGGGCGAGGAAGGTGTGCCCGCCGCTGGCGATCAGGCACACGAACGGCGGCTCGAACGGCTCAGGGGCCGCGAAGTTCGCCGCGACGTGCCCCTGCAGGTGGTCGACGGCGATCAGCGGCAGGCCCCGCGCCGTCGCGATGGCCTTCGCGCTCGCCACGCCGACGAGCAGCGCCCCGACGAGCCCCGGTCCCGCGGTCACGGCGACCGCGCCGATGTCGTCGAGCCCGGCTCCCGCGTCCGCGAGCGCCGCCTGCACGACCGGCGTCATGAGGTCCAGGTGCCGCCGCGCCGCGATCTCGGGCACGACGCCGCCGAAGCGGTCGTGCTCGTCCTGGGAGGACACCACGCTGGAGCGGATCTCGCCGGAGCGGGTCACGACCGCCGCGCAGGTGTCGTCGCAGCTCGTCTCGATCCCGAGGACCGGGCCGCCGGCGGTCACGCGGACGGCACGGGACCGGGATTCGGGACGTCGTCGAGCCGCCCCTCCCGCGTGGCGCGGGTCCGCCACATGATGAGGGCGTCCTCGCCGTTGTCCTGGTAGTAGCGCCGCCGCGTTCCCGCGCCGAGGAACCCGAACCGCTCGTAGAGGGCGATCGCCGCCGTGTTGGACGGGCGCACCTCGAGCGTCAGGCGCGCCTCCTCGCCGAGGCGCGCGATCAGCTCGTCGAGCAGGGCGGTGGCGATGCCCTGTCGGCGGTGCCGGGGGTCGACGGCGACGTTCATGATGTGCCAGACCTCCTCGTAGCGCGAGCAGATCACGTAGCCGGTCAGCGCCCCGTCGCGCCGGACCGCCAGGCACTCGCCGCCCGGCTTGCTCAGTTCCAGCACGAACATCGCCAGCGACCAGGGCGTCGGGAAGGCCCGGCGCTCGATCGCGATGACCTGCGGAAGGTCCGCGTAGGTCAGGCGGCGGATGTCGAGTGCGACGTCGGTCACGGGTCCGCGGCGACGCGGCGCCGGTGCAGCTCCGCGTCGGGAAGACGCACGTAGTCGGGAACGAGCGTAGCGACGGGCACAGGGGCCCCCGCCAGCGCGAGCCGCGCGAGCGGCCCGCCCGCGACCCTGTGGCGCGCGTCGGCGTCCGGCGGGACGGCGATGCCCGCGTCCGCCAGCGCGGCGCGGTAGCGCACGGCCCCGTCCCCAACGGCGATCCGGCCCGGTCCGGCGAGAGCCGCCAGCGCGTCCGGCGCGAGCGCCGCGGCGGGCTCCTGGCGGTGCCCGGAGCGGAACGCCGCCGCGAACGCCTCGCCGCGGCGCGCATCGATCACCGCGAGCACGTCCTCGGCGGGCGCGGCGCCGAGCGCCAGCGCCTCGGGGCTCGAGAGGGGCACGCCCTCGGCCGGCAGCGCGGTGGCGAGCGCTCGCGCGGTCGCCACGCCGATCCGCAGCCCCGTGAACGTCCCGGGGCCGACGCCGACGCCGATCCGCGTCACGTCGTCCCAGCCCGCGCCGATCTCCGTCAGCGCCTCCTCGCAGAGCGCGACGAGCCGTTGGACGTGCCGGGGCCGGCCTCCCGGTGGCGGATCGTCGCGGCGCTCGGCGAGCCCGCCACCGGGCGCCATGGCGCATGCCACCGTCGCGCTCGTCGCGGTGTCGAACGCCAGGACGACGGTCACGCGGGCTGCCCGGGCTCGATCGTGATGATCCGCCGGTCGGGGCCGTCGTGTTCGATCCGCACGCGCGCCGCGACGTGCGCCCCGAGCGGTGCGGCCCCGGCCTCCGGCCACTCCACGAACGTGACGCGGCGCGGCCCGATCTCCTCATCGAGCAGTTCGGGGTCCCCGCCGGGTGCGTCCGCGAGGCGGTACAGGTCCAGGTGGGAGACGGCAACGCGGCCGGTCTCGTAGCGCCGGGCGATCGTGAACGTCGGGCTCGTGACGCGGTCGGTCACCCCGAGGGCGCGGCAGGCGCCCCGGACGAAGGTCGTCTTCCCGGCTCCGAGCTCGCCGGAGATCAGGACGACGTCGCCGCCGCCGAGGCGCGCGGCGAGGCCGGCGCCGAGCCGCTCGGTCTCCTCGGCTCCCTCCGCGACGCGGCGCTCCGGGCCGGCCATCAGAAGAGGCCCAGCTGGTCGGCGGGGTCGACCGTCGGCTCGCCGGCCGACGGCTCGCCGGTTGACGGCTCGCCGGTTGCGGGCTCCGGCTCGGGCTCCGGTGCGGCCGGCCGGGGCTGCGCTGGCGCGCCGAGCGCCACCAGCCCGGGGATGAGCGCGAAGTCCGCGGCGAGCACCGCGCGGTTGGACGGCGTGTACAGGGCCGAAGCGGGATGCAGGACCGGGAACAGCCGGACCGCGCGCCGCCCGATCACGCGCTCTTCGGCCTGCCCGTGGATCCGGGTGATCGATGTCTGGTCGTCCCGCAGCAGGCGGGTCGCGAAGTTCCCCAGCGTCACGACGACCGTCGGCTGGATGAGCTCGAGCTGGCGGAACAGCCATTCCGAGCAGTTCGCGATCTCCGGCGCCGTCGGATTGCGGTTGCCCGGGGGCTGGCACTTGAGGACATTCGCGATGAAGACGTCCTCGCGCGCGATCCCGATGCCCGCCAGCAGCTCGGTCAGGAGCTTCCCGGCCCGGCCCACGAACGGCACGCCCTCGCGATCCTCGTCGGCACCCGGGGCCTCGCCGACGAACATGAGGTCGGCGTCGGCGTTCCCGGCGCCGAAGACGACCTGCGTGCGGGACTGCGCCAGGTGGGGGCAGCGCTCGCAGCGGCAGGCCTCGCGGTAGACGTCCGTGAGCACCGCGCGACGCTCCTGGGCGGTGTCCGGGACGGCCATCGCGGGCGATGCTACCTGCCCTCTCCTCGGCGCCCGCGGCGGGTGATACCGTTCTCTGCGACGGGGCCGTCACCTGCACGGGCCGGACCCCGGAACGCCGTACACGGAGACCCGCACCACACCGCGACCGGTATCCCGATGGGGAACTGGACCGACATCAGCCCTCGCATCGCCCTCGTCGGCGCAGGCCGGCTCGGCACGGCACTCGCTGCCGCGCTCCGTGATGCCGGAATGACCGTCGACGGGCCCCACGGCCGGGGCTTCGACGGTGACGGCAGCGACGCCGTCCTGCTGTGCGTCCCGGACGGCGAGATCGCCGCGGCGGCATCCGTCCTGACCCCGGGCGTGCTCGTCGGACACTGCTCCGGCGCGACCGGGCTCGCCGTCCTCGGCGGGCACGAGGGCTTCGGCATGCACCCGCTCATGACGGTGACGCCCGCGGGCGCGGACTTCCGCGGCGCCGGCTGCGCGATCGCGGGCACCAGCGAACGCGCCGTCTCGCTCGCCCGGCACCTCGCGGGCACCCTCGGCATGACGCCGTTCTCCGTCGCCGACGCTGACCGCGCCGCCTACCACGCCGCTGCGGCGGTGGCCTCGCACCTCCTGGGCGCCCTGGACGCCGACGCGGAGCAGCCGGCCGCGACCCCCGCCCTCCCGCGCGCGGCGCTCATCCCGCTCGTGCGCGCGACCGTCGCGAACTGGGCCCGCGACGGGGCCCGGGCGTCGCTGACGGGGCCGATCGCGCGGGGTGACGAGGCCACCGTGGCGGCGCAGCGCGCCGCGATCGCCGCGCGCGCGCCCGAGCTGCTCGCGCTGTTCGACGTCCTCGGGGATCGCGCCCGCGTCCTCGCGGGCCGCGCCGACGCGCCGCCGAGCCCGGTCGCGCGGACCGCGAGCGAGCTGCGCGCGACCCTGGCGCCCGCGCGGCGCGCAGGGCGCTCCGTCGGGTTCGTGCCGACCATGGGCGCGCTGCACGACGGCCACCGATCCCTGATCGAGCGGGCGCGCGCCGAGCACGACGTCGTCGTCGTCTCGGTGTTCGTGAACCCGACGCAGTTCGACGACGCCGCCGATCTCGCCGCCTATCCGCGCGGCGAGGAACGTGACGCCGAGATCGCCCGCGCGGCGGGCGCCGACGTCCTCTTCGTCCCGGGCGTCGCCGAGGTCTACCCCGACGGCTTCGCGACCACCGTGATCGTCCGCGGGCCGCTCACCGAGACGCTCGAGGGCGCGGGACGCGGGACCGGGCATTTCGACGGCGTGACGACCGTCGTGGCCAAGCTGCTGGCGATGGTCGCGCCCGACACGGCGTACTTCGGCCAGAAGGACGCCCAGCAGGCCGCCGTGGTGCGGCGCATGGTGCGCGACCTGAACCTTCCCTTCGCGATCACCGTCTGCCCGACCGTCCGCGACCCGGACGGCTTGGCGTTGTCGAGCCGCAATGCGCGGCTCGACGCGGCGGAGCGCGAGCGCGCGCTCACGCTGTCCCGATCGCTGCGCGACGTCGCGAGGGATGTCGCGTCGGGGCACCTGACGACCGGCGACGCCGCAACCGCCGCCGGACTCGCCGCGCTCCGCGCCGGGGGCGTGGAGCCGGAGTATTTCGCGGCCGTCGACCCCCACTCGCTGGCCCCCGCCGACGCGCTCGCCGGCGAGGTGCTCCTGCTCGCGGCGGCGCGCGTCGGTGACGTGCGCCTCATCGACAACCTCGCGGCGCGCGCGCCGGCCGCTCACCCCCCGACCCCCCCCTCCGTCCGCAATCCGGGGGCGGCGACCGCCGTCGCGGCGTCGACCCCCACGAGTTGAGGAGATCCCATGTCGTCCATGCCCTCGAACATGCCCGTCCCGCCCGACGCCTCCGGGCTGCCGATGACGCTTCCGCGGCTGCTCGAGAAGAAGGCGATGCGCGAGCCGATCGTCATGGTCACCGCGTACGACTACCCCAGCGCGCTGGCCGCCGAGGGTGCCGGCGTCGACCTCGTGCTGATGGGCGACTCGGGCGCCATGA
>DAIPYF010000183.1:0-4848 GCA_036782855.1 Solirubrobacteraceae bacterium
ACGGTCTGCGTGCTCTCGATCGCGCTGTCGAACGACGTCGTGTACTGCGCGACATAGACGCCGGTCCACGCGCCCTTCGCGCACCCGGTCGTCGCGATGTAGGGGATGCGCCGGCCCCGGCGCTTCACGAACCGGCCGCCCCGCTTGAGGTACTGGACCGGGACGGTGACCCGGAGGTCCTTGATCGCGGCGATCACGCCGGGGGCGGGGGACTGGAGGGTCTTCGGCACGTCGAACGAGAGCCGGTAGCGGTACTCGGGGTCGTTCCGCAGGACCGTGAGGTCGGCGACGACGATCTCGCGAATGATCAGCGGGCTCTGGCCGACGACGAGCACGACGTCCCCCTTGCCCCGCGGACGGTTGAACACCTGGAGCGTGACGTCCTCGTCAAGGCCCAGGCCGACCCCGCGAGCGGTGCCCGTGCCCACGCGCGAGCCGGCGGGGCACTGCCGCTCGTCCTGGAAGACGGTCACCGGGTCGCACGCCGGGAACAGGCGGTTGTTCGTCAGTCCCTCCCTCGGAAAGAGGATGTCGCCGTGGACCGTCGCGAACTGGACCTGGCGATCCAGGTCGGCGCCGAGGTCGTCGAACCAGCCGCGGACGGTGAGCGCCACGGCCCGCGGCGCGGCGGGCGTCCCGGCGACGTTCGGGACGACGGTCGCCGACGCCCGCTGGACGGACTGGATGGCGTGTGCCGGGGCGGTCGCCGCCGCCGCGACGGCCGCCGCGGCGAGCGCGGCGGCGAGCGGTCTGCGCATGCGCCGACCCTACGCCTCGAACAGGTGCGCGTGCACGGCCACGAGGCCGGCGACGTCGTGGACGTCCCCGTCGAGCTCGGGGACGATCACCGGGTCGCGCTCCCCGGTCTCCGCGCACAGCCGCTCGATCGAGGCGGCGTCCCGCTCGGCGGTGGCGAGCGCCTCGCCGTAGGTCCGCGCGACCTTCGCCGACAGCCGCGGGCCCAGGTCCCCCACGAGGTCCGCGGCGACCGCCTCCGGGGACGGCAGCCGGCCGCTCCCGGCGTCGAGCAGGTGGACGCGGTTGATGATCAGCCCGCCGAACGGCATTCCGGACTCGCGCAGCTTGCTGGTGAAGAAGATGGCCTCCTCCGCCGGCTCGCGCTCGGGGCTCGTCACGACGAGGAACACCGTCGACGGGTCGGCCAGCAGGGCCTTCACGCCCTCGGCGCGCTCGCGGAACCCGTCCACCAGGCCGCCGAGCGCGCGGAAGAACACCGACAGGTCCTCGAGCAGGTCCACCCCGGTCAGGCGGCGCAGCACGCCGAACACGACGCCCGTCCCGCGCCCCATCGCCCGGGCGGCGATCCCGGTCGGCGCCAGGAAGATCTTGAGCGCGCGCCCGTCGAAGAACCCCGACAGGCGGTCCGGAGCGTCGAGGAAGTCGAGGGCGTTGCGCGACGGCGGCGTGTCGAGCACGAGGACGTCGAACCGCCCGGACGCATGGAGGTCGTAGAGCTTGGCCACGGCCGTGAACTCCTGCGACCCGGCGACCGCGCCCGAGAGCTGCTGGTAGATCCGGTTGCCGAGCACCTCGTCCCGCGTCTCCTCGTCGGGTGACAGCCGCTCGATCAGCTCGTCGAAGGTGCGCTTGGCGTCGAGGGTCATCGCCCACAGCTCCCCGCGCAGCTCCAGGCCGCCGTCGGCGAAGCGCCCGGGGTCCACGAGCGCGGGATCGTTGCCCAGCTCGTCGAGGCCCAGCGCGTCCGCCAGCCGGCGCGCCGGGTCGATCGTCACGACCGCCACGCGCAGCCCCCGCGCGGCCAGCCCCATCGCGATGGCCGCGGAGGTCGTCGTCTTGCCCACGCCTCCGGACCCCGCGCAGATGACGACCTTCGCGCCGTCCAGTCGCGACGGGAGCCCGCGGTGGCCCTTGGGGCGACGGCGCGTCACAGCACCCGCTCCAGCTCCCCGGCGAGCTCGCGGATCGCCGCGCCGTCGAGGGCGCCCCGCTGCAGCTCGTGCAGCCCGCAGACCCGGCAGTCCATTCCGCGGCGCAGGCGCGCGACCTGCGTACGCTGCGCGCGCGCCCGCCGGTGCGCCGCGAGGGCGATGGCGACCGGCCGTCCGACGGGGTCGTGCGCCTCGAGCTCGCGGGCCTCGGCGGCGGTGAGCCGGTCCACGGCGACGCGGTTGACGACCGCGAGCGACACCGGCAGGCCGAGCTCCTCGTCGAGCGCGCGACGCAGCTGGAGCGCCTCGTTGACAGGCAGCTCCTCGGGGCGCGCGACCGCGACGACGGCGGTGCGCGCCGGGTTCGTGACCAGCCCGTCGATGAGCGCGGCCTGGCGCGCGATCCGCCCGACCCGCGCGGTGCGGGCGAACGTGTGCGGGGCCGAGAGCACGGCGACGCCGTGTCCGGTTGCGGGCGCATCGAGGATGACCAGATCGTACGGCCGCGCGCCCGGCGTGCGCCGATCCTGCTGGGCGAGCTCCCACACCTTCCCGATCGTGAGCAGCTCGCGCAGGCCCGGCGTGGCGGCGGCGAGATAGGCGAACGCGCGGCTGTCGGTGAGGACGCCGGCGAGCCGCCGCGAGGGCAGCTGGTCGACGAGGTACTCGCGCATCGCCGCCTCGGGCTCGATCGACGTGTGGTGGACGCCGAACTGCAGCTCGACCTCGTGGTCGCGGCGCTCCTCCTCGCCGCCGAGGGCGAGCGTGACGTCGTCGCGGGCCGCGACCTCCGCGACGATCGCGCGCAGGCCGCGCCGCGCAGCGGCCACGCCGAGCGCGGCCGCCACGGTCGTCTTGCCGACCCCGCCCTTGCCGGTCACGACGAGCAGCTCGTGGTCGAACAGCGCCGGCGGGCGCCGGGTCACTCCTCGCCTTCCCAGTAGTCGCCCGCGGGATCGAGACGCACCATCACCCGGCCGAGCCACGCCTTGCGCGAGCGTGGGTAGAAGACGATCTCGTTCGGGTCGCGCGTGCCGTAGGCGAGGTACGTCAGGCCGTCGTCGCCCGCCACGAGCGCGTGTGCCATCCCGGTCCCGGCGGGGCGCGAGACGATCGAGCCCGCGCGGAGCGCCGTCCGGTCGACGAGCTGCGCGCCGTTGTCGTAGAGCTGCAGCTCGCCCGTGCCGTCCAGCACGACGAACAGCTCCTCCTCGGCGGAGTGGTGATGCGGCGGGCAGCTCATCTGCCCGGGCTCGAGCACGACATGACGCAGCCCCGTGGCGCGCGAGCCGGCGGCGCGTCCGAGGTCCCGGTCCTCGCCCCGGTAGCCGTCCCGGGCCTCGGCGTCGGCCGCCACGTCGCTGATCCGCACGATCGTCGACGGCCGCCGCTCCTCGGGCGTTCCGGGATCGATCGGCCCGGCGGCGGACTCGCGCTCGTAGGGCTCGGGCGGCCCGGCGTCGAGCACCCACGTGTTCTGGATGCGGACGACGCCCGCCCGCGGGAGGTGCGTCGCCTCCTCGAGGATGCGCGGGCCGAACGCCAGGACGTCGAGCCCGTCCGGGCCGGCGAGCAGCGTGTGGACCTCCTCGGCCGCGAGGTGCACGAGCACGTCGCCCGGGCCGACCGTGTAGGTCAGATCGTCCTGCCAGCTCCATCCCGAGCCGCCCAGCACGACGAAGATCTCCTCCTCCGCGCCGTGGCGGTGCGCCGGTGTCGACTGTGCGCCGGGCCGCACCTCGATGCGGCAGAGCCCGACGTCCACGCTTCCCGCCGCCTCCCCGAGGTCGCGCCAGACGCCGGCGATCGTCCCCGCGTCGACGTCGTGACGCTCGGCCTCGTCCCAGTGCGCCACCCCGCCCTCCTGTGGCCGCCTCATTCCTCACCGTCCCAGTAGTCGACCTGCCGGACCCGGAAGATCGTCTTGAGCCCGCGGATGCTCACCTTTCCCGACCGCGGGTAGAAGCAGATGTCGGAGGGGTCGCGGTGCCCGTAGGCGAGGAGGCGCAGGCCGCCGTCACCGGCACCGAACGCGTGGGCGACCCCCGTGCCCGCGGGCAGCGAGACGACGTGCCCGGTGTGCACGGGGTGCGACTCGGCCGTGCCGTCCGGGTGCAGCAGCTCGAGCGCGCCGTCGCCCTCGAGCACGACGAACAGCTCGTCCTCGGCGCTGTGGCAGTGCGGGGGGTTGCTGAGCCGGCCGGGATCCACCGTCATCTCGGCGAGTCCCGCCAGCGTGCACGCGAGCGCGCGGCCGACGTCGCGGCTCGTGCTGCCGACGTCGCCGCGGTGCCGGGCGCCGGCGTCGACGTCGGCGAGCCGCACGATCGTGTCGGGGCGGTCCGCCGCCGCGGCGGGCGGTGGCAGCTCGAGCGGACCGGCCTGGACCTCGAGCGCGAACGGGCTCGGGCCGTCCGGCGGGATCCAGCGCGGCCCGGCCCACATCGCCCGGGCCCGTGGGAGGTAGGTCAGCGCGGAGTCCGACCCCGAGCCGAAGGCGAGCACCACCATGCCGTCGGGACCGGCGACGACGGTGTGCGGCCGCCCGGACGGTGGGTAGCGGATCGCGTCCCCGGCGGCGACGGGGTGCGCCGCATCGCCCTCGAGGCTGAAGCCCGAGCCCTCCAGGACGAGGAACAGCTCCTCCTCGTCCCCGTGCACGTGGACCGGCATCGGGCGCTCGCCCGGGCCGAGGTCGTAGCGGCTCAGGCCCAGGCGAGGGGCGCCCGCCGCGGCGCCCAGGCGCCGGCGCACGCCGCCGAGGTCCCCGCGGGCGAGGTCGATCGGCGGCACGTCGTCCCAGTGGCACAGCATTGGGGGAAAGCTATTCAGGTCGCGCCTGCGGCGCGACCTGTCCTGCGACGGCCAACCAGGTCGCGCCTGCGGCGCGCCCTGTCCTGCCAGGGGGCCGTTGCAGGCAGGAATCGGCCGAGGACAT
>DAIPYF010000183.1:4858-5763 GCA_036782855.1 Solirubrobacteraceae bacterium
TATTCAGGTCGCGCCTGCGGCGCGACCTGTCCTGCCAGGGGGCCGTTCCTGCGGCGCGACCTGTCCTGCCAGGGGGCCGTTGCAGGCAGGAATCGGCCGAGGACATCCGAATACCCCCCGGAGTACGGGACCCACCGACCGACCGGAGCGCACCCCCGTGGACCAGCAGGACCACCCCAAGCAGGCCAAGGTCATCGCCTTCGCCAATCAGAAGGGCGGCGTCGCCAAGACGACGACGACCCTCAACCTCGCCGTGGCCTTCCGCGAGACGGGGCATCGGGTCCTGTGCGTGGACATGGATCCCCAGGGCAACCTGACGATGTCGCAGGGCATCGACCCGGACAACCTCCAGGAGTCGATGTACGACGTCCTCGTCCACCGGATGCCGATCCGCCAGGTGATCCGCAAGCGCGAGATCGACATCGCCTGCGCCTCGATCGACCTCGCCGGGGCCGAGATCGCCATGTCCACCATGATCGGCCGTGAGCGTGCGCTGCAGAAGGCGCTGGCCGAGGTCGGGGAGGACTACGACTTCGTCTGCATCGACACGCCGCCGAGCCTCGGGCTGCTCACGATCAACGCCCTGACGGCGGCCCACACGGTGATCGTCCCCGTCCAGTGCGAGTATCTCTCGATGCGGGGGCTGATCCAGCTCCAGAACACGCTGCAGATGATCCGCGAGAACCTCAATCCCGACGTCACCATCGAGGGCATCCTCCCGACGCTCATGGACGCGCGGACCGTCCATGCCAAGGAGGCCATCGAGATCCTCGAGGAGAACTTCGGGGACCGCGTGTTCGCGTCCCGGATCCGCAAGACGATCCGCTTCGCCGAGGCGCCCGTGAAGGGGATGTCGGTGCTGAAATACGATCCGGACGGAGTGGCCGCGCAGTCGTACCGCGACT
>DAIPYF010000184.1:0-5741 GCA_036782855.1 Solirubrobacteraceae bacterium
AGAGCGAGCACGACATCATGGGCGCCGGCCACGCCTCCACGTCGATCGGCTACGCCGTCGGCCTGAAGGAGGGCATGCGCCTCCTCGGCCATCCGGACGCGGGCCGCGTGGTCGCCGTCATCGGCGACGGCGCGATGACCGGCGGCGTGGCGTTCGAGGCGATCCACCAGGCGGGTGGGCTCGGGACGCCGATCGTGGTCGTCCTCAACGACAACGGGATGTCGATCGCGCCGAACGTCGGCGCGCTGTCGCGCTACTTCAACCGCGTACGGCTCAACCCGCGGTTCTGGCACGCCCGCGAGGGCGTCGAGGGCCGCCTCAGCCAGCTCCCGGGCGGCATCGGAGCGCGGTTCGAGCGACTCGGCCCGCAGCTGAAGGAGTCCATCAAGGCGTTCTGGGCGCCCGGCCTGTTCTGGGAGGAGCTGGACTGGGCCTACGTCGGGGTCGTCGACGGCCACGACGTCGGTGCGCTGCGACGGGCGCTCGTGGAGGCGTTCGCCGCCCAGCGCCCGGTCGTCGTCCACATCGCGACCGTCAAGGGGAAGGGCTTCGCGCCCGCCGAGGAGGGCGGGCTGGAGGGGATGGAGACGTGGCATGCCGCCAAGCCGAACTCGATCTCCGGCGGCGCGCCCGTGGCGGCGAAGCCGGCCTCGGCCTCCGCCGTACCGAAGCCGCCGACCTACACGCAGGTGTTCGGTGACGCGATGGTGCGCGAGATCCGGCGGGACCGGCGGGTCGTCGGGATCACGGCCGCGATGAACACGGGCACGGGCCTGGACATCGTGCAGAAGGCCGAGCCCGAGCACTACTTCGACGTCGGCATCGCCGAGCAGCAGGCGGTGCTGTTCGCGGCCGGGCTCGCGCTCGAGGGTGTCAAGCCCGTCTGTGCGATCTACTCGACGTTCCTGCAGCGGGCGTTCGACCAGATCGTCCACGACGTCGCGCTGCAGGACCTGAACGTCGTCTTCGCGATGGATCGCGCGGGCCTGGTCGGCGACGACGGCCCGACGCATCACGGCGTGTTCGACATCGCCTATCTGCGGTCGCTGCCGAACATGACGCTGATGGCGCCCCGGGACGAGGCGATGCTCGTCCACCTGCTGCACACGGCGCTGCGACACGACGGCCCCGTCGGCCTGCGCTATCCGCGCGGCGAAGGCGTCGGCACGCCGCTGCCGGACGAGCCCCGAGTCATCGAGATCGGCACCGGCGAGATCCTGCGCGAGGGACGCCGGGTCGCGCTGCTCGGCTACGGGGCGGGCGTGCCGAAGGCCCTCGAGGCCGCCGACCTCCTCGCGGAGGACGGCATCGACCCGACGGTCGCCGACGCACGCTTCGCCAAGCCGCTCGACGCCGCGCTCATCGCGCAGCTGTGCGCCGAGCACGAGCTGCTGGTCACCGTCGAGGAGGGCGTCCTGCAGGGCGGCTTCGGCTCGGCGGTCTGGGAGCACTGCAACGAGCAGGGCATCCCGACGCCGCGGATCATCCGCGTCGGCCTCCCGGACCGCTACGTGACGCACGGCAAGCCCGCGCTGCTGCACGCGGAGGTCGGCTTCACCGGCCCGGCGATCGCGGAGCGGATCCGCGTGGCGCTCGCCGTCGGCGGCGAGATCCCCGCCGGAGCCTGAAGCACGCGCACGCCGGATGGCGGACGTCCACCCGCAGATCCGCGCGCTGATCGACGCCGAGCCCCCGCCCGCGCTGGACGCCGCCCCGGCGGACCTGGATGCCCTGCGCGCCGCCTACGCCGTGACCGGCCGCAGGCTCGGCGGCGCGCCGGTCCCCGTCGGCCGCGTCCTGGACCTCGGGATCGAGCGTGACGGGCTGCCGGCCGTCCCGGTGCGGGCGTACCTCCCGGCCGCTGCGCCTGCGCCGTCCGGGGCGATCCTCTGGCATCACGGCGGCGGATGGGTGATCGGGGACCTCGACGGATTCGACCACGTCGCCCGTGCGCTGTGCGCCGCGTCCGGGCAGGTGGTGGTCAGCGTCGACTACCGGCTGGCACCGGAGCACCCGTTCCCCGCAGCCGTGGAGGACGCCGAGGCGGTCCTGCGGTGGGCGGTGGGCCCGGGGGCGGCGGCGCTGGGGTACGACGGGCGTCGCGTCGCGATCGGCGGCGACAGCGCCGGCGGGCAGCTCGCCGCCCTCGCGGCGCTGCGCGCGCCGGGGCTCGCCCGGGCCCAGCTGCTCGTCTACCCCGCGCTCGACCCCCGCATGGGCTCGCCGTCCTACCGCGAGTTCGCGGACGGGCCGATGCTGACCGCGGCCGAGATGGCGCTGTGCTGGGGTGCCCTCCTGGCCGGAGCCGATCCCTCCGCCGCATCCGTCCTGGAGGCCGGCGATCTCGGCGGGGCGCCGCCCGCGTGGATCGCCGTGGCCGCCCACGACCCGCTGCGCGACGACGGGGCGGCGTTCGCACGGGCGCTGGCCGCGGCCGGGGTGCCGGTCGTCGTCGAGACCTACGACGACATGACCCACGGCTTCCTGCGCTGGGGCGGCGCCGTCGATCGTGCGCACGACCTCATCGCCTGGCTGGCGGACGCTGCCGCCAAATGAAACGACCCGCCTGGGAGGGCGGGCCGTTTCGGGAGGAGAGGTACTGCTATTTGAGGGGTCCAGCTATGTGATCACTGAGAAAAGTCCGTTGGCGCTCCCCAGCAGGTCCAAGGGCCGAGTGCGCGATCTACATGGTGCGAACTCCAGACCATTTCGTCTGTGAGGCGCGTCACAGAGACCCCAGAACGTTTACATCCGCCCGCCGGCAAGTACCGTTCGCCGCCGGATGACGGCCGAGAAGGTCCGCCTCGACACCCTGCTGGCCCGCCGTGGCCTGTTTCCCTCCCGCTCGCGCGCCGCGGCGTCGGTCATGGCCGGCGAGGTGCGCCTGGGGACCGCGGGTGCGCGCGCGGCGAAGCCGGGGCAGCTCGTGGCGAGCGACGTGGAGCTCGCCGTCGACGAGGGACGCCGGCACGTCTCCCGCGGCGGGACGAAGCTCGAGAACGCCCTCGACCTGATCGGCCTCGACGTCGCGGGGCGCAGCGCGCTCGACGTCGGCGCATCCACCGGCGGTTTCACCGACTGCCTGCTGCAGCGGGGGGCCGAGCGTGTGATCGCCCTGGACGTCGCGTACGGCGAGCTCGCCTGGGCCCTGCGCGAGGATCCGCGCGTGAGCGTCCTGGAGCGCCGCAACGCGCGGGAGGTCACACCGCAGGACCTCCCGTTCGCCCCGGACCTGCTCGTCGCGGACGTGTCCTTCATCTCCCTGACGAAGCTCCTGCCCGCGGTGCTCGCGTGCTGCGCCCCGCGGTTCGACGCTCTCGTCATGGTGAAGCCGCAGTTCGAGGTCGGCCGCGACCGGGTCGGCAAGGGCGGCGTCGTGCGCGACCCCGCCCTGCGCCGCGAGGCGGTCGCGGGCGTCGCGCGTTTCGCCCGCGAGCAGTGCGGCGCCGCCGTGCTCGGCTTCGCGCCGTCCGGGCTGCCGGGGCCGAAGGGCAACGTCGAGACGTTCATCTGGCTTGCGGAGGCCGGCCGGGACGGGAACGTCGCGGACGTCGAAGCGGCGCTCGCCGAGGTGGCGGCATGAAGCCGCCACGGGCCGTCGCCGTCCTCTCCCACGCCCGTCCGGGCGAGACCGATGACGCGCTGCGCCACCTGATCGCGCTCGCCCACCGCGCGGAGATGGTCGTCCGGCTGGACGCGCAGGAGGCCGCCAAGCACCCCACGATCGCGCCGGGGCCGGGCGTCGAGCTCGTCGAGGCGTTCAGCGACGACGTCGACCTCGCCATCGCCCTGGGCGGCGACGGGACGATCCTGCGCGCGCTGCGCGAGTTCGCCGGGACCAGCATCCCGGTGTTCGGCGTCAACTTCGGCGAGATCGGCTTCCTCTCGACCGTCGACCGGGACGAGGCGCCGGCGGCGTTCGAGCGCGCGCTGGCGGGCGACTTCGAGACGTTGACGCTGCCCGCCATCGCCCTCGAGCACGACGGCGCCGCCCGGATCGCGGTGAACGACATCGCGATCACGCGCAAGGTCGGCGAGCGCGTCGCCGATCTCGCCTACGCGGTGTCCGGGGAGGAGGTCGGCAGCGTCCGCTGCGACGGCCTCGTCGTCGCCACGCCTGCGGGTTCGACCGGCTACAACCTCGCCAACGGAGGGCCGGTGATGGCGTGGGGCGTGGAGGGATTCGTCGTCTCGTTCATCGCGCCGCACTCGCTGACCGCGCGGGCCCTGGTCGTCGCGCCGGGCGACCTCCTGACCGTCCACAACCGGTCCGAGAGCGCCGTCGACGTCGCCTTCGACGGGCGTCCCGCGGCGGAGATCCCGCCGGGCGGCACGATCACGGCCGGCTTCGTCCGTGAGGCGACCGATCTCGCGCTGCTGCCCGGCTCGTCGTTCTACCGCCGTCTGCGGGAGAAATTCGGACGGCTCGCCTCCTCGTGACGTCTCCCGCGGCTGGTAAACCGCAGCTGTGCTCCGTGAGCTGCGCGTCGAGAACCTCCTCCTGATCGACCGGGCCGAGCTGCGGCTCGCCCCGGGCCTCAACGTGCTCACGGGGGAGACCGGTGCCGGCAAGACCGTGCTGGCACAAGCGCTGGACCTGCTCCTCGGGGGGAAGCCCCGTCCGGGGATCGTGCGCCCCGGCGCGGCCGAGGCCTACGTCGAGGGCGTCTTCGACCTCCCGGACGACCTGCGCGCGTCGCTCGGGGACCGGCTCCCCGAGGACGCGGACGAGCTCGTCATCGTACGGCGCGTGGGCGCGGACGGCCGCACGCGCGCGCTGCTCAACGGCCGCTCGTCGAACGTGGCCGACATGCGCGAGGCCGCCGAGGCCCAGCTGTCGTTCTACGGCCAGCACGAGCATCGCCGGCTGACGCTCGCGTCCGCCCAGCTCGACCTCCTCGACGCGTTCTGCGGCCCTGAGCAGGCGCGCCGGCGCGCCGGGTGCGCCGAGGCCCACGCGCGGGTGCGGGCGGCGGAGAAGGCCCTGGCGGACGTCTCGGGGCTGGCCGGCGCCCGCGAGCGCGAGCTCGACCTCCTGGCATACGAGCTGCGGGAGATCGACGACGTCGCCCCCGACGAGGCCGAGGAGCGCGACCTGCTGGCGGCGCGCGAGCGCCTGCGCCACGTCGAGACCCTGCGCGGCGCCGCGCTCGAGGCGGTGCGCGCGATGGAGCCCGACGACGGCACCGGCGCGCTCGTGCAGCTCGCGGCGGGGGGTGGGGCGCTCGAGGGCACCACCGGCGTCGCCCCGGCGCTCGACGCGCTCGCCGAGCGCTGGCGCGGCCTGCTGTACGAGGCGGGCGACCTCGCGGCCGAACTGCGCGCCTATGCGGAGGGCCTGGACGCCGAGCCCGGAGCCCTCGAGGCCGCCGAGGAGCGCCTGGCGGCGGTCGACCGGCTGAAGCGCAAGCACGGCGGGACCGTCGCGGCGGTGCTCGAGCACGCGGAGCGCTGCCGTGAGCGCCACGACGAGCTCGCGAACGCCGAGGTCGCGCTGGAACAGGCGACCGCGGGGCTGGCCGAGGCGCGCGCCGCGCGCGAGCGGCTCGCCGCCGACCTGCACGCGGCGCGCACGGAGGCCGGGCCGCGGCTGGCGGAGGCCGTGGCGGCCGCGCTCGGCGACCTCGCGATGGAGGGGGCCACGTTCGAGGTGCTCGTCACGCAGCGCGAGCCCGGCCCGGCGGGCGCCGACGCCGTCGAGTTCCTGCTGGCGCCGAACAGCGGCGTGCCGGCCGGCCCGG
>DAIPYF010000185.1:0-5706 GCA_036782855.1 Solirubrobacteraceae bacterium
TCGGGTCGAGCTGCGCGCCCCAGCCGAGCCAGCGGAAGAACTCGCTGTAGACGGGGACGGTCGCGTAGCCGGTGAAGAGGAACTTCGCGGTCTGCAGCCCCTCGTCGGCGGGCTGCGGGATGCAGAAGAACCGGCACGCCAGCTCGGTGCTCCCGGGCTCCTTGCCCGCCGCGGCCTCGCCCTCGCGCACGCCCTCGACGACGCTCGGCAGCCCGCTCAGCGGGAGGAAGTTCGTGAACGCGCCGTCGCCGATCTCGGCCGCCAGGCGGAGCATCTTGCCGCGCAGCGCGGCGAGCACGATCGGCACCGGCCGGGCCGGCGGCGCCTCCAAACGGAAGCCACCGGCGCCGCGCTCGCCGGCCAGCACCGGCCGCAGGTACTCGACGGTCTCGCGGATCTTCGACAGCGGCTTCTCGAACGGCACGCCGTTCCAGCGCTCGACGATGACGTTCGACGACGCGCCGAGACCGAGCACGAAGCGCCCGTTCGACGCGTCGGCCATCGCCGCGACCTGCTGGGCGAGGATCGCGCGGCCGCGGGTGTACGGGTTGACGATGCCGGTCGCCAGGCGGATCCGCTCGGTGTGCGCGGCGGCGAGCGCGAGCGGGGTGAACCCGTCGGGCCCGGCGGTCTCGCCGGTCCACAGGTCGTCGTACCCGAGCTCCTCGGCGAGCCGGAAGTGCGGCGCGTGGTCGGCCAGCGGGACGCCGGCGAAGGGCAGGGTCAGGCCCCAGCGGGGGTCGGTCATGTCTGCTCCAGCCATTCGGAGATGCCGAAGGCCTCGTGGCCCAGCCATTCCAGCCGGGTCAGGCCCTCGTTGACGATGGTGAGGCGCTCGTCGCGGCGCTGGCGCAGCGGCGCGACGCTGATCGCGGCTCCGCGCAGCGTGGCGGTCCGTCCGAGCGCGTCGGTCGCGTGGGCGACGAAGTCGCGCTGCGTGCCCTCGGTCGATCCGGAGACGACGGGTGCGAGCTCGCCGCCGAGCATCAGGCAGCCGCCGACGGTCTCGGTGACGCCGTGCTCGCCGCGCACGCCGACGTTGTTGACGAGCAGGAAGTGGTCGGGGTCGACGAGCATCCCCATCCAGCGCCAGTACGGGACGGCCTGCCAGTCGCGCACGCCCCACGAGTGGTCGCGCATCCCGGCGCCGTGGACGGGGAAGCGTTCGTCGCCGACGACGAGGACGCCGCTGACCGAGCCGGGCTGCTCGTAGTGGCGGCTCGCGACGGCGTTCGTCAGCCCCGAGTCGAAGTGGAACGGCGGCACCCAGGAGGTGAAGCGCAGCTCACCGCTGACCTGCACCTGCTGGTGGGCCTCGGGGTGCTCGCCGAGGTCCTCGGCGCGAGCCCAGAGCCGGGCCTCGCCGTCGACGGCCACGCGCCAGTGCTCGAACGGCACGCCGCAGGTGAACGTGACCGGGCCGGCGGCGACCGGCGCGCCGGGCAGGTCGGCGGGCGTCGCCTCGCGCGCGAAGGCGAGCAGGAACCGCGGCGGGAGACCGGTCCGGGTGGGCGGGAGCCAGACCCCGAGCGCGGCCTCGATCACGCCCTCGTTCGGCCGCGCCCCGATCCGCGCGTAGAAGGCCAGGCCGCTGCGCGCGTCGCCGCCCCCGAAGTACAGCGAGTCCGACCACTGCTCCTCGGGCCCGGGCGCGTGGAAGGCCTCGTCGCGGACGTCGAACTCGGTCGCGGTGGTCTCGGGCGCCATCGCGCCGCACCCTATCCACGGGCGCCCGCTGTTGCGATGATCGCGCCGTGACCGCACCCCTCGACGGCATCGCGGGCGCCGACGCCCTGCTCGGCCGCCCGTTCCCGCTCCCGTCCGCGGCCCTGCCGCTCGCCCGCTGGGTGGACGTCTCCCCCGTCGGCGAGGGCGCGGAGGTCGTCTGGAGCCTCGACGACTCGCGCCCCGGCGCCCCGGGCCGCCTCGCGCTCTACGCCGGCCGCGCACCCGCCCCGCCCCGAGCGGCGCTCGACGGTGCGGGCGAGCGGGCCGTCGAGGTCGGCGGGCATCCCGGGCGCCTGCGTGAGCACCCGCTGGCGGACGCCCAGTCGTCGCTGCGCCCCGTCCGTGAGCTCAGCTGGGAGACCGGCGAGCTGGCGCTGCGACTGACCGCGCTGGGCCGGTGGCAGGTCGACGAGCTGCTCGCGATCGCCGCGTCCGTCTCAGGCTGATCCGGCCGACTCGGCGCCCGTCGCCGCCGACCCTCGTATCCTGTGGGTATGGCTGCACCCGAGAAGAAGCCCCTCTCGCCGCAGGCCGCCCGCGCGCTCGAGCGCCGCGACGCGAAGCTCGCGGACATCGCCGACCAGGTCAACGACGGCTCACTCGTCGTGCGTCAGATGACCGCTGCGGAGCGCAAGCGCTTCGACGAGCGCCGCGCAGCCCGCCCGGCGCCCAAGCCGCGCAAGCCCGCACGCTGACGGCATTGCGCCGATGACGAGGCGGTCCCGTGCCGGCGGCGGCCGGTAGGGTCCGCGCCGCCCCGCCGCCACACCCGACCCGGAGCCGCACATGTCCGCCAGCACGCCCGACCGCAACCTCGCCCTCGAGCTCGTCCGCGTCACCGAGGCCGCGGCGCTCTCCGCCGCCCGCCTCGCCGGCCGCGGCGACAAGCTCGCCGCCGATCAGGCCGCCGTCGACGCGATGCGCGTCGTCCTGGGCACCGTCTCGATGGACGGCATCGTCGTCATCGGTGAGGGAGAGAAGGACGAGGCGCCGATGCTCTACAACGGCGAGCAGGTCGGCGACGGCAGCACCCCGGCCGTCGACATCGCCGTCGATCCCCTGGAAGGCACGACGCTCTGCGCGAAGGGCATGCCGAGCGCGCTCGCGGTCATCGCGATCTCACCGCGCGGGACGATGTTCGATCCGGGCCCCTGCGTCTACATGGAGAAGCTCGCCGGCGGCACCGATCTCGCGGACCTGCTCGACCTCGACCGCCCGATCGGCGAGACCTGCGCGCTCGTGGCCGAGCGCCGCGGCGTCAGCATCGGCGACGTCATGGTCGTCGTGCTCGACCGCCCGCGCCACGAGGAGGGCATCCAGGCGATCCGCGACGCGGGCGCGCGCGTGCGCCTCATCAGCGACGGCGACGTGAGCGCCGCGCTGCTCGCCGTCTCGGTCCGCTCGCCGGTCGACCTCCTCTGGGGCGTCGGCGGCACGCCCGAGGGCGTCATCTCCGCCGCCGCGATCAAGGCGATCGGCGGCGGCCTCGTCGGCCGGATGTGGCCGCGCAACGACGACGAGCGCAAGGCCGCGCTCGACGCCGGCTACGACCTCGGGCGCCAGCTCACCCAGGACGACCTCGTCAAGGGCGACGACTGCTTCTTCTCGGCGACCGGCGTCACCGACGGCGACGTGCTCCAGGGCGTGCGCTACGAGGGCAAGGGCGTCGCGACGACCGAGTCGCTCGTCATGCGCTCGCGGTCCGGGACCGTGCGCCGCGTCCGCGCGACCCACAACCGCGACAAGCTGCGCGACCTGATCGGCGAGCGGTACGGCTGACCACGGCCCCCCGGCAGGACAGCCCGCGCCGGAGGCGCGGGCCGATCGATCTCGGGGTCCTGCCGCGCCCTACCGCGTCGTGGCGCTGGGGACCCGGCTCGCGTCGCGGTCGGCCGACCGCTGGCTCGGCGCGGGGCCGCTCGGGTCCGGCACGTCGCCGATGTCCGCGAAGCGCCCGATCTTCGACTCCTCGAGGTCGAGCTTCGCGACCGAGCGCAGGAAGCCGTACGTGACGAGCACGTGGATCCGGGACTGCGTGACCGCGTAGACCCACTGGGTGAACGCCGAGGCGATCGCCGGGTAGTAGTTCGCGACCTCGACCTCCACGTGGAGGTCCACCCACTCCGGGTCGTCGGTCTCCGTGCGGCGCACGTCGATCTCCAGGTATCCGTCCGCGCCGACGCCCGGCGGGGCGACGAGGACCCCGCGCTCGATGCCCCACTGCACGACGCCGCGGCCGCCGTCCATCTCGTACGTCGGCGCCTTGAACGCCAGCAGCACGAACGGCCGCCGCAGGAACACGACGAACCGCTTGCGCTCGGTGTACTCGACCCGCACGAGGCCGAGCGTGCAGCGGCTCAGGAAGCGCCAGTAGGTGCGCGCCAGGCGCTCGAGGTGCTTCGGCGTCCAGATCGCCGTCAGCGCGGCGCTCGGCATCCGGATGTCCGCCGACTGCACGGAGCGGCACGCGCCGCTGCGGTCGATCGACGTGTCGTCGTGCAGCGGGCCGATCGTCGCGGGGCCGATCGTCGTCGGGCTGCCGAGCACGCGCTTGAGGACACGCGAGACCACCGCGTAGGCGGCGATCAGCAGCGCAAGGGGCCTCAGCACACGGCTCATGCGGACGTCGATGTTAGGGCGGCCTCCTCGGCCAGGGCGATGCGCACCGCCTCGTCGAACCCGAGCGGCGCGTCGTTGATTCCCGCGGGCGGCGGCGTGCGGACGAGCAGCTCCTCGCTGAGCCCGTCCACGAGCGGCCGTGCGAGCGACGGCTCGACCGACGTGACGAAGCCGACCCAGTAGGACGAGAGACGCGGCGAGAGGACCGGCACCGGCACGATCAGCGGCGGCCGGCGGCCCTGGAGGACCGCGAAGCGGCGCATCATCTCGCGGTAGGTGATCACGTCGGCGCCGCCGAGTTCGACGTCGCGCGGCGGGTCGGGATAGGTCGCCAGGACCGCGAGCGCGGCGGTGACGTCGGCCAGCGCGATCGGCTGGGTGCGCGTGTCGATCCACTTCGGGCCGACCATCGCCGGGAGCCGCTGCACCAGCTGACGGAGCATGAGGAACGACGCGCTGCCGGCGCCGATGACCATGGCGGCACGCGCGTGCACGGACACGGGCGCGGCGTCCGCGAGGATGCGGGCGACCTCTTCACGGCTGCGCAGGTGGGCGGAGCCCGGGCCGGGCGCGGGCAGGCCGCCGAGGTACACGAGCCGTTCCAGGCCCGCGCTGCGCGCGGCGTTCGCGAACGCCCCCGCGCCGCGGCGGTCATTGGCGGCGAAGTCGCCCGGCGTTCCGCGGCCCATCGAGTGCACGAGGTAGTAGGCCCCCTGCGCCCCGGCGAGCGCTTCGTCGAGCCCGGCGCCCGTCAGCACGTCGCCGCGCACGACCCGCACGCCGTCCGGCAGGCGGGCGCGGGCCGGGTCGCGGACGAGGCATGTGACGTCGTGTCCGGCGCCCGTCAGCAGCGGGAGCAGGCGGCCGCCGACCGCGCCGGTGGCGCCGGTGAGCAGGACACGCGGAGCCTGGGTCATGCCGGGGCTACGGACCTCGTGCCGCGCATCGATGACCGCAATCGGCGAGTGCTCCGTATGCCGATGGGAGGAGGGGCCTTCAACATGCTGTTGAAGCATCCCTGTGTGCTGGATATGAGTGGACTGGCCATCAAGGACATCGCGGAGCAGACCGGCATCGCCGCCGGGACGATCCGCATGTGGGAGCAGCGCTACGGGTTCCCGACCCCCGAGCGCACCGCGAGTGGCTACCGACGCTACTCCGACGCCGACGTGGCCGCGCTGCGCCGCGTGCAGGCGTACCGTCACCGGGGGCTGTCCGTCCCCGCGGCGATCGAGCGCGCCCGCGAGGCGTGCACGGAGACCGACAGGCCGTCGCTCTACGCCGCGGTCGTCTCGGCCGGACCGGACCTGCGCCCGCAGGTGCTGCGCAAGTCGACCCTCGTCGCGCTGAGCCGGGCGA
>DAIPYF010000186.1:0-4218 GCA_036782855.1 Solirubrobacteraceae bacterium
CGTAGAGCGCGGCGAGCGCCACGTCGCCCCCGTCCAGCAGCAGCAGCACCTCGAGCTGGAGCGCGGAGAACGTCGTGAGCGCGCCGCAGAAGCCGGTTCCCAGCAGCGGCGGCAGGAGGGCTGGGGCCGCCGCCGGCCGCTCATGCGCCCAGGTGATGACCGCGCCCAGCAGCGCGGCGCCGGCGAGGTTCACCAGGAACGTCGCCCAGGGCCACCGGCCCGGCTCGACGGGCAGCGCCTCGAGCACCCCGGCGCGCGCGAGCGCTCCGGCGACGCCGCCGAGGAAGATCGCGGCGAGCTCTCGCAGGTCGACGGGCACGGTGGCCGCCGACCCTACCGCCGCGGTCAGCCGCCGCGGACCGCCGTCCCGTCCGGTCGCACGACGAGCCACAGACCGCCGAACTCGTTCACGTTCTGGCACAGCACCTGTCCGGCGGGCTCGTTCACGTAGTAGTAGAGCGGCCGGCCGCGGTAGGTCACCTGCAGGCGCCCGTCGCGGCGCTTGGTGCGGCCGAGCAGTGAGCGCTTGACGCCCTTGCCCGCGCGGGGCGTGCCCTTCGCGTAGGTGACGGGCCAGGCCTTCGCGCACGCGCCGTAGCAACGGCTCGTGCTGCCGCGGTCGGCGGTGAAGAGGTACAGCGTGCGGCCGCTGCCGTCCACGAGGATCGTGCCGAAGCGGCTGCTGGACGCCTTGATCGTGACGCCGGTCCGCGCAGCGTCGGCGGTCGGCGCGTCCGGCGGCGCCGGAACGGCCATCGACGAGGCGGGCAGCGCGAGCGTCGCAAGGGCCGCGACGAGTGCGGATCGGAGCGGGAGCGTGAGGTTCATGACATCCAGGATGACGGGGCGATGTGACGAGACGATGACGGACGCGCGACGCCGCTACGCCGGCTGCAGGCTGAAGCGCACGCGCGTGCCCACCTCAGCCTCCTCCAGCCAGATGTCGCCACCGTGCGCCTCGACGATCGCGCGGGCGATCGCGAGCCCGAGGCCCGCGCCGTCACCGCGCTCGGCCCGATCCTCCCCCTGCGCGAACGGCTCGAAGACGCGCGCGCGGTCGTCCCGCGCGATGCCCGTGCCGGAGTCGGCGACCTCGATCTCCAGGCGGGGCCCGACCCGCTCGGCGAGCACGACGACGCTGCCGTCGGCCGGCGTGTGCCGGATCGCGTTCTGGATGAGATTGAAGAGCACGCGCCGCAGGCGGGCCGCGTCGGCCTGCACCGGGTCCAGTCCCGTCGGGACGTCGCAGCGCATCGCGATGCGCTTCACCGACGCCTCCGCGCGGAGCGCGTCCACCGCCTCGGGCACCAGCGCGTCCAGGCGGACGCGGCTCATCGACCACGTGATCTCCCCCGTCTCGATGCGGGTCAGCTCGAACAGGTCGTCGACGAGGGCGCTGAGGACGCGCACGTGGACCCCGATCCGGCGCAGGTAGGCGGCGCGGTCCTCCCCTTCGACGAGCTGGTCGTCGAGCGCGTCGACGAGCAGCCGCATCGACGTGATCGGGGTGCGCAGGTCGTGGGAGACCGCCGCGACGAGCTCGCGGCGGGCGCGCTCCTCGCCGCGCAGCCGCGCCGTCATCCGCTGCGCCTCGCCCGCGAGCACCGCGAGCTCGTCGCGGGCACCGGTGGTGAAGTCCACCTCGCGCTCGCCCTCGCCGACCGCCTCGAGCCCGTCGCGGAGGTGCTCGACGTCGGCCAGGACGCCGCCGGCGAGCAGCCGCGCCGCGACGAACGCGACCGCCCCGCAGAACGCGCCCACGATGACGGCGAGCAGGGCGTCGTGCGGGCTGAGGAACATGAGCAGCGCGAACACGACCGCCGTCGCGACGAGCTGGCCCGCGGCGATCGCGGCGATCAGCGCGAACTGGCGGCGCAGCGACCCGAGGCGGTCGCGGCGGCGTGTGGCGAGGACCGCGAGCGCGAGCGCCGGCACGCCGACCGCGGCCAGCAGCGCGACCGGGACGAGCGCGCCGTGCCACGAGTCCGCGAGCCCGACGACGAGCCCGGCGACGATCGCGACCGCCGCGGGGACCGCCAGGAGCCGCAGGTCCGACCGGCCCGTCACGCGCTGAACCGGTAGCCGACGCCCCACACCGTCTGCAGGCGCACGGGGTTGGCGGGGTCGGCCTCGATCTTCGCGCGCACGCGCCGCACGTGCACGGTGACGGTGGACGTGTCCGTGTAGAACGGGAAGGCCCACACGGCGTCCATCAGCTGGTCGCGGCTGAACGCCCGGCCCGGATTGCGCGCAAGGAACGCGAGCAGGTCGAACTCGCGCTGCGTCAGCTCCACCTCGTCGCCGTCCACGACGACGCGCCGGCCGGCCGGGTCGATCTCCAGGCCGCCGAAGACGAGCGGGTCCGCATCCGGATCCGCGGCACCCGTGCGCGGCGCGAGCCGCCGTCCGAGGGCCTCGACCCGCGCGACGAGCTCGACCGGGGAGAACGGCTTGACGAGGTAGTCGTCGGCGCCCTGGCGCAGCCCGCTGACGCGGTCGTCCTCCTCGCCGCGGGCGGTCAGGAGGATGATTCCGGGACCGGGTCCCTCCTGCTCGCGGACGCGCCGCATGACCTCCAGACCGCTGAAGCCGGGGAGCATGACGTCGAGCACGAGCACGTCGGGCCGGCGCTCGATCACCGACGCGACCGCCGAGGGGCCGTCGGCCGCGGTGCGCGTCCGGTGACCGGCCCGCTCCAGGTAGCGGGCCACGACCTCGCTGATCGTCGCCTCGTCATCGACGACCAGCACGTCCACCGGAGCCGCGTCGGACATGCGCGAAGGATCGCAGCCGCGCATTACGGGCCGATGACGCGCGGCCGCCGGCGTGGCAGGATCCGGGCATGACGACCACCAGCCCGCTCATCACCGGCGTCGACTTCGTGTCGGTGCCCACCCGCGACCTCGAACGCGCCGTCGCGTTCTACGGCGAGACACTCGGCCTGCCCTGCTCGGTCCACATGCCGGATCGCGGCTTCGCCGAGTTCGAGACCGGCAACCTCACCCTCAGCGTCATCTCGCCCGAGAGGATGGGCCTCGAGTACCACGTGAGCCACACCCACATCGCGCTGCACGTGGACGACATGGAGACCGCGCGCGGCACCCTCGAGGGGCGCGGCGTCGCCTTCATGGGCGACACGTTCGACACCGGCGTCTGCCACATGGCGTTCTTCACCGATCCCGACGGGAACGCGCTGATGCTGCATCACCGGTACGCGCCGCGGGTCGTCGCGGAGTAGGCGATGACCGGGCGGGAGGCGCTCGCGTTCCGGCTGTGCCTCCTGGCGATCGCGCTCTACCTCGTCGACGACGCCTTCGTGCATCCGGAGCCGGGCACCGGCGCCGGCGACCACCTCGCCGGCGGCCTGGTGCCGACGGCGATCCTCGCGCTGCTCGCGGCCGGGGTGCCGCGGCTGCGGAGGGCGGGGGCCGGCGCGGCGGTCGCGCTGGCACTCGGGCTGGGCACGCTCGCCGTCGGCATCGCCGTCCCGGTGCGGCACGTCACGCTGCAGGGCCCGTCCGGGGACGACTGGACCGGCATGCTCGCGCTGCTCGCCGGCGCCGTGCTGGTCGTGCTCGGCGCACGGCTGCTGTGGACGACGCGCCGGCTGGACACCCCGCACCGGCGCCGCTACCTGCGCCGCACGGCGATCGCCGTCGCCGCGCTGCTCGTCGCCTTCCAGCTGCTTCTTCCGATCCCGTTCGCCTTCATCGCGACCCACAAGGCGCGGTCGGACGTGGAGGCCGTCGATCTCGGGCGGCCCGCGGAGGACGTGGACGTGCGCACGAGCGACGGGCTGACGCTGCGCGGGTCCTACGCCCCGTCGCGCAACGGCGCCGCGGTCGTGGTCTTCCCGGGCCGTTCGGGCCCCCTGCCCCAGGCGCGCATGCTGGCGCGCAACGGCTACGGCGTGCTGGTGCTCGACCGCCGCGGCGAGGGCGAGAGCGACGGTGACTTCAACAGCCTCGGGTACGGCGGTGTCCCCGACCTGGAGGCGGCCGCGCGGTACCTGCGCGAGCGGCCCGACGTCGACGGCGGGCGTGTCGGCGGGCTCGGCCTGTCGGTCGGCAACCAGATGGTCGTCGTCCAGCCTGCGCTCGAGGAGCGCATCCGGGCGCTGTACGACCAGCTGAACCCGGTCGTCGAGACCGAGACGGCGATCGCCGTCGAGGACGCGCCGGGTGCCCGGCGCCGGCGGCGATTCGACGGCGCCGACCA
>DAIPYF010000186.1:4228-5629 GCA_036782855.1 Solirubrobacteraceae bacterium
GTCGGCGGAGAGCTGATGCTGGAAGCCGCGGCGACGTCGGCGGATCTGCGCGCGGTCGTCTCCGAGGGCGCGGGCGTGCGCTCGCACCGCGAGCAGCTCGACATGCCCGACGCCGGGCGCTGGACGACGCTCCCGTTCTGGGCCGTCACGAGCGCGGCCACGGCCGTCTTCGGCAACGCGCCGATCCCCGCCGCCCTCACCGATCTCACGCCGCGGATCGCGCCGCACGCGATGTTCCTCATCTGGGCCACCAACGGCAACGCCGAGGAACTGAACGTCCCCTACTTCGAGGCCGCCGGGCCGCCGAAGCGGCGGTGGGAGATCCCCGAGGCCGAGCACACCGGTGGGCTCGACGCGCGGCCCGCCGAATACGAGCGGCGGGTGGTCGGGTTCTTCGACGCGGCGCTCGCGCCCCGTCGCTGACACGGGTCCGCGACTCTGCGAGGCTCGGCACATGCCCGCCGATCGCATCCTCGTCACCAACGGCCACGTCATCTCGATGGACCCCTCGATCGGCGAGCTGGACGACGGGTGTGTCCTGATCGAGGACGACCGCATCGTCGCCGTCGCGCCCGGCCTCGAGAGCGCGGACGCCGAGGTCATCGACGCCGACGGCGGCGTGATCATGCCCGGCTTCGTCGACACCCATCGCCACACCTGGCAGACGGCGCTGCGCGGCATCTGCGCCGACTGGACGCTGTTCGACTACACGATCGGGATGCGGATGACGATCTCCCCGCGCTGCACCGCGGAGGACGTGTACGTCGGCAACCACGCAGGCGCGCTGGAGGCACTCGATGCGGGCGTCACCACCATCCTCGACTTCTCGCACTGCAACGTCACGCCCGACCACGCCGACCGGGCGCTGCAGGGGCTGCTCGACGCCGGCATCCGCGCGGTGTTCGCCTACGGCTACTTCGCGCCGCCGGCCGCCGACCCGCACTTCACGAGCCACGCGATGCGCCTGGACGACTCGCGGCGCGTGGCCCGCGACCTCGCCGCGCTCCCGGGTGACCTCGTGACGATGGGCGTCTCGCTGACCGAGCCCGGGCTGGTCCCGTTCGCCGACACGCGTCGCGAGGTGCAGACCGCGCGCGAGCTCGGCGTGCGCATGGCGACGCACACGGGCTGCGTCTGGAGCCTGCCGACCGGACTCGACCAGTTCGCCGCCCACGACCTGCTCGGCCCCGACATCGTCCACGTCCACTGCAACACCTGCTCGGCGCGCGAGTGGGAGCTGCTGCGCGCGTCCGGCGCGAAGATCTCCACGAGCCCGGAGACGGAGATCCAGATGGGCATGGGCCACCCGCCGATCGCGACCGCACTCGACCTGGGCCTGACGCTCAGCCTCAGCTGCGACGTCATGTCCGGCAACTCCGGCGACATGTTCAGCCAGATGCG
>DAIPYF010000187.1:0-5624 GCA_036782855.1 Solirubrobacteraceae bacterium
CAGGGCTTCGCCTTCGGGATGGGGATCGAGCGCATCGCGATGCTCAAGCACGGCATTCCGGACCTGCGGCTCTTCTATGACAACGACGTCCGCTTCCTGCGGCAGTTCGGGTGAGGTGAGCCGATGCGCCTGCCGCTGACCTGGCTGCACGAGTACACGACGCCGGATCTGGCGGTGCGCGACCTCGCGACGCGCCTGGCCATGACCGGCACGGAGGTGGATCGCGTCCACGTCCACGGCGTGCCGGACGTCGCGAACTTCGTCGTCGGCCGCGTGCTCAGCGCCGAGCAGCATCCCGACGCCGACCGGCTGAAGGTCTGCATGGTCGACGTCGGGGACGGCGAGCCCCAGCAGATCGTCTGCGGCGCGCCGAACGTCGCCGCCGGGCAGACCGTCGGCGTCGCACGGCCCGGCGCGGTCATGCCGGACGGCACGAAGCTGAAGAAGGCCAAGCTCCGCGGCGTCGTCTCCCACGGGATGATCCTCGCGGAGGACGAGGTGGAGGCCGGCGTCGGCCACGCGGGCACGATGGTGCTGGACGACGGGCTGCGGCCGGGCACGCCGCTGACCGACGTCCTCGCGATCCACGACGACGTCCTCGAACTCGAGATCACGCCGAACCGCCCGGACTGCCTGGGCGTCTACGGCGTCGCGCGTGAGGTGCACGCGGTCACGGGCTCGGCGCTCTCCCCGCCGCCGTGGGACGCGGATCCCGGCGCCGGGGACATCGGCGCGGCCCCCGCCGGAATCGAGGTCACGGTCGAGCATCCGGACCTGTGCCCGCGGTTCACCGGGCGCGTCTTCGAGGACGTCACGATCGGCCCGTCGCCGCTCTGGCTCAAGGCGCGCCTGATGGCCGCCGGGCAACGGCCGATCAGCAACGTCGTCGACATCACGAACTACGTGATGCTCCTCACCGGGCACCCGCTCCACGCGTTCGACCTCGACCGCGTCGCCGGGGGACGGCTGAACGTGCGCTGGGCGACCGCGGGCGAGCAGGTCACGACGCTCGACGGCCAGACGCGCACGCTCGACCCCCGCATGGGGGTCATCGAGGACGCGGACGGTCCGACGTCGATCGCCGGCGTGATGGGCGGTGCCCGCAGCGAGGTGCACGACGGCACGACCCGCGTCCTGATGGAGGTCGCCACCTGGAACGGCCCGGGCATCAACTACGCGTCCTGGAAGCTCGGGCTGCGCAGCGAGGCCTCCGCGCGGTTCGAGAAGGGCCTGCCCCCGGAGGGCTGCCTGGAGGCGCAGGCCGTCGCGACCGCACTCATGATCGAGCTGACCGGCGCACGGCTCGTGCCCGGCACCCTCGACGTCGGATCGCCCGGCGACCCCGATCCCGTCGTGCCGCTGCGCGACGCGCGCGTCGCCGGCCTGCTCGGCGCCGAGGTGCCGCGCGAGCGCAGCGCCGAGATCCTCGGCGCGCTCGGCTTCACCGTCACGACCGTGGACGACGGCCTCAGCGTCGGGGTGCCGCACTGGCGCCGCGGCGACGTCACCCGCGAGGCGGACCTCATCGAGGAGGTCGCCCGGATCGACGCGCTCGAGCAGCTGCCCGCGACGATCCAGGAGAACCGGACCGGCCTGCCCGGACGGCTCAGCCACGCCCAGCGCCTGCGCCGCCGGGCCGAGGACGCGCTCGTCGGCCGCGGCCTGCTGGAGGTCGTCGGCTGGTCGTTCACCGACCCGGGACTGCCCGGTCGCCTGCTCGCCCCCGAGGGCGACCCCCTGCGCGACCTCGTGGTGCTCGACAACCCGATGTCGGCGGAGCAGTCCGTCCTGCGGCCCACGATCATCGGCTCGCTGCTCGACATCGCGCGGCACAACCTCGCGCGCGGGCAGGAGGACGTCGCGATCTTCGAGTCGGGCACCGTCTACCGGCGCGGCGCCGGCCCGCTCGCCGACGAGCACCATGCGCTCGGCGCGCTGCTCGTCGGGCACGCCCGCGAGGAGGGCTGGCGCGACGGGGGCTCGCCGCCCGCGGACGTCTACGCCGTGCGCGCGCTCGTCGCGGCCGTGCTCTGCGCCCTGAAGGTCGACTGGCGCGCCGTGCAGGCGCAGCGCCCGTTCCTGCATCCCGGCCGCGCCGGCGAGATCGTCGCGGGCGAGACCGTCCTGGGCATCTTCGGCGAGGTCCACCCGACGGTCCTCGCGACCTGGGAGATCGACGCGCCCGCCGCGTTCCTGGCGATCGACCTCGGCAAGGCGGCGGCCGCGGCGCCCGCCGTCGTGACGTACGCCGACCTGACGACCTTCCCCGAGCTGCGTCAGGACCTCGCCGTGACCGTCGCCGACGACGTCACGGCCGATCGCGTGCTGGAGGTCGTGCGGGCAGCGGGCGCGCCGCTGATCGCCGACGCGCGCGTGTTCGACGTGTACCGGGGCGAGCAGGTGGGGGAGGGTCGCGTATCGCTGGCGCTGCACCTCGCGTTCCGGGCCGCGGACCGCACGCTCTCCGACGAGGACGTCGCGCCGCTGCGCGCGCGGATCGTCGCCGCGCTGCAGGACGAGGTCGGAGGTGAGCTGCGTGGCTGAGCCGCGCGTGCTCATCGCCGGGGCGTCCGGCTTCGCGGGCGCGATCGCCGCGCGCCTGATCGACCGTCACCCGCACTTCACGCTCGGGCCGGTCACCTCGCGCTCGGACGCGGGCCGGCCGCTCGGCGCGCTCTACCCCCAGCACCGCGTGACGGCGACGCTGGAGGAGCTCGACCTGGACCGGCACGCCGACGTCGAGGCGGCGATCGTCGCCTACCCGCACGGCGCCGCCGCCCCCGTCGTCGCCGCGCTGCGGGAGCGCGACGTCCGCGTGGTCGACCTCAGCGCCGACTTCCGGCTGCGCGACCGGGCGGTCTACGAGGCGTGGTACGTCCCGCACGCCGCGCCCGCCCTGCTGCCCGAGTCGGTCTACGGGCTCACGGAGCTGTACCGCGAGCGGATCGCCGGGGCCGGGCTCGTCGCGAACCCGGGGTGCTTCCCGACGGGGACGCTGCTCGCGCTCGCGCCGCTCGCCCGCGCCGGGCTCGTCGCCGACGTCGTCGTCGACGCCAAGACCGGCGTCAGCGGCGCCGGGCGCGCCCCGACCGAGACGACGCACTTCGTCGCGGTGGCGGAGAACGTCAAGCCCTACAAGGTCGGCGGGCACCGCCACACGCCGGAGATCGACCAGGAGCTCGCCGTGCTCGGCGCGCGCGTCGCGACCACCTTCGTCCCGCACCTCGTCCCGCTCGACGAGGGCGAGCTCGTCAGCTGCTACGTCACGCCGACCGCGCCGGTCACGCAGGACGCGCTCGACGCGCTGCTCGCCGACGCATACGCCGGTGAGCCGTTCGTCCACGTCGTCGCCGACCCGCCGGGCGTGCGCGAGGTGCGCGAGACGAACCACTGCCACGTCCACGGGCGGGTCGACCCGCGAACCGGCAAGGTCATCGTGTTCGCCGCGATCGACAACCTCTGGAAGGGCACGAGCTCCCAGGCCGTCCAGAACCTCAACCTCATGTTCGGTCGTCCGGAGACGGAGGGCCTGGACTGATGGGCGCGCCCGCACCGTTCAGCTCGCGCTGGGTCCCGCTGCCGGAGCACTGCCGGCTGCTCGACGACACCGACGTCCTCCCGGGCGGCTTCCGGGCGGCGGGCGTCGCCGCGGGCATCAAGCCCTCCGGCGGCACCGACGTCGGCCTGCTCGTCTGCGACGCGCCGGACGCGACGAGCGCCGCGCGCTTCACGCGCTCCGGCACGGCCGCCGCGCCGGTCCTGCTCACCCGCGAGCGCTGCCGGCTCGACGCCATCCGCGCGATCGCCGTCAACAGCGGCAACGCGAACGCGGCCACCGGGTCGATGGGCCTGCAGGACGCGGCGAAGATGCAGGGTGCGGGCGCGATGGCGGCGGGCGTGAGCGAGGATCAGGTCGCGATCTGCTCGACCGGCGTGATCGGCGTGCCGCTGGACGCGCGCGCCGTCGTGAAGGGGCTGGCGGCCGCCCGGGCGGACCGGCGCCCCGGCGGCGCGGGCGACCTGCAGCGGGCGAGCATGACCACCGACCTGTTCGAGGAGCGCGCCGCGCTCGCCGTCGACCTGCCCGGGGGCACGGTCCGGCTGACCGCACAGGCCAAGGGCGCCGGGATGATCCAGCCGAGCTTCGCCACGATGCTCTGCTTCGTGCAGACCGACGCGGTGCTGAGCGCGGAGACCGCGGACCTGCTGCTGTCGGTGTGCGTGCAGCGCAGCTTCGACCGCATCTCCGTCGACGGCCAGCTGTCCACGAACGACACGGTGATCCTTCAGGCGAGCGGGGCCTCCGGCGTCGTCGTCGAGCCGGAGTCCGATGCCGAGCGCGCGTTCGGCGAGGCGCTCGACGCGCTGCTGCGCGAGCTGGCGGTCGCGATCGTCCGCGACGGCGAGGGCAGCGAGCGGATCGGCCGTGTCGTCGTGCGTGGGGGACACGCCGCGAGCGTCGAGCGGACCGCGCGCGCGATCGCGAACTCGCCGCTCGTGAAGACCGCGCTGCACGGCGGCGACCCGAACTGGGGGCGCATCGTGCAGGCGGCCGGCATGGCCGTCGTGGACGCGGCGCCGCTGCCGGTCGACGTGTCGATCGAGGGCGTGCAGGTCTGCGTCGCCGGCCAGGCGATCGGCCACGACGCGGAGGACCTCGCGGCGCGCGTGCGGGGTCCCGAGGTCGAGTACGCCGTCGGCCTGCCGGGCGACGGCGTCGAGACCGAGGTCTTCTTCAGCGACCTCGGGCATGAGTACATCCGGATCAACGCCGAATACACGACGTGAGGACATGACCCCGCTCCAGCCGCACGGCGACATCGCGACCCTCCTCGAGGCGCTCCCCTACATCCGCGAGTTCCACGGGCGAACGATCGTCGTCAAGTACGGCGGCGCGGCGATGGAGGACCCGTCGCTGCGCGAGGAGTTCGCTCGCGACATCGTGCTCCTGAAGTACGTCGGGATGAATCCTGTCGTGGTCCACGGCGGCGGCCCGGAGATCACCTCCTACATGGAGCGGCTGGGCCTGCCGGTCGAGTTCCGCGGCGGGCTGCGCGTGACGAGCGCCGAGGCGATCGACGTCGTCAAGATGGTGCTCGTCGGCAAGGTCAACGCCGACATCGTGACCCGCATCGGCCGGCACGGGCAGGCGGCGGTCGGGCTCAGCGGAGAGGACGGCGACATGCTGCGCGTCTCGCGCCGCCTGGCTCCGGACGGCAGCGACGTCGGCTACGTCGGGAAGATCGAGCGCGTCGACGTCGACGTCATCAACCACGTCGCGCAGGACTACATCCCGGTGATCGCGTCGATCGGCTGCGACCGCGACGGGCAGAGCCACAACGTCAACGCCGACGAGGTCGCGGGCGCCGTCGCGCGGGCGCTCGGCGCGTACAAGGTGCTGTTCCTGACGGACGTCGAGGGCTGGCTGCGCGACCCCGCCGACGAGGGCTCGCTCGTCAGCGAGGCGACCGCCGACGAGGTCCAGGCCGCGCTCGACGGCATCTCCGGCGGCATGCGCCCCAAGCTCGCCGGGTGCGTGGAGGCGATCCACGGCGGGGTCAGCAGCGCGCACATCGTCGACGGCCGCGTCCCGCACTCGATCCTGCTCGAGCTGTTCACCGACG
>DAIPYF010000188.1:0-5530 GCA_036782855.1 Solirubrobacteraceae bacterium
CCGCCGTTTTTGTCCCTGGCGCATTGAGTCCCATGACGGGTCTTCTACTGGTGGTGGAAGAGGATAAAGTGACTGACGCACCGATGTCGATTGAAGATGCGATGAAACTTGTCTTCTCCGGTGGCCTCGTTGTTCCGACAACGAAGAAACGGGAACGGGTGGAATCCGGCGAACCGGAGATCGCGCCAGCGAAGAGTGATGACCGGACTGTGGATCACTTGACCCGTGACGTTCCCCTTAATCTCCCCCGCGCTGAAGATTTCGACTTCGGTGATCCAGACATTCTGGCCAGCACGACCGAGATTGAAGCTGGTGCACTTTCTGGCTCTGGACGACGAGGCTGGGCTTCAGTTCTACCTTGGCGCCGCCGGAGTTGAATCCCCAATTGTCAGATTTGGCATTCCGTTTTCCCCGCCCATGAGAAGTCGGGTCTGTGCCCTGCCTTCCGTCTCTAGCTTGGGTGATTTCGTATTGAGAGTCATCACCGTGGTCGCAGATGCTGCATTGTGTTCACGACCATGCCCGATGATGCGCGGCCAGCCTGACATCACGATAATGCCTGTCGCGGGATCAAAAACCGCCTGCTCCCCATTGCCACGATAGGCCTCTTCTTTTGGCACCCCGGTCATGTGGAAATCCACATTCCCATTGGCGACCAGTTTACTCAGCGTTTGGCTGGGGCCCTTGGTCATGTGTGCGACGAGTCGATCCGACTGGAGAATAAAATCCGTGCACTTGAGTGTTACTGATCCCGAGAAAACGACGGTGTTTGTTTTGAGATCGAAGTTCGTCGCAACATCCGAGGCAATGTGATATCCCGCACTGTCGGGGACGGGTTCGAATACAGGAGGCGGAGAATCGGATGGTGCCACCTTCGCGTGAGTTTTCGGAATCGAAAAAGCATCAACAGAATCCGTTCCCATTTCCCTGTCGCTGAAACCCATGGGCCGAATCGGTGTCTGCGACACCTCAGCGGAGTCCTCCTGACCCAGGGTCTCGGCCAGGGCAAATCGGGCAATATCGGCGGGTGGGGCGGGGGGGTTTTCCAACAAGGGGGGGTCCCCCGGGGGGGGGGCGATGCGGGCGGGGGGGCCGCCGCGGCGACGCCGGCGGGGGGCGAGGACCGGAACCCGCCGCTGCGCGCCGCGCGTGAGGAGGGCGGCACGGACGCCGTGGAGCCCGGGCATCGGAGCGCGGCGCTCGTGCGGGATCCCCTTGTAGTCGAGGGCCCACCGCGCCTTCTCGTTGTAGTGCGAGAGCTCGATGTGCCAGAGGACGGCCGACATGGTCCGCCGAACCTACAGCGGCCTCCGCGGCGGCGCCCGCGGAGGCCAGAGCTGCAACGCGATGTCGCAATGGTCTGGTACCGTCCGTTATCCGGTCCAGTGGCTCGGCGGGGCGGAGTCTCGATGACTCCGCCCCTGAGTCGCGGGCCGCTGCGGCGATCAGTTCGCCGGCGGCACGAGCACCGTGTCGATCACGTGCACGACGCCGTTCGAGGTCGTGACGTCGGCCTGCGTGACCGTCGCGTCGCCCACCTTGACGGTGTCGCCGTCGACGGAGACCGTGAGCTTCTCGCCCTGCACCGTCGTCAGCTCCTGGCCGTCCTCCAGGTCGGCGGCGGCGTAGGTGCCGGGAACGACGTGGTAGGTCAGGACGTTCGTCAGGTCGTCCTTGTTCTCGGGCTCGAGCAGCGTGTCGACGGTGCTCTGGATGTCGGCGAACGCCTCGTTCGTCGGCGCGAACACCGTGAACGGGCCCTCGCCCTGGAGCGTCTCGACGAGGTCGGCGGCCGTGACGGCGGCGACGAGCGTCGAGAGGTCGGGCGTCGCCTGCGCGGTCGCGACGATGTCCTGCTCCGCAGCGGCCGCCTGGGTGGTGGTCGTGGCGGCGGTGGTCGTGTCCTTCTCGTCGTCGCCGCACCCTGCGGCCACGAGGGCGACCGCGGACAGGCACAGGATCAGGAACATGAGGCGCTTCTTCATCGGGACTCCTTCTCGGGAACGGTGATGGCACGACCTACGTGCCCGGGCACCATCCGGTTGCCGAGAGGAGTTCCTGCGCGCCAGGCCGCGTCAGCGTGCCGCGTCGAGCGCGGCGTTCACCAGCGCGTCGGCGTGGGCGTTCAGCTCGCGCCGCACCGTGCGCACCGTCCAGCGGTCGAACTGCCCGAGCGCCGCGAGCGCCTCGGCGTGCAGCGGCTTCATGTCGGCGTGCTTGACCTTGTACTGCCCGTTGACCTGCTTGGCGATCAGCTCGGAGTCGTTGACCGCCTCGACCTCCGTCGCCCCGAGCTCGCGGGCGCGTCGCAGGCCGAGCAGCAGGCCGCGGTACTCCGCGACGTTGTTCGACGCCACGCCGAGCAGCTCGCTGGCCTCGTCGAGGACGTCGCCGTCCGGTGTCGAGACGACGGAGCCGGCGGCGGCGGGACCGGGGTTGCCGCGCGATCCGCCGTCCACGTGGACGACGAGCTTCAAGCCGCCGCGGGACCGTCGTCGCCGCCGGCCAGGAACAGCGGCGGATGGTCACCCGTCGCCCGGCGTCGGCGGCGGCCGCGGAACTCCGACTCGTCGGCGGTCGGCGGCCCACCCGAGGCGCGCCCGGCGCGACGGCGGTCCACGATCACCGTGACCTCGGGGTCATCGGCGTAGTAGGCCTTGAGCTGCTCGTAGATCTCCGGCCCGAGCTCCTCGGGCACGACGCTGTAGATCATCGCGCGCAGTCTCTCACGCCGGCTGGACGGCCGCGTGCAGCGCACCGAACTCGTCGGCGATCGCGTTCGGGGACCGGTCGGCCTCGTCGAGCTCCTCCAGCTCGGCTCCCTGCCCGGTCGACCGCACCCCCGCGGCCTCGTCGGCGAGGTCGACCTCGTACCGGTACCAGGACAGCTCCCACGCGATCACGATCGTCACGATGCTGCCCTCCGTCGCCGACGGGCGCACGCTCACGAGCGGCGCTCCGAGGGTGCGCGCGACGCCGGAGATCGTCCGGCAGTGCGGGCTGGCGTTGAAGAGGTCGATCGCCCGCACGACCTTCATGTCGGCGTTCGTCGGGATCGCGTGGACGAACCGGTCCTCGCGATACATCGGCGGCTCCTCGGGGAAGCCGGAGGCCGATCGCGGCGCGGGCTCGGCGACGGGCTCGGGCTCGAGCTCGTACTCGGGCTCCTCCATCGCCTCCAGCAGGCCTTCGGCCTCCTGCGGGACGAGCAGCTCCGCCTCGCCGGGCCGTCGCGCGCGCAGCCGCTCGAACAGCGAGCGCCCTGCCGCGCGGCGCGACCAGCCCCGCGTCACCCGGCCGGGGGCCGCGTCGGCGCCCTCGCGGATCCAGCCCTCGTGCACCGCCCGCGGGGCGCAGAGCTCGCAGACGACGGCGCGACGGCCGCCGTGCAGGAAGACGTCCGGCGTCTCGCCGCGGAGGATCGTCCGCTGGCAGATGGCGCACTGGACCGGCTCGTGCATCGTCGAGATCTGGCGTGGTGCCACGACGGGCGAGGGTACAGCTCAGGCCGAGAGGGCCTCCCCCGACGACGCCACGACCTTCTGGGCGAGGTGCGCCGGAACCTCCTCGTAGCGCAGGAAGTCCATCGTGTAGTCGCCCCGGCCGGCGGTGATCGATCGCAGGTCCGGCGCGTAGGTGAGCATCTCCGCCATCGGCACCTCGGCCTTGATCTCCGTGGCGTCGCCCGTGGGCTCCATGCCGAGCGGGTGCCCGCGCCGCGAGCTGAGGTCGCCGACCACGTCGCCGACGCTGTCCTCGGGCACCGACAGCGTGACGAGCATGATCGGCTCCAGCAGCGCCGGGCGCGCGTTGCCCAGCGCCTCGCGCATCGCGATCGACCCCGCGAGCTTGAACGCCATCTCCGAGGAGTCGACCGAGTGGTAGGAGCCGTCGACGAGGCGCACGCGCGCGCCCTTCACCGGGAAGCCGGCGACCGGCCCGTGCAGCAGCGCCTCGCGCACGCCCTTCTCCACGGCCGGGATGAAGCTCGTCGGGATGACGCCGCCCCTGATCTCGTTGACGAACTCGAAGTCGCCGTCGTGCAGCGGCTCGAGGACGATGTGGCAGTCGCCGAACTGGCCGCGGCCGCCGCTCTGCTTCTTGTGGCGCCCGTGCGCCTTCGCCTCGCCGCGAATCGTCTCCTGGTAGGGGACGCGCGGCGGCTTGAGCGTCACCTCGGCGCCGAAGCGCGAGCGCAGTCGGTCAACGATCACCTCGACGTGGACCTGCGACAACCCCGCGACGATCTGCTCGCCGGTCTGCGCGTCGCGATGCAGGTCGATCGTCGGGTCCTCCTCCTGCAGGCGCCGCAGGGCCGTGAACACCTTGTCCTCGTCGCCCTTGGTCTTGGGCTCCATCGCGAACGCCATGACCGGCTGGGGCAGCTCGACCGCCGGCATCTGGATCGGCTCGTCGCGCTCGGCGAGCCAGTCGCCCGCGCGGGTCTCCTTGAGCTTCGCGACCGCGCCGATGTCGCCGGGGCCGAACCCGTCCGCACCGGCGCTGTCCTTGCCGGGGAACCGCAGCAGCGAGCCGAGGCGTTCCTTGGCGTGGGCGCGCGTGTTGAGGATGTGCCCGTCCGGCCGCATCGTGCCCTGGTAGACGCGGAAGAAGTTGATCCTGCCGGCGAACGGGTCGGCCTTCGTCTTGAAGACGTAGGCGTAGAGCGGCGCCTCGGGGTCGGGCTGCAGCGTGATCTCGGGCAGTTCGAGGCCGCCGTGCTTGACCGGTGAGGGCAGGTCCTCCTCGATCGCGTCGAGCAGCCGGTTCGTGCCGAGGTTGCGCGTGGCGACGCCGCAGGTGACCGGGAAGATGCCGCCGTGGTTCGTCCCCTCCTTCAAGGCGGTGACGATCTCCTCGTGCGAGATCGCCTCGCCCTCGAGGTAGCGCTCCATGAGCGTGTCGGAGACCTCCGCGACCTCGTCCATGAGCTTCTCGCGGTACTCCTCGGCGACGGCCAGCAGATCGTCCGGGATCGGGATCTCCCGGCAGTTGTCGCGGCTCGCGTCCACGTACTCGTAGGCCTTCATGTCGACGAGGTCGATGAGCCCGCGCACGTCGTGCTCGCTGCCGATCGGGATCTCGGTCGCGACGACGTGGCGGCCGAACGCGGCCTTGAGCTGCTCGAGCGTGCGGAAGAAGTCGGCGCGCTCGCGATCGAGCATGTTCACGTAGATGAGCCGGGCGAGGTCGAGCTCGTCGGCGCGCTGCCAGAGGCGCACGGTGCTGACCTCGACGCCCATGACGGCGTTGATGACGAACACCGCCGACTCGCAGACGCGCATCGCGCCGAGCGCGTCCGCGACGAAGGAGGGGTCGCCCGGGGTGTCGAGCAGGTTGATCTTGCGCTCGTCCCAGTCGAACGAGTTGAGGTTCGCGCTGATCGACATCTGCCGCGACTGCTCGTCCGGGTCGGAGTCCGAGACCGTGGATCCCTCGGTGACCGACCCGAGGCGGTTCACGGCGCCCGCCTGGAACAGCAGGGCCTCGTGCAGGGACGTCTTGCCACTGCCGCGGTGGCCGACGAGGG
>DAIPYF010000189.1:0-5498 GCA_036782855.1 Solirubrobacteraceae bacterium
GGGCCCGGAAGCACCCTCCGAGCCCAGCAAGGCGACGACCGGAATCGAACCGGTGTACACGGCTTTGCAGGCCGCTGCGTAGCCACTCCGCCACGTCGCCGAGGGCGTCGAGGGTATCGCCCGCGCGCGTAGGATCGCGGCTGCACCCCCCACGACGACGAAGGAGCATCATGAGCGCGAAGGCCGACTTCACCCCGGACGACTGGCAGGCGCTCGTCCGCGCGCCGCTGATCGCCGGCATGGCGATCTCGCTCGCCGACCCGGGCGGGCCGATCGAGCTCACGAAGGAGTCGATGGCGGCGATGAAGGCCGTGCTCGACCCGATCGGCGGCGAGCAGCCCGAACTGGTGGCGGCGGTGCGCGCCGACTTCGCGGCACAGGCCAGGGACCGCCAGAACCCGGTTTCGGGCTACAAGCCGACGAGTCCGCAGGAGCTGCTCGACGAGCTTGCGCGCGTGAACGCGCTCGTCACCGCAACGGCGACGCCTGCCGAGGCCGACGGTTTTCGCGCGCTGCTGAGGACGGCGGCGCGGCGGGCCGCTGACGCGGCCAAGGAGGGCGGCTTCATGGGCTTCGGCGCGGAGCAGGTCAGCGCGGGGGAGGCGCGGATGCTCGAGCAGATCGACGCGGCGCTGGCCGCGCCCGCCGCCTGAGCGCCACCCGCCCGGCCCGGTCCCGCTTGCTAGGATCCTCGCTTCCCAGGGGCGATTAGCTCAGCTGGGAGAGCGCCTGCTCGACAAGCAGGAGGTCACTGGTTCGAGCCCAGTATCGCCCACTCGAAACCCCGCGACGGCGGGGTTTCGTTCGTTCTGGCGACGGGTTCCGCGGCAGCCATGTCGTTGGCCCGCGCGCCGGCCGGGCGCGAAGGGGTGCGCGCCGCCGCTGGTCCGGGGGAGCCGCGTACGTAATTCCTGCGGATGAGGGTCCGGCGGACCGGTCGTAGCCTCGATGGCAGATGACCGGTCACGAACCCTCAGCCAAGGTGCTCATCGTGGGCGGCGGCGTCGCCGCGCTCGAGGCGCTGCTCGCATTGCGCGCGGTCGCCGGCGAGCTGCCCCACATCACCGTCCTCGCGCCTGACGGCGATTTCGTCCTGCGCGCCAGCGCCGTCCTGGAGCCGTTCGCCCGCGGCCACGCCCGCCGGATCCCGCTGCGCGCGATCGTCGAGAGCCAGTCCGCGCAGCTCGTCCCGGACGCGCTCACCGAGGTGGACCCGGAACGCCGCGTGGTCACCACCGCGGGTGGCGAGGAGCTCGCCTACGACGAGCTGCTGATCGCCCTGGGCGCCCGCGGCGACGACGCGTTTCCCGGCGCGATCACGTTCGGCGGGCCGCAGGATCGCGACGCGCTGACCGCGGTGCTCGGCGAGGCCGAGCGCGGCGAGATCGCGAGCATCGCCTTCGTCGTCCCCTCCGGCGCCACCTGGCCGCTGCCGCTGTACGAGCTCGCGCTGCTGACCCGCGCGCACCTGCGGGATCGTGGCGCGGGCGACGTCGCCCTGACACTCGTCACGCCGGAGGAGCGCCCGCTCGGCGTGTTCGGCACAGGCGCCTCGGACGACCTGGAGGAGCGCCTGAGGGCGGAGGGCATCACCCTGCGGTCGCTCACCCGCGTGCGCGGCCACGCCGACGGCGTGCTCAGCCTCGAGGGCGGGGGCCGGGTCACGGCGGACCGCGCGGTCGCCCTTCCGCGCCTGCGCGGCCCGGCGATCCCGGGACTTCCGCAGGACGACATCGGCTTCATCCCCGCCGACGACCACGCGCGTGTGCGCGGCGTGGACCACGTCTACGCCGCCGGCGACTGCACGACCTTCCCGCTCAAGCAGGGGGGCCTCGCGGCGCAGCAGGCGGACGCGGCGGCGCAGGCGATCGCCGAGGCGATCGGCGTCGGACCCGCGGCCCTGCCGTTCAGTCCGGTGCTCCGCGGCCTCCTGATCACCGGGGATGAGCCCAGCTACTTCCGTGCCTACCCGGGCGCCGAGCGCGAGCCGTCGAGCGTCGCGATCGACGCCCCGCGTCCCGGTCGCCGCGCCGGGGTGCCGGCGGACGTCGCCGGGCACCGCCCGCTGTGGTGGCCGCCGACGAAGGTCGCCGGCCCGTACCTCGGGGCCTGGCTCGCCCGGCCGCAGGAGCCGGGGGGCGAGCCGCTGCAGATCGAGGACCGCGAGGTCGAGGAGGGGGGCGACTCCGCGGCCGCGGCCGAGGAGCGCGAGGCCGCGCTGGATCTCGCCCTCGCGATGGCCGACGGCGAGGCGCAGTACAGCGACTGGCGCGCCGCGCTGCGCGCGCTCGACGCCGCCGAGGCGCTCGCAGGGGCGCTCCCGCCGGAGTACGCGCAGAAGCGCGATCTGTGGCAGGCGGAGCTGAAGGGTCAGCCCACCGCGCGCTTCCGCGGGGAGTGACCCTCAGGCAGCGAGGCCGGCGCGCAGGACGCCGCCCATCTCGGCGACGGCGTCGCGCGAGGAGTGCCCGACGCCGATCGCGTTGAGGAACCCGTGGATGAGGCCTTCGTGGCGGCGCGCGGTCACGGGCACGCCCGCCTCGCGCAGGCGCGCGGCGTACGCCTCTCCCTCGTCGCGCAGCGGGTCGAACCCGGCGGTGACGACATGGGCCGGGGCGAGGCCGGACACGTCGGGCGCCAGCAGCGGCGAGGCGGTGGGCTCGAGCGCGAGGGTCGCCTCGTCCGCCCCGAAGTAGTGGCCGCGGTACCACGTCATCTGCGCCGTCGTGAGGAAGAACCCGTCGCCGAACAGGCGGTAGGACGCGGTGTCCTGCCGGCTGTTGTCGGTCACCGGGTAGATGAGCAGCTGGAATGCGGGCGCCGGCCCGCCCTCGCGGGCGGCGCGCTGCGCGCACGCGGCGGAGATGTTGCCGCCCGCGCTGTCGCCGCCGACGGCGATGCGCTCGGGGTCCGCGCCGTAGCGCGACGGGTTCGCGTGGACGTCGGCGAAGGCCGCGTACGCGTCGTCCGCGGCGGCGGGGTAGCGGTGCTCGGGGGCCAGGCGGTACTCCACCGACAGCACGCGCACTCCGGCGCTGCGCGCGAGCATCCGGCAGGGAGCGTCATGGCTGTTGCGATCGCCCACGACCCAGCCGCCGCCGTGGAAGAAGATGAGCAGCGGCGAGCCGGTGTCGCCGAGACGCTCGTGCGGGACGAAGAGCCGCGCGGGCAGCGGGCCGGCGGCGCCCGCCACGGTCATCTCGCGCACCTCGCCCAGCGCCAGCGGCGTGCCGGCGACCGATGCCGCCTCGTGGCTGATGGCGGCACGACCCTCGGCCGGCGACAGGTGCTCGAGGTTCGGTGACGGGTCGAGGGCGAGCAGGCGCAGCAGCACCTGGACCTCGGGGTCGAGCGTCTGGCCGTCGCGCACGACGGGCTCGCCGCCGAGCGCGCGCAACGCCCGCGGCGGGAGGCCGATCGCCGCGCGGGCGACGAACGCCTGCGCGCGGTCGGGGACGGAGGTCGGATAGCCGGGCATCGACGCGGCACCCTTGCAGATCGCGGACGGCGGGCAGGGGAAGGGTGCGCGACACCGAACCTGGCGCGACGTCCCCGCTTGCGCATAGGGTTGGCGCGGCGGTGGCGGACCCAGCCCGGCGGCATGCCGGGGCAACGAGCTCGGGAGGACCGGATGGCGACATCGAGGGGCACCGGCGGGCGCAAGCCTGCGGCGAAGAAGCCGGCGGCGCGCAAGCCGGCCGCGAAGAAGACCGCGGCGAAGAAGCCGGCGGCGCGCAAGCCGGCCGCGAAGAAGCCTGCGGCGCGCAAGCCTGCGGCGAAGAAGCTGGCGGCGCGCAAGCCCGCGGCGAAGAAGACCGCGGCGAAGAAGCCGGCGGCGAGGAAGACCGCGGCGAAGAAGCCGGCGGCGCGCAAGCCCGCGGCGAAGAAGACGGCGGCGAAGAAGACCGCGGCGCGCAAGCCTGCGGCAAAGAAGCCGGCAGCGAAGAAGCCGGCGGCGAAGAAGACGGCGGCGAAGAAGCCCGCTGCGCGCAAGCCCGCGGCAAGGAAGCCTGCCGCGAAGAAGCCGGCAGCGCGCAAGCCCGCCGCGCGCAGGAGGTAGTCATCGACCGCGGGCCCGGAGATGCTCCGGGCCCGCGCAGCCGCTCTAGGCCAGGCCGCCCTCTGCCTGCGCCTCGGCCAGGAGCGGCGACTGGACCGCGTCCGGCTCGTCGGGCGCGACGTCCTGGCTGAGGAACTCGATCACCGCGCGGTTGAACGTGCGCGGGCGCTCGAACATCGGCACGTGTCCCGTGTCGTGGAGGACGAGCATCGCCGAGTGCTCGATGCGATCGGCGAACTCGTGGGCGTCGCCGATCGGGACCAGCACGTCCTGGTCGCCCTGGACGACGAGCGTCGGGCACGCGATCTCACCGAGCTGCGGGATGAAGTCGTGGGCGAGGATCGCCTCGAGCGCCGGCATGAACGCGGGCGCTCCGAGGCTGCCGAGCTGCTCGGCGATGAGGTCGCGCGAGACGAGGGTCGGGTGACGGACGACGGCTCCCATGCCGATCTGGACGAACCCCGGGCGGCGCATCATGCGCAGCGCCTTCGCGGGGTCGCTGGGCGCGGCGCCGCCGATCGCGCCCGTGACGAGGATGCGCCCGATTCGTTCGCTGAGCCAGTTCCGTCCGAGCGTCGAGCTGATCCCGGCCGCGTCGACGAGGACGAGCCGCTCGACGCGGTCCGGGTGGCTGATCGCCGCCTCGGCTGCCGTGAACCCGCCCATCGAGTTGCCGATCAGCGCCGCCGGGCCGATGCCGAGCGCGTCGGCCAGTTCGTCGACGGTGCGCGCGAAGCCCTTGATCGAGATCTCGTCCGTCGGCAGCTCCGACCGCCCGAAACCGGGGAGGTCGAGCGCGATCGCGCGGTATCCGGCGTCAGCGAGCGCGGGAAGCGTCTCGAGCCAATTCTGCCAGCAGCCGCCGAGGCCGTGGATGCAGATGACGACGCGGTCGCCGGTCCCGAGCTCGACGTAGTTCACCGACCGGCCGCGGATCTCCAGGCGGTGCGTGTGCGCGGGCCAGTCGACCGCACGCCAGCCGGGCTCGGCCGGCACGCCGTAGTCCGCGTCGGCCCGGCGAGCGGCGCGCCGGCGCGCCGGACGCGAGGGGGACGGCCAGACCGCGCGCATCGGCCCGCCGCGGTACAGCCGCTCTTCGGTGGTCTTGGCCATGAGTGGACGGTACCGGAGCCCGCCGGCGCGGCCGAGGCCGAAAGGTAGATTGCGAGGGTGCTCACGCAGGCCGAGGCCGCCCGCAGGCTCGCCGCCCGGGGCCCGGCGCGGCCCCCGGCATCCAGCCGGTCCGCGTCGAGCATCGTCCGCGCGAACGTCTTCACGCTGTTCAACGCGATCCTCGCCGTCGCGGGGGCGGCCATCCTGCTCGTCGGCGATCCGCGCGACGCGCTGTTCCTCGGGATCCTCGTCGCGAACACCACGATCGGCATCACGCAGGAGCTGCGGGCCAAGCGCGAGCTCGACCGGCTGGCGGCGCTCGTCG
>DAIPYF010000190.1:0-2028 GCA_036782855.1 Solirubrobacteraceae bacterium
GACCGCCGGCGCGAGCGAGACCGTCCCCGCCGCGTCCGTCCTCACCGAGGACGTGCCCGTCGTGCCCGCCCGCATGAACGGGCTCGAGCTCGGGCCGGCGTGCAGTCAGTGCGGCGGCATGATGCAGCGGACGGGCGCGTGTTACACGTGCACGTCTTGCGGCAACAACACCGGCTGCGGGTGAGGTAAGTCGTCACGGGACTGGGGGTGGTTTCGTCACCGCCAGTCACCGTTCGTCACCGCGATGACACCGCGAGCGTCACGCGATGACATCCCGTTCGTCACCGGGATGTCCCGGATTGCCTAGTCAGGCGCGGTAGAACCGGCGCCGGCGCGCTGGCGCTTGTCAGGTTGCCAAGGACCGCGGCTCCTGGCCGTGTCTAGCGAGTCAGGATGAGGTGAGATCCAGTCGACGGTGTAGCTCCGGAGGCATCTGCTGACGGTGCGCTCATGCTGGCCGGAGCGCCTGAGGTCAGCGGCGCCGACCGGGCCGGACGGACCTCGTCGGCGACGTTGAACCGTTGTAGTAGCTCGTGGCACTGAAGCGAGCGCGGATCTTCACGGCCTTCTTGGTATAGACGTAGCCGCTGTAGGCACCGTTGTATCCGGTGCTGAACGACTTGACCTTCCTCCATCCGGAGCCGCTGCGTCGTTCGATGACGACCCGGCTACCCGACTGCCGGGTACTGAGCGCGCCGGAGACGCTGTAGCCGCCACGGATTGGACGGCCGCGCAATGACACGCTGGTGTTCACCTTGGGGACCGTGAACGTCGTGCTCGTGGTGAGCTCCGCGGTCTCGTCGCCGGAGTCCTCCTGCACGTACCCGCACAGCAGATAGCCGCCTGGGTCCCCAGTAGTGAGCGTCTTCGTGTACACCCGCGGACCGCCGACGATGTCCTCGCTATACACGACGTCGGATCCCGCGTCGTTCTTGTAGGCGCTTGTGCAGCCGGCGGCACCCGCTGGCTGCACCTTCACGAACAGGTTGCGTTGCACCTCCGCTTGGTAGCTGGCGGTGAGTTGCAGTGGCTGCCCGGGACCGGTTCCGGACGGGGCGCTCAGCGTCAGCGTGGTGTTCGGCTGACGGACGGTGATCGTGCCGGTGCTTGCGTGCGCGGCTGTGTTGTCGCCGGAGTCGCCCTGAAGCCACATGCACACCTGCACCGTGCCGGTGTCGCTGCTGGTCCGGCTCGTCGTCTTCGTGAAATTCCCGGTGACCTGAGCGGCGTAGAAGAGATCGCTCCCAGGGTCGTTCTTGTAGGCGCCGGCGCACGGCGCACCGCCGGTCACTCGCGTCTTTGCGAAGAGCTTGGATCCTGCGCCTGCATCGCCTGTGACGGTAACCGTGTACGCCAGGTCTTCTGCGACCGGTGCCGATGGGGCAGACACCTGGGCGCTCAGCGCCAGCGCGCTCGAAGCGAACGTGAAAACGAACAGCGCTGCAACTGTGCCCGTCGTGAGCGCGGCAGCGCGAAGCGACATCAAGAGGTCCTCCCCCGGTTTGAGTGAGCCACTGCGACGAGCACCCTACGGAGAGTTGTCTCGGATGCGCAAGCTGATCGCATTCGACAGTGGCGACGGCCGGTCATGTTGATCCGCTCCGCCCGAGGTTGAGGCCCTTTCCGTCGTTGCGATACCCGAAGTCGTGCTGCTGGGCCCCTGCCACGGTCCCTCACCCCTTCGGGATGAGGGACCGCCGCCCGCCAGCCAGCAAGGTTTCGTCCGGTACGGCGCAACCGCTGTGCCGACGCCGTGCGGGTGCGCGGCGGTCGACCAACCATCAAGGAGTTGCCCCAGTGATCCCCGTACTCGCCGTCTCGACCCTCGGCTGGATCGTCTTCGCCGCCATCTGGATCGCGCTCGCCTTCTGGCCCGCCCGCGTCGCCGGTCGCAAGGGGCATAGTTTCTTTGGGTACTTCGTGTTCAGCCTGTTCCTCTTCCCTGTCGCGCTGCTGATGGCCTACCTCGTGGCCGATCGGACCCGCACGGCATAGGGTCGTCCCAACACGCAAGGGACGTCAACGGCA
>DAIPYF010000190.1:2128-5485 GCA_036782855.1 Solirubrobacteraceae bacterium
GGGTCGTCGCGGGACCGGTTCTTGATGCCGTAGTTCGCCGCGCTTGCGGGCAGTTGAACGTCCCGTTGCCGGATGGGCGTGCGGCTGGGAACGTCCGCGTCTCAGACGGTTGTCCAGTGCGGAGGTGGCGCTTCATGTCGCTGATGGCTTTGAGCGTGGCGTCGGTGGAGGACGCGGTGGCCGGGCTCGCGTTCGTGCTGTGCCCGGCGCTCCTTGCGTTCGGTTTCGCGGTGCATCCGGGTCTCAGCCGCCCGCACGTGATCACCGACCCGGACGAGCTGGTCGCGCGCGCACACGGGAACCGGTTGCTCCACGTCGGGCACGTCGCGGTGCTCGCGGCCTGCCCGCTGCTGATCGTCCTCGTGATCCACTACGTGGGCCTGCTCGCGGGCTCGTCGGCCGAGTTGACCGGCCTGATCGGGGCGGGCCTGGCGGTGATCGGCGTGATCGCCCTCGCCGCCGACAAGGGCGCGCTGTGCCTGACCATGAGCGCCTTCGACACCCTCCCCGAGCCCGAGTTCGCCCAGCTCGCACCGGGCCTGCGAACGCTCGCCGCGAAGGCCGGCTGGATGCGCCTGCTCTGGGCGGTCCTGCTCCTGCCGCTCGGCTTCGCCGTCCTCGCGGTCGCGCTGCTGGCGTCCGATGCGCTTCCGGCCTGGCAGGCCGTCGCGCTGCTCGTCGGCAGCCTGATGCTGATGGTGCCCGACGGCCTCGAGCTCATCAACCTCACCGGCTGCGCGGCCCTCGCGATCGCGATGGTCCCGACCGGCATCCAGCTGCTCGGCGGCTGAACCGCGGGTGCCGCCCCCGCTCAGGCGGGAACGGCGCCGCCGGCAGGGGCTCCGACCGGCTGATCCGCCGCCGCCGACGCCGCCGGCACCGCCGCCAGCGTGTGCTCCGCCAGCGCCGTGATCGTCAGGCTCGGGTTCACGCCGGGGTTCGCCGGCAGGGCCGAACCGTCGGTGATGAGCAGGTTCTCGTAGCCGAAGACGCGCCCGTCACGGTCGATGACGCCGGTGTCGGGGCCGGCGCCGACGATCGCGCCGCCGAGGATGTGGGCGGTGGTGGGGACGTTCAGCAGCGCCTCGGTGACCGAGCTCTGCGGCGTGCCGCCGATGCGGTCCGCGAGCCACTCGGCGGCCTTGTTCGCCGCCGGGAGGTACGTCGGGTTCGGGTTGTCGGCGTCCTGCTCGGTGGCGAGCCGCACACCCTTGCCCAGGCGCTTGGGAACGGCCTTGAAGCGGATCGCCGCATCCGTGGTCTGCATGACGAGCACGATGACCGTGCGCCGCGACCAGGCCAGCGGTGAGATCGTCCGCACGAAGCGGCCGGGCCGCCGCGCGATCGCCGCGAGCCAGCGCAGCCAGCGCGTCGCGTTGCCGCCCTTGCCGGTGAGCGTCGTGTAGAGGGTCGACATCGCGTCGCCCCCCGAGCCGTACGTCACGAGCTCGATGTGCGTCTCCGGGTCGGGGTAGATGCTCGAGCTGATCGCGACCGACGCGCCGAAGTCGCGCGCGTCGTCCGGGGCGGTCACGGCGACGATCGACTCGCTGTTGGTGCGCACGCGATGGCCGAGCCGGTCGGAGATGCGCGGCAGCGCGCCCGACGCCCGGCAGTTCGCGAGCAGCTTGTTCGTCCCCAGCGCGCCCGCAGCGACGACGACGCCGCGGGCGGTGACCCGCCGCGACCCGCCCCGTACCCACGCGCCGCTGCGCCCGTGGGTGACCGCGTAGCCGCCGGAACCGTCGGCCGCGCCGAGCGGCCGCAGGTCGCTGACCGTGCGCTCGGCCTCGACGCGGACGCCGAGCTTCTCGGCGAACCACAGGTAGTTCTTCACGAGCGTGTTCTTCGCGCCGTAGCGGCAGCCGACCATGCACTGCCCGCAGCGCGTGCAGCCCGTGCGCGCCGGTCCGTCGCCGTCGAAGTAGGGGTCCGGATGCTCGACGCCCTCCTCGCCGAAGTACACGCCGACCCGCGTGTGGCGGTAGGTGTCGCCGACGCCGAACGCCTCGCCCATCTCCCGCAGCAGGACGTCGCCGTCGGAGTCGAACGCCACGTCGGTGACGCCGAGCATCCGCTCGGCGGTGTCGTAGTGCGGGGTGAGCTCGGCCTCCCAGTCGGCGAGGTCGCGCCACGAGGGATCCTCGAAGAACGCGCGCCGCGCCCGGTAGAGCGTGTTCGCGTAGCCGAGGCTGCCGCCGCCGACGCCCGCGCCGGAGACGATGAAGATGTCGCGGAACAGCGACATCCGCATCACGCCGCGGCACCCGAGCTTCGGCGCGAAGAAGTAGCGCCGCGTGTCCCAGGTGCTCTTCGCGAAGTCCTCGTCACGAAAGCGCCGCCCGCTCTCGAGCACGAGGACGCGGTGGCCCTTCTCCGCCAGGCGCAGCGCGGCGACGCTCCCGCCGAAGCCCGAGCCGATGACGATCCAGTCGTAGTCCAGGCGCGTGCTCATGCCGCGACTCAGGCCGCGGGGGCGTTCAGGCGCACCCAGACCTCACGCTGCTGGTTGAGGAACAGCGAGCGGATCGCGTGCGGCTCCTCGATCAGCTCCATGTCCGGGAACCGCTCCACGCACGCCTCGAGCAGCAGCTTGATCTCCATTCGCGCGAGCGCGGTGCCCAGGCAGAAGTGCCGGCCGCCGGCTCCGAAGGCCTGATGGTCCGCATTGCGCTCGACGTCGAGCTGGTGCGGGCACTGGAAGACGGTCTCGTCGCGGTTGGACGACGGGTACCAGAGCACGACCTTGTCGCCCTTGCGGATCTGCTTGCCCTGGAACTCGACGTCCCGCATCGCCGTCCGGCGGAAGTGCGCGAACGCGGGGGCCCAGCGCAGCAGCTCCTCGACCGCGACCTCGCACTTCGACGGGTCGTCGACGAGCTTCTGCCACTCGTCGCGGTTCTGCATCAGCGCCACCATGCCGTTGGAGAACGTGGCCTTCGTGCTGTCGTTGCCCGCGAGCTGGAGCAGGGCGAAGCCCATGATGATCTCCTCGTCGCTGAGGCCCTCGCCGTCGACCTCGGCCGAGATGAGCAGGCTCGTCAGGTCGTCGGTCGGCTGTTCGCGACGTTCGGCGACGAGCTTGCCGCCGTCCTCGAAGGCCTTGTGGATCTGCTGCATGACGGTCTCGATGCCGCCGGGCTGCAGCTCGTCGTCGCCGAACGCCATCGCCCGCAGCGCGAACTCCGACCACGCCGCGTCGTCCTCCTCCGGCGTGCCCACGAAGCTGCCGATCACGCGGCTCACGACCGGCGTGGCGATCTCGGCCACGAGGTCGATCTCGTCCTTGCCCTCGAGCCGGTCGAGGACGACGGCGACGATCTCGCGGATGCGCTCCTCGTGCTCGGCGATGCGCTT
>DAIPYF010000191.1:0-5467 GCA_036782855.1 Solirubrobacteraceae bacterium
AAGGTCAAGGAGGGCGTCCGCGCCGCGGGCGGCACGCCGATGGAGCTCAACACCATCGCGATCTCCGACGGCATCACGATGGGCACGAGCGGCATGAAGACCTCGCTCGTCAGTCGCGAGGTCATCGCCGACTCGATCGAGCTCGTCAGCCGGGGCCACCTGTTCGACGGGGTCATCGCGCTCTCCGGCTGCGACAAGACGATTCCCGGGACCGTGATGGCGCTCGCCCGCCTCGACGTGCCTGCGGTGATGCTCTACGGCGGCTCGATCCCGCCCGGGCGTTTCCGCGGCAAGGACGTCACGATCCAGCAGGTGTTCGAGGCGGTCGGCGCGCACGCCGCCGGCAAGATGAGCGACGAGGACCTCCACGAGCTCGAGGGCGTCGCGAGCCCGGGCGCCGGCGCGTGCGGCGGCCAGTTCACCGCCAACACGATGGCGATGGCGTTCGAGATCCTCGGGATCTCCCCGATGGGCTCGTCGATGGTTCCCGCCCAGCACAAGAGCAAGGCGCAGGTCGCCTTCGAGGCGGGCGAGCTCGTCATCGACGTGCTCAAGCGCGGCCTGAAGCCCAGCGACATCATCACGAAGGACTCGCTGGAGAACGCGATCGCCGGCGTCGCGATGAGCGGCGGCTCCACGAACGCCGTCCTGCACCTGCTCGCGCTCGCACGCGAGGCCGGGGTGGACCTCACGATCGACGACTTCGACCGCATCAGCGAGCGCACCCCGCTGCTCTGCGACCTGCAGCCCGGCGGCACGTACGTCGCCGTCGACCTCTTCGAGGCGGGCGGCGTCCCGCTCGTCGTGCAGCGCCTGCGCGACGCGGGCCTGCTGCACGAGAGCGCGATCACCGTCGACGGCAAGACGCTCGGCGAGCACGCGGCCGCAGCCACGGAGACCGCGGGCCAGCCCGTCGTCCTCCCGCTCGACGACCCCATCAAGCCCAGCGGCGGGCTCGCGATCCTGCGCGGCAACCTCGCGCCCGAGGGCTGCGTCGTCAAGCTCGTCGGCCACGAGCGCCGCTACCACCAGGGCCCCGCGCGCGTGTTCGAGGGCGAGGAGGCCGCGATGGACGCCGTCACCCATGGCGGCATCGGCGCCGGCGACGTCGTGATCATCCGCAACGAGGGCCCCGCCGGCGGGCCGGGCATGCGCGAGATGCTCGCCGTGACCGCCGCGATCAACGGCGCCGGCATCGGCGAGGAGGTCGCGCTCATCACGGACGGCCGGTTCTCCGGCGCCACCCACGGTTTCATGGCCGGGCACGTCGCGCCCGAGGCGTTCCGCGGCGGCCCGATCGCCGCGGTCCACGACGGCGACGTCGTCACGATCGACGTGGACCGGCGCCGCATCGACGTGGAGCTCTCCGACGCGGAGATCGCGGAGCGCGTGGCCGCGTACCGTCCGCCCGCCAACCCGGACCGCACGGGCGTGCTCGGCAAGTACGCGGCCCTCGTCGGCAGCGCCTCCCAGGGCGCGGTCACGCTCGCCGACGGCTGAAGGCCAGCCCCGGACACCGTGCGCATCGCGATCGACATCGACTCGACGCTGCATCAGTACTGGGACCAGTTCTCCGCGGTCGTCCGGCGGCGCTACGGCGTCGAACTCCCGTACGAGGGCCAGAGCACCTGGGCGATCGGGCGCCTGGAGCCCGAGCAGGTGCACGAGGCCGTGCTGGAGACGCACGGCCCCGAGTTCGTGGCCGCCGCCGAGCCCTACCCGGGCGCCGTGGACGCCGTCAACGCCTGGCACGCGGACGGCCACTTCATCCACATCACCAGCCACCGTGCGACCGACGCGCACGACCACACCATCGAATGGCTCGACGCGATCGGCCTGCGCTACGACGAGCTGTACTGCTCGTACGACAAGATCAGTCGCTGCCGCGAGATCGACATCGACCTGCTCGTCGACGACAGCCCGGTCAACCTCGAGCGGGCCCTCGATGCGGGAATGCTCGGTGCCACGATCCTGCATCCCTGGAACCGCGAGGTCGTCGCCGAGCGTTCCATCGTCGGCGCGGACGACTGGGCGGGGCTCGCGGCGGCGCTGGCCCCGATCCTCGCGCCGGCCGGCTGACCCGGCGCGGACGCGTGCTTGCAACCCTCGCGCGGCGGCCGGGGCGTCGCCTATCCTGCGAGGCCGGACCTGACGTTCCCGGTCTTCCCATCCGTCTCGCCGCGTGCGCAGATCCCGCGTCATAGCCCTCGTCGCCGTCGTCACCCTCGTGATCGCCCTCGTGGGTGGTGCCTGGGCGTCCGACCGCGGCCGGCAGGACACGATCGCGTCGGGCGTCAAGGTCGGCGGGGTCGACGTCGGAGGCCTCACGGCCGACCAGGCCCGCGCGCGCCTCGAACGCCGGCTGCTCGACCCGCTCCAGGAGCCGATCGTGATCGAGCGCGGGACCCGCTCCTGGCGCCTGACCGCCAAGGAGGCGCGGATCGCCGCCGACATCGAGGGCAGCGTCGACGCCGCGATGGAGCGCGGGCGCGACGGCAACTTCCTGACCCGCAGCTGGCGTGAGGCCACGGGCGGCTCGGTCGCCGCGAACCTCCAGCCGGAGCTGACCTATGACGACCGCGCGGTCGTCCGGCTGCTGGACCGCGTGCGGCGGGTGGTCGACAAGCCGGCCAAGGACGCGAGCGTGACCTTCACGGGCAACAGCGTCGCCCCCGTCCCCGCGAAGAACGGCCGCAGGCTGAAGGCCGCCGCCCTGCACGACGACATCCGCGCGGCCATCGTCGCCCCCGGCGCCGATCGTACGTTCGCCGCCCGCACACGCACCGTGAAGGCGAAGGTCACGACCGCCGAGCTCGGACGCAAGTACCCGACGCTCATCACCGTCAACCGCGGCGGGTTCAGGCTCACGCTGTTCAAGAACCTCAAGCCGGTCAAGACGTATCCGATCGCCGTCGGACAGGTCGGGCTGGAGACCCCGGCCGGGCTCTACGCGATCCAGGACAAGCAGGTCGACCCGACCTGGAACGTCCCGAACAGCGACTGGGCCGGCGACCTGGCCGGCAAGTCCATCCCGCCGGGCCCGGAGAACCCGCTGAAGGCGCGCTGGATGGGCATCTTCGCCGGGGCCGGCATCCACGGGACCAGCGACGACGGGTCACTGGGGTCCGCCGCGTCGCACGGCTGCGTCCGGATGGCCGTCCCCGACGTGATCGACCTCTACGACCGCGTCGCCGTCGGCACGCCGGTCTACATCGCCTAGGAACGGCCCCCTGGCAGGACGGATCGGCGAAGCCGGTCCGATCGATCTCTCAGACGGATCGGCGAAGCCGATCCGATCGGTCCCTCACGCGACCGGCAGCTCCCGGTCGCGCAGTTCCTCCACCGGAATCTCCTCCCAGCCCTTCTCCAGGAGCAGGGCGTGGTGGTCTCCGTGTCGAAGAGTCAGCGTGCCGATGAAGATGCCCTTCTCCCGCCGCCGCATGACCGCGTACCAGAGCGTCGTCGCGTCGTCCGAGGCCTTGATGCGGTGCCACGGGCGCGGCGGATCGCCGTCCGGCTCGGAGATGCCCGCCTCGATCAGGCGCTTGCGCGTGGTGACCTGACCGGTGGACGTGTCGATGAAGAACAGCGCCATCGCGGCCGAGGATAGGGAGCCGGCCGTGACGCCGGCCTGGTCGCAGGCGCTCTCGCTGCTCGACGCCGACCTGCTGCGCCGCGGCGCCGCCGACCGCACGCGGCGCGCGTACGCGACCGACACGGGCCAGTTCGCCGCCTGGGCGAGCGCCGCGCGCATCGCCCCGCAGGACGCCGGGCCCCGAGAACTGCGCCGCTACGCGGCCACGCTCGGCGAGCGCCGCGTCGCCCCGAGCACCGTCGCGCGCAAGCTCGCGGCGCTGCGCGCGATGTTCCGCACGCTGCGCGAGCACGGCGTGGTCAGCCAGAACCCGGCGGAGCTCGTCGCCTCGCCCAAGCGCGTCCGGCACCTGCCGCGCGTGCTGCGGCCCGACGAGCTTGCGGCGCTGCTCGACCGGATCCCGGCCGGAACCCCGCTCGAGCTGCGCGACCGCGCGCTGCTGGAGATCGCCTACGGGTGCGGCCTGCGCGCCGAGGAGCTCGTGAAGCTCGACACCGGCTCGGTCCACTTCGATGCCGAGGACCTGCGGGTCGAGGGCAAGGGCGGCAAGACCCGGATCGTCCCCGCCGGGGAGCCGGCGCTGGCGGCGCTCACGCGGTATCTCGAACGCGGCCGCCACGCACTGGCCACGAGCCCTGACGAGCCCGCGCTGTTCCTGTCGAAGTCCGGCCGGCGGCTCTCCACGTCGGACGTCCGGCGCCGCCTGGCGGTCTGGACCCGCGCCGCCGCGCTGCAGGGCGGCGTCTCCCCGCACGCCCTGCGGCACTCGTTCGCCACGCACCTGCTGGACGGCGGGGCGGACCTGCGCGCCATCCAGGAACTGCTCGGCCACAGCAGCATCTCGACGACTCAGATCTACACTCGGGTAGAGTCGGCCCGCCTGCTCAGCGCCTACCGGCGCAGTCATCCGCGGGCCTAGCGACGGGAGATATGGAAGCGAACGTCAAGGCAGTCGAGCTCCGCGACCTCTGGCGCCGTTACAAGACGGACGATGACCAGCGGGCGCGCGAACGGCTCGTCGTCGCCTACTCCCCGCTGGTGAAGTACGTCGCCGGGCGCATGGCGTCCGGGCTGCCCTCGCACGTCGAGGAGGCCGACCTCATCTCCTACGGCCTCGTCGGCCTGATCAACGCGATCCAGCGGTTCGAGCCCGAGCGCGAGATCAAGTTCGAGACCTACGCGATCACCCGGATCAAGGGCGCGATCATCGACGAGCTGCGCTCGCAGGACTGGGTTCCGCGCTCGGTCCGCGCCCGCGCCCGCGAGATCGAGCGCGCCCATCAGAAGCTCGAGCACAAGCTCCACCGCGCCCCGACCGACGAGGAGATGGCCGAGGAGCTGGAGATGGACGTCCAGGCGTTCCAGGACGCGATCCTCCAGATCTCGAACTCCTCGATCGCGGCGCTCGACGAGCTCTGGACCGTGAGCGACTCCAGCGGCGACTCCGTCTCGCTCCTGGACACGATCGCCGACGACCGCGCCCCCGATCCGGCCGCCGCGCTCGACCAGAGCGACCTGCGCGACCGCGTCGCCGAGTCGATCTCCCGCCTGCCCGAGCGCGAGAAGCTCGTGATCGCGCTCTACTACTACGAGAACCTCACGCTCCGCGAGATCGGCGAGGTCCTCGGGGTCACCGAGTCGCGCGTCTCGCAGCTGCACACGAAGGCCGTGCTGCGGTTGCGCTCCGGGCTCATAGAAGCGGACTAGGTCGGCGCTCGGTCGCCTTCGGCGAGGGGCCGTTGCATGTAGGGTCGGGCGCTCCACCTCCAAGGAAAGGAGTGCAGGCATGCACCAGGCGGACCGCATCCGGAACGTCGCCCTCGTCGGCCACCGCGGCAGTGGCAAGACGTCCCTGCACGAGGCCCTGCTGTT
>DAIPYF010000192.1:0-5457 GCA_036782855.1 Solirubrobacteraceae bacterium
GGGGGCCGTACCTAGAGCTTGTGGCGCTGCAGGAGCTTCTTCCCGATCACCATCCGCTGGATCTCTGACGTTCCCTCGCCGATCAGCAGCAGCGGCGCGTCGCGGTAGAGCCGCTCGATCTCGTACTCCTTGGAGTAGCCGTAGCCGCCGTGGATGCGGAAGGACTCCTCGACGCAGAAGCGACCGGCCTCGGAGGCGAAGAGCTTCGCCATGCCGGCCTCCATGTCGGAGCGCTCGCCGGCGTCCTTCAGGCGTGCGGCGCGGATCGTGAGCAGGCGCGCGGCCTCGACCTGGGTGGCCATGTCGGCGAGCTTGAACTGGATCGCCTGGTGCTCGGCGATCGGCTTGCCGAACGTCTTGCGCTCCTGCGAGTACTTCAGTGCCAGCTCCAGGGCGCGCTGGGCGATGCCGACGCCGCGGGCGGCGACGTTCGCGCGGCCGACCTCGAGCGCGTCCATCATCTGCGCGAAGCCCTTGTTCAGCCCCGCATCCTCGCCGCCGAGGATGTTCTCGGCCGGGCACTTGTAGCCGTCGTAGACGAGCTCGGTGGACTCGACGCCCTTGTAGCCGAGCTTCTTGATCTGCGGCGGGACGATCAGGCCCGCGTACTCGCCGGTGTTCTCGGCGACGCCGGGCTCCTTCTCCGTGATGAAGCAGGTGAAGCCCTTGTGCCGCGGGTCGGCGTCGGGGTCGGTCTTCACGAGCACGAAGACGAGCGACGAGCGCAGCCCGTTGGTCACCCACATCTTCTGGCCGTTGATCTCGTAGCTGCCGTCGTCGATCTTCTTGGCGGCGGTCTTGATCGCCTGCACGTCGGAGCCCATCTCCGGCTCCGACAGCGAGAAGGCGGCGCGGATCTCACCGGTCGCCATGCGCGGCAGGTACTTCTGCTTCTGCTCCTCGGTGCCGTACTTGACGAGCAGGTAGCTGCCGATGAAGTGCGTGTTGATGACGCCGGAGATGGAGATCCAGCCGCGGCTGAGCTCCTCGACGATCATGACGTAGGTCGTGAGGTCCAGACCCATCCCGCCGTACTCCTCGGGGATGGTGACGCCGAACAGGCCGAGCTCCTTGAGCTGCTCGACGATGTCGGTGGGGAACTCGTCCTCGTGATCGAAGTGCTCGGCGTTCGGGAGGATCTGCTCGTCGGCGAACTGGCGCACCATCTCGGTGATCGCCTTCTGCTCGTCGGTCTTGTCCTCGAAGGGGACGGCAACGGCCATGGCTCAGGGGCTCCTTGTGCGGCTTGGGGCTCAGCCCGGCGCGGGCGGCGCACGGGCGACTCCTCAAGGATACGGACGAACGGGAGTTCTAGGCTCCCCGGATGGGCAATGACGCGATCAGGCCGCAGATCAGCCGCGAGGCGCTGGCCGGCTCGTTCCCCGGAGACCTGGGCATCACGCTGACGGAGATCACCGAGGAGCGCTGCGTCGGGCGGATGCCGGTGGACCGCCGGCACCTGCATCCCGGCGGCTACGTCCACGGCGGCGTGTGGACCGCGTTCGCCGACACGGTCGCGGCGTGGGGCACGATGCGGCTGCTGGAGCCCGGCTCGAACTTCACGACGGTCGAGATGAAGACGAACGTCTTCGCGGCGGGGGTCGACGGCGACGTGCTCACCGGGACCGGCGAGCCGCTCCACGTCGGCCGCCGCACCCAGGTGTGGGAGGTGCGGGTCCACCGCGAGCGCGACGCCCGCCTGATGGCCAATTTCGTCTGCACGCAGATGATCCTGGGAGACTGACGGGCATGGACCTCACCGGATGGGACGTCGTGCTCTGGATCCACCTGCTCGCGATGGCGCTGTTCGTCGGCGGGCAGCTGTTCCTCGGACTGGCCGTCGTGCCGACCTACATCGCCCAGGGCGGCCAGGACGGACCGGCCCACGAATGGATGCAGCCGATCGCCCGGCGCTTCGGCTGGGCGTCCCTCGGGGCGCTGGCGGTCGCGTTCGTCACGGGCTCGATGATGGCCTCGCATCTCGACCTGTGGTCGGACTCGGCGATGAGCGCGAAGCTCGGGCTGGTCGTCGTCGCGATCGCCCTGACGTGCGTCCACGTGTTCGTCGTCCACGGCTCCAACCGCCTGCTGCAGACGCTGATCCTGCTGGACTCGCTGGCGATCGTGCTCGTCGCGACCGCTCTGTGAGCTTCGCGCGCGACGTCGTCGAGGCCGCGCCGCCCGACCGGCTCGCGCTCGTCGAGCTGGCGCGCGACGGCTCGCGCCGCGAGTGGGCGTTCGGCGAGATCGCCCGGCGCTCGGCGTGCATGGCGGCGGCGCTGCACCGTCACGGCGTGCGGCCCGGCGAGGTCGTGCTCACCCTGGTCGGCAACCGGCCGGAGTGGGTCGTGACGATGGTCGCGTGCTTCCGGGCCGGGTACGTCACGCTGCCCTGCACCGAGCAGCTGCGCGCGCACGACCTGCGGCTGCGGCTGGATGTCGCGCGGCCCGCCGCGATCGTCTGCGACGAGCGCAACCGCGCGGAGCTGGAGGCGGCAGCGCCGACGTGCCCGGTCGTGCTCGTCCCCGACGAGGCGCTGTTCGCACCGGGCCTGGAGGACGGCGCCCCGCCACACGCGAGCGCCGCCCCCGGGGACCCGTGCCTCATCACCTTCACGAGCGGCACAGCGGGCGAGGCGAAGGCGGTCGTCCACGGGCACCGCTACCTCGACGGCCAGCACCTGCAGGCCGAGCACTGGCTCGGCGCGCAGCCTGGGGACCTCGTCTGGTGCACCGCGGCGAGCGGCTGGAGCAAGTCCGCGCGCAACGTCTTCATCGCGCCGTGGATGCGCGGCGCGGCGGCGCTGCTGCACGACGCCCGGTTCGACCCGCACGAGCGGCTCGACATCCTCGATCGCGAGCACGTGAACGTGCTCTGCATGGCGCCCACGGAGTACCGCGTGATCGCCGCACGCGCCGAGCCGCGGCCGGTGGCGTCCCTGCGCGGCCTGGTCGCCGCGGGCGAGGCGCTGAACCCCGAGGTGCTGCGCGCGTTCCGTGAGACGACGGGACTGTGGATCCGCGACGGCTACGGGCAGACGGAGACCGGGCAGACGACCGGTCAGCCCGTGGGGCGCGACCCCAGGCCCGGGTCGATGGGCCCGCCGCTCCCGGGCGTGAAGCTCTGGATCGACGACGGCGAGCTGTGCCTGGACCCGGCGACCGACCCGACGTTCTTCCTCGGCTACCTGGGCGAGGGCGTGCGGCACGGCGCCGACGGCGCGTGGGTCGTGGACGCCGACCGGCGCGACGGCGGTGCCTGGCACACCGGCGACCGCGTGACGCGGGACGAGGACGGCTACCTGCACTTCGAGGGCCGAGCGGACGACGTCATCATCAGCGCCGGCTACCGGATCGGGCCGTTCGAGGTCGAGTCGGCGCTCGTCTCGCACCCCGCGGTCGCGGAGGCGGCCGCGGTCGCGGCGCCGGACCCCGAGCGCGGGTCGGTGGTGCGCGCGATCGTCGTGCTGCGCACGGGCCACGAGCCGTCCGACGCACTCGCCGCCGAGCTGCAGGACCACGTCAGGCACGAGACCGCGCCGTACAAGTACCCGCGCATCGTGGAGTTCGCCCACGACCTCCCGAAGACCGCGAGCGGCAAGGTGCGCCGCGCGCTGCTGCGCGACGGCGATGGCTGACAGGGAGGCTCTGCGCGACGCGGCCGGGCGCGCGGTCGCGACCTTCGTCCCCGGTACGCGCGACGGGCTGCCGCTGGCGGATGACGTCGCCGTCGCCCCCGGCGTCGCGCTCGCGGACGTCGCGGCCGCCGCCGAGGCGTCGCTGGGCGGGCACATCGTCGGTGCGGCGGTCGATCTCGGGGAGCTGCTCGTCGCGCGCGGGGCGACGGCGCGGCGCCGGGTGGTGGTGATGACCCGCGACCTCGGCCCCGCGGTCGCACCGGTCACGCCGGCGGCCGGCGTGTCGGTCGCCCCTGCCGGCGCGACGGCGCCCGATGCGCTGCTCGACGCCTACATCGCCGCGTACCCGCCGGGGCACCCCGACCACCGTCCCGGGCTCGGCCGGGACGGGGAGCGCGAGGAGCTGCGCGAGCTCATGGCCGGCGAGGTGATCGGCACGCAGCTCGCCTGCTCACGCATCGCGGTCGCCGGCGGCGAGGAGGTCGGTGCGGCGCTGCTCTACGACCACCGCGGCGTGCCGCCGCTGGGCGGGCCGTGGGTGGGCGAGCTGTTCCGCCACCCGGACGCGCCCGCGGGCACCGGCGCCGCGCTGCTGGCGTCCGCGCTCTCCGCCGCCCGTGCCGGCGGCATGGCCACGGTCGGCCTCGTCGTCACCGAGGGCAACCCGGCCCGGCGCCTGTACGAGCGCGCCGGTTTCGTCGAGCGGCAGCGACTGTTCGCCGTGCTGCTGCCGCCGCGATAGCCGGCGCCTCAGCCCTGCGTGATCTCGTGGGCCATCTCCTCGAAGACGGCCACGTACCGGTCGACGGACTCCTCGGTGTGCGTGACCGAGAGCGTCCACTCCTCCTCGCGACCGGGCGTCATGTAGATGCCGCGATTCATGTTGAAGAGCCACGCGAGGTCGGCGAGCTCGGCGTCCTGGCCCTCCTTGAAGGTCGCGTAGTCGACGATCTTGTTCGTCGAGAACGTGACACAGCCCTTCGAGCCGATGCCGACGGCATAGCCCGGGAGGCTGTACTTCTCGATGACCTCGGTGCAGCCGGCGAGGATGCGGTCGTTCAGCGTGTTCAGGCGCGTGTACGCGTCAGGGGTCATGACCTCCTCGAGGTTCGCCCGCGCGGCCGCCATGCAGAGCGGGTTCCCGTTGTAGGTGCCCACCTGGTAGACGCTGCCGTCCTCGACGCACGCCATGACCTCCTCGCTGCCGCCGATCGCGCCGACGGGGAAGCCGCCGCCGAGCGCCTTGGCGAGCGTGACCATGTCCGGGAGGACGCCGTACTTCTCGGTCGCGCCGCCGGCCGCGATGCAGATGCCGGTCTTGACCTCGTCGAAGATCAGGACGATGCCGTACCGCTGCGTGATCTCACGGACCGCCTCGAGGTAGCCGGGCTCGGGGAGCACGACCCCGAGGTTCATCATCGCCGCCTCCATGATCACGCAGGCGGGCTTGCGGCCCTCGGCGTCGAGCTCCTTGATGCGGTGCTCCATCGCCTCGGCATCGTTGAACGGCACCGCGATCGTCATCTGGACGACGGCGTCGGGGATGCCCGCGCCGTACGGGAGCGATTCGAGGTGCAGCCGGTCGCCGATCTTGTCGTACTCGACGCCGATGCTGACCATGACCGTGTCGTGATGGCCGTGGTAGGAGCCGAAGATCTTCATGACGGTGTCGCGACCGGTGTGGGCGCGCGCGATGCGGATCGCGTCCATCGTCGACTCCGAGCCGGAGTTCGTGTAGCGCCACTTCGGCAGGCCCCAGCGCTTGGCGAGGTCGTCGCCGACGGCGATCGAGTCCTCGGTCGGCGCGGCGAAGTGCGTG
>DAIPYF010000193.1:0-5399 GCA_036782855.1 Solirubrobacteraceae bacterium
GATCGTTGTCGTCTCGTGCAGCACGCCGTCGACGCGGAAGCGCACGCGCAGCTCGCGCCCGTCCGGGGCGAAGTGGATGTCCGAGGCGCCCTGCTCGACGCCCTGGGCGATGATCGAGTTGACGAGCTTGATGACCGGCGCGTCGTCGGCGCTCTCGCGCAGGTCGACGACCTCCGCGACCTCCGCCGTCCCCTCCTCGATGGCGTCGTGGACGACGTCGTCGAGGCGGCTGATCCGCGTGATCAGGGCCCGGATGTCCTCCCCGGAGGCGACCGCGGGACGGACCTCCATCCCGGTGACGAGCGCGACCTCGTCGATCGCCATGACGTTGCCCGGGTCGGACATCGCCAGACGCAGCGTCGTCTCGCCGATGAACCCGACGGGCACCGCCTCGTAGCGCTTGGCCTGCGCCGAGCTGATGAGGTTCGCCGCTGCCATGTCGACCTTGAAGACCGCAAGGTCGATGTGCTCGAAACCGTGGCGCTCGGCGACCGCGCGCGACAGCTGCTCCTGGTTGAGGACGCCGTGCTGGAGCAGCGCCTCCTCGAAGGTCGTGCCGGCGATCCTCGCCGACTCGTGGGCGTATTCGATGCGCTCCCGGTCGGCGAGCCCGAGCTCGGCGATGACGTCCTTCAGGAAGCGCTGGCCGCCGCGGGTCCGCGGCCGGGTGACGCCGTCCCAGTCCGCATCCGGCTCACGGGCGAGCGCCCCCTCCGTCGGAGGGGCCGGTGCGCCCACGGGTCGCAGATGGGGATGGTCGGGGTTCATGTGGTGCGATGGGCAGGTCCCGGCGGACGGCCTCGCGCATCACGCGGATCGGCGCCGGCAGGCCCGTCCAGGCCTCCAGACTCAGCGCGCCCTGCTGCACCAGCATCTCCAGCCCGTCGACGACCGAGCATCCCGCGGCCTGTGCCGCGTCGAGGAACGGAGTGCCGCCCGGGCGGTAGACGAGGTCCACCACGGTCGCGTATGTACCTATGGAGTCGGCGGTGAGCGGCAACTCCTCGAAGCCCGTGGACGCTTGTCCGAGCCCGACGGCCGTGCAGTTCACGAGCAGGTCCGCTGGGCGCGCCGCAGCGACCGCTCGGCCCCCGAGGTCACCGGTCAGTGCGGCGGCGCGTGCGGCGGTGCGGTTCCACACCGCGACGTCCACCCCGGCCTCCACGAGCGCGTGGCCGTCGGAAATTGAGGGCTTCGAGGATGGATTCCTCGACGAGCGCCGTGCCGCCGGGTGCCGGGGGCGCGGGCAGGGCGGCGAGGAACCCGGGCGCGTCCGTGTTGTCGGCGTGGATGGCGCCGTCGGCCCCGAAGGTCAGCGTGTTCGCCGCCCCGATCGCCCGTGCGCGGTCGGTCGCGGTGGTGGCGACGGCGAGCGCCGCCTCCTTGTGCGGGATCGTGACGTTCGCGCCGCGCAGCCCGGAGGCGCCGAGCGCCCGCACCGTCTGCGCGAACGCCTCGGGCGGCACCGGGAGCAGCTGATAGCGCCAGTCGCTCAGCCCCAGTTCGGCCAGCGCCGCGTTCTGCATCGCCGGCGAGCGGCTGTGCGCGACCGGCCATCCGAGGACGCCCAGGCGTGCGGCGGCCGGCAGGTGGTCGTGGGCGCGGGCGGGCATGGTCACTTCGGACAGGTCGACGGGTCCCTGCCCCCGAGCTCGGCGCGCTTGCGCTCGTACGCCGCGACGTCCTTCTGGAACTGGGCGTCGGTGCTCGAGAACGCGTGCGACCCCTCGCCGCACGGCTTGACGACGTAGAACAGCGCGTCGGTCCGGGCCGGGTTCGCCGCGGCGCGGATCGACGCGAGTCCCGGGTTGCCGATCGGCGTCGGTGGAAGCCCCTTGCGCAGGCGGGTGTTGAACGGGCTGTCGCGACGCAGCTCGGAGACCTTCAGCGGCCGGGACCAGTTGTCCTCGTCGTAGCGGGTCGTGGCGTCGATGCCGAGCGGGATTCCCCGCTTCAGTCGGTTGTAGATGACCCCGGCGATGATCCGCCGCTCGCGCGGCACAGCGGTCTCGCGCTCCACCATCGAGGCGATGATCAGGACGTCGTAGACGGTGAGGTTCTTCGAGCGGGCGTCGCGCAGCGGCACCGTCGCGATCGCGCGCTGGAAGGCGCGCAGCTGCTCGCGCACGAGCGTCCGCACCGTGGCGGCACGCCTCAGGCGGTACGTGGCCGGGAACAGGAAGCCCTCCAGGCTCGGCGTCCCGCGCGGCGCGCCGTACGTCCTGGGACGCAGGACGGAGCTGCGGACCGAGGCGGCGAGGTAGTCCCCCGGGACCCCCGCGTCGGCCACGAGTCGGGCGACCTCGCGGCGGCCGGGGCCCTCGGGGATCAGGACGTCGCGTACGGGCGGGACCTTCGGGACGGTCGTCAGCGCGGCCAGCGCCGCGCCGTTGCTCATGTCGCGCCGCAGCACGTACCGGCCCGCGCGCAGCTTGTCGCGGTCGCCGGCCAGTGTCGCGCGCAGCGAGAAGAAGAAGCCCGAGCCGACGACGCCCTTGTCGGCGAGCAGGTCGCCGACGTCACCGGCGCTCGCCCCGGACGGGATCGTCACCGGGACACGGCCGGAACCGTCGCCCTTGAACGGTGTGAAGACCGCGAAGAGGGCGAACAGCAGCAGGCCGGCGAGGAGGGCGACCGCCGCGTCGAGCGCGGCGATCTTGCCCGGCGTCCGGCGTCGGCGCGGAGGGACCGACAGCGGATGCCGCGGCATGCCCGGCGCCCCGGGCTGCGGGCCCGGCGCGGCCGTCGGCGCTCCCAGGCGCTTGAGGCCCGGGGGGCGGACCGGTGTGGGCGGGTCCGGCGCCGGCGTCGGCGTCGGCGGCTCGGGCTCGGGCTCGGTGGGCGGGACCGGCGGACCCTGCGGCGCCGCCGGCTTCCCTGCGGCGCCCGCGCGCCGGCGCTCGCGCTCCAGCCGCGCCGCTTCGCGCTCGGCCTCGCTGCGCTCGCTCACGCGCCCGGATCCCGGTGCTCGTGCCCGTGGCGCGCCAGCCAGTCGTCAAGCAGGACCGCGGCCGCGCGGGAGTCCTCGGACGTCCCGCCGCCCATGTCCGTCCGCTGCGCGATCGCGGTCGTGAACCGCTCGTCGTAGAGCTCGACCGGCGGCGTCCCCCCCAGCGCGGAGCGCAGGCGGTCGGCGAACGCGCGCGCCTCGCGCGTCTGGTCGGAGTCCGCGCCCGACAGCGCCAGCGGCAGGCCGACGACGACGCGCTCGACCTGCCGGCCGCTCACCAGCTCGCGCAGCTCGCGCAGGCCCGCCTTGGTCGCGGGCCGCAGTACGGGCTCGATCGGCGTGGCGAGCGTTCCCGTCGCGTCGCTCAGCGCGCAGCCGCAGCGCGCCGAGCCGTAGTCCAGGGCCAGCACGCGCACAGGTCAGGCGCCGAGCGCCGCCGCGATCGCCGCGCGCGCGGCCTCCAGCGCCTCGGCGAGCTTCTCGGGATCCTTGCCGCCGGCCTGGGCCATCGTGTCCTTGCCACCGCCCCCGCCGCCCGCGACCTGCGCGGCGACCTTGACCACGGCGCCCGCCTTCACCCCGCGCGCGACGAGCGCCGGGGTCACGGCGGCCACCAGGTGGACGCGCCCCTCGGCGGCGCTGCCCAGGACGATCGCCGCCTCCTCACCGAGCCGGCCCTTCACGAGGTCGCCGATCTCCATCAGCGCCTTGGCGTCGACGTCCGGGACGACCGCCGTGAGCACCTGCGCTCCGGCGACCTGGACCGCGCCCTCGGCGATCGCCGCGGCGTCGACGCCCCCGGTTCCCTGCGCGCCGCCGCGCCCGGCCTGCTTGGCGCGGTCCCGCAACTGGGCGACGGCCTCCGGCACACGCTCGGGCTGCGTGCGCAGCGCGTCGGCGGCTGCGCGCAGCAGCTCGTCGTGCTCGCGCATGAGGGTCACGGCCTCGGGCCCGGTGATCGCCTCGATCCGGCGGACGTTCGCGGCGCTGGAGCCCTCGCTGACGATCCGGAAGAGCCCGATCTCGGAGGTCGTGCGCACATGCGTGCCGCCGCACAACTCGCGCGAGAACTCGCCGTCGCCGATCTCGACCATCCGCACGACCTCGCCGTACTTCTCGCCGAACAGGGCCATCGCGCCGAGGACCTTCGCCTCGTCCAGCGTCGTCGTGATCGGCCGCACCGGAAGGCTCGCGAGGATCCACGCGTTGACCTCGTCCTCGACGTGGCGGCGGTCCTCCTCGCTGAGCTTCGCGGTGTGGGTGAAGTCGAACCGCAGCTTGTCCGGGCCGACGTACGAGCCCGCCTGCCGCACGTGGTCGCCCAGACGGGCGCGCAGCGCGGCGTGGAGCAGATGCGTGGCGGTGTGGTTGCACGCCGTCGCGTGGCGCGCCGCGCGGTCCACCTTCGCGACCACGCGCTCGCCGGCGCGCAGCTCGCCCTCCACCGCCTGGACGACGAGCGCCTGGTCGTCGCCGGAGCGCACGACGTCGACGACCTCGAGGTGACAGTCGCCGTCCTCGCACGCCACCGTGCCCTCGTCGCTGACCTGCCCGCCGCCCTGGGCGTAGAACGGCGACTCGGCGAGCTTCACCAGCACGCGCCCGTCGTCCTCGGTCGCGACGCCCTGTACGACGGTGTGGACCTCGAGATCCTCGTAGCCGACGAACGCCGCCGGCTCGGAGCCGAGCGCGCGCACCGTCTCCTCCGCACGCCCGACCTTCCCGCCCTTGGCGGCGGCGGAGCTGCGGGCGCGCTGCTCGCCCATGAGGCGCTCGAACTCGGCGTCCTGCGCGAACGGCACGCCGCGCTCGGCGGCGATCTCGCGGGTCAGCTCGATCGGGAAGCCGAAGGTGTCGTGGAGCTGGAACGCCTCGCCCGCGCCGACCGCACCTGCGTCGAGCAGGTCGTCGAGGAGCTTCGTGCCCTGTTCCAGGGTCCGGCGGAAGCCCTCTTCCTCCCCCGTGACCCACTTGAGGATCGCGGGCCGGTGAGCGACGAGCTCCGGGTACGCCGGGCCCATCAGATCGATGACCTGCTCGACGAAGCGGGGCAGGAAGACGCCCTCGATCCCGATGCGATGCACCTGCAGGATCGCCCGCCGCATGACGCGACGCAGGATGTAGCCCCGGTCCTCGTTGCTCGGGACGATGCCGTCGCCGATGAGGAACGTCATCGCGCGCGAGTGATCGGCCAGGATCCGCAGCGCGCGCTCGTCCTCGGCGCGCGCGGAGTCCGCCAGCTCCCGGCCGAGCGCCATGAGCGGCGAGAACTGGTCGGTCTCGAAGATCGTCTCGACGCCCTGCTGGATCAGCGCCATGCGGTTGAGGCCCAGGCCGGTGTCGATCGACGGCGCGGGCAGCGGGGTGAGAACGGGTCCGGTGGGGTCCGAATCATCCTGGTCGTACTGCATGAAGACGAGGTTCCAGTACTCCAGGAAGCGCTCGTTCT
>DAIPYF010000194.1:0-5390 GCA_036782855.1 Solirubrobacteraceae bacterium
ACGGTCGCCAGGACGACGGTGCCCTTCGTGTAGCCCTCGATGCGGTCGAGGTAGTTCTCCAGCCGCGCGACAGCGCGCTTCATGACCTCGGCGGACTGCAGCACGAACGGCAGGATCAGCTCGCCGGCGCCGAACTTGTCGCCGACCTCCTTCATCGCCGGCAGCAGCACCTCGTTGAGCGTCGGGACGGCGCCGATCTTCTCGACGCTGCGGTCGATCCAGTCCTCCACGCCGTCCTTCTTGCGCCGCAGGATGTGGAAGTGCAGCGCCTCCTCGGGCTCCATGCCCTCGGTGGGGTCCGCGGCGCCGGAGGTCTCCTCCTCGGCGCCCTTGCTCTCGAAGTGGTTGATGAAGTGCTCGAGCGCGTCCTCGCGGCGGTTGAAGACGAGGTCGTCGGCGAGCGTGCGCTCGTGCTCGCTGATCTCGCCGTACGGCGTGATGTGGTTCGGGTTGACCATCGCGAGGTCCAGCCCCGCCTCGACGCAGTGGTGCAGGAAGACCGAGTTCAGGACGGCGCGGGCGCCGGGGGAGACGCCGAAGCTCACATTCGAGACGCCGAGCGACGTCTTCACACCCGGGATCTCGTCCTTGACGCGGCGGATGCCCGCGATCGTCTCCACCGCGGAGGGCTTCCACTCGTCGTCGCCGGTCGTGAGCGTGAACGTCAGGACGTCGAAGATGAGCGCCTCGCGCTCGAGGCCGTGCGCCTCGCACAGCGCAGTGATCCGCTGGGCGATCTCGACCTTGCGGTCGGCGGTCTTCGCCATCCCGACCTCGTCGATCGTCAGCGCGATGACCGCAGCGCCGTGCGCGACCGCGAGCGGCACGACGACGTCGGCCTTGCCCGTGCCGGCCTCGAGGTTGATCGAGTTCACGATCGCGCGGCCCGGCGTCTGCTCGAGCGCCATCCTGATGACGTCCGGCTCGGTCGAGTCGATCTGCAGCGGGGTGGGCTGGGAGAGCGAGACGCGCTTGGCGACCTGACGCATCTGCTCGTCCTCGTCGGTGCGCTCGGTCAGCGCGACGCAGAGGTCGAGCACGTGCGCGCCGCCCTCGACCTGGTCCTCGGCGATCTGCACGAGGCCGTCGTAGTCGTCGGCCAGCAGCAGTTCCTTGGCCTTGCGTGAACCCTGCGAGTTGACGCGCTCGCCGACGAGTGTCGGCGCCGGGTCCTGCACGAGCGCCGTGCCGCCCATCATCGAGCTGAGGCGCTGGGGCCGCGGTGCGGGGCGCCCGAACCCCCCGTGCGGCGTGAGTCCGGCGCAGCGGTCGGCGATCGCCTTGATGTGGGCCGGCGTCGTGCCGCAGCAGCCGCCGACGATCGAGATGCCGTAGCGCTCGATGAACTCGCCGAGCGCCTCGGCGAGCGGTGCGGGCTCCTCGGGGAAGATCGTCTCGCCGTCGGGGCCCTGCAGCGGCAGGCCGGCGTTCGGGATGCAGTGCACCGGCACGCTGGAGAACTCGCCGAGGAAGCGGATCGCGTCGCGCATGTCCTCGGGACCGGTGGAGCAGTTGAGGCCGATGACGTCGACCTTCAGCGACTCGAGCGTCGTGAGGACGGCGTCGATGTCGGTGCCGAGCAGCATCTTGCCGCCGTTGGGCAGCAGGCTGACGGAACACTGGATCGGCACCGCGCGCCCGGTTGCCCTGAACGCCTCGCGCGCGCCGAAGATCGCGGCCTTCACCTCGAGGATGTCCTGCGCGGTCTCGATGATGATGAGGTCGGCGCCGCCCTCGACGAGGCCGCGCGCCTGCTCCTCGAAGATCGTGACGAGCTCCGGGAACCGGATCGTGCCGAGTGTCGGGTCGTCGGAGGCGGGGAGGTGGCCCGTCGGGCCGATCGAGCCCGCGACGAACCGCTCCTCGCCGACGGCGCGGCGGGCGATCTCGACGGCCTTGCGGTTGATCTCCAGCGTGTGCTCGCCGAGGCCCCACTCCTCGAGCTTCAGGCGGCTCGCCTGAAAGGTGTCGGTCTCGACGACGTCGGCGCCGGCCTCCGCCATCGACGCGTGCACGCTCTCGATGACGTCGGGGCGGTTGAGGACGAGCGCCTCGTGGCACTTGCCGGCCAGCCCGCCGTAGTCCTCCGCGGTGAGGTCGACCTCCTCGAGCGTGGCTCCCATGCCGCCGTCGAAGATGACGACGCGCTGGCGGACGGCGGCGAGGTAGTCACGCGGCATTCGCCGCAGGCTAGCAGGAAAACCCACAACCTTGACACGAGTGTGTCAAGGCTGATCGGGTCGCGAAACGACCGGCGCCCGCCGAATGGCGGGCGCCGGGTGCCGGGATGTCTCAGAAGCCGCTCAGCGCGGGATCCCGATCGCGCCGCCCTTGGCCGTGCAGGCGTCCGCACCTGACGGGCCGACCTTGAGCGCCAACGTGAACATGACGACCTGCGTCGGCGTCGTGATCGTTCCGGTGACGTGCCCGAGGTTGACGAGGTCTCCGGTCGTGTTCGTGATGAGGACCGCGATGCTCGTGTTCGACGTCACGCTGTCGTTCTGGATGGCCTCCGGATTCACCTGCGGGGACTCGCTGCCGTTGGAGCGCGTCACGATCATGCCGGTGTGCGAGGTGCTGCCGGCCGGGGCCGTCGCCTCGATCCCGAGGATGTTCGCGATGAAGTTGCCGCACGCCATGCGCACGCTCACGTCGCCGACCGTGAAGAGCGCGGTGTAGTTGTTGATCAGGAGGCCGCCGATGTCCGACTGCGCGTTGAACGCGAAGCCCTTCTGCGGCTGGCCGGCGACGCCGGTCGCGCCGTTCGTCCCGGCGGCGCCGTTCGTGCCGTTCGTCCCGTTCGTGCCGTTGGTCCCGTTCTTGCCGGCGGAGCCCGTCGTGCTCCACTTGATCTTCTTCTCGGTCTTCTTGCACTTCGTCTTGGAGGAGACGATCCGGATCGTCCCGCCCTTCTTCTTCTGACAGGCGTTGATCGTGGCGGCGGGTGCGGCGGGCACGGCGATCAGCAGCGTGCCGAGCAGCCCGGCCATGGCGAGCAGCGCGGTCGCGCCGATGCGCTTGGAGATGCGGTGGTGCACGGTTCCTCCTGGGAAGCGGGTGGTGTCGGGCGCGCGGGGCGGCCGACGCGCGACGCGGCTGCATCGCTCCGGTCGCTTTCGCGCCGCGACCGCGAACCCCTGCCTCGCCGCCGGGCGGAGGTGCTCAGCGAACCGTCGCGCGGTGCAGCGTGAACGCGGCGGGGCGGTTCCCCGAGCGATCGCGAGCGATCGCCGTGAACCATGCGGTGCCGCGCCGCAGTCGCGTGAAGCGGGCCTCGTACAGGCCCTTTCCACGCGACTTCGCCGTCACGGTCCGCGCGCTGCCGCGGCCCGGGAGCACGGTGATGCGCACGTCGCGCACACCGCTCACGGGGGACCCCGCGTCGGTGGCGCGGACCCGCACGGTGCAGCGCCGCCTGGTGCAGCGCACCGACACGAACGCGGTGCGGGGCGCCACCGTGTCCACGGGCGCACGCGGGGTGGGCGCCGGCGCGGGCGACGGAGCGGGCGCGGGAGCGGGCGCGGGCGCGGGATCCGGGGTCACCACCAGCGGCGTGGGCGGGCCGATGACCGGCGCGCTCGCGACGGCCGCGGCCATCGTCGCGCCGGTCGCGTCACGGGCGCGCACCACGCACACGACGCGGCGCCCGCCGTCTGCGTCGCCGGGCGTGAACGCCGGGCTCGCCGACCAGCCGCGCAGCTGCACACCCTGGGGCGTGCGGAACGCGTAGTCCAGGTCGGGCGTGCCCGCCGTCGAGTTCCACGTTCCCGGCAGACAGGTCAGCGTGTCCCCGGACTTCGGGATCCCGACGAGCACGGGCGGAGCGGAGGACTGCGGGGGCGCGTACTCCAGGCCGCCGGTCGTCGGCTGGAAGTCGCGGATGAACCCGGCGATCGTGGGGTTCGCGAGCTCCGTGTAGACGCCGGGGGCGCCGTCGCTGCTCGCGCACGGGTCGGCGCCCCAGCTCACGAGCCCCAGCAGCGTGCCGTCAGCGGCGGTCAGCGGACCGCCGCTGTCGCCACTGCACGAGTCGCGGCCCGGCGCGATCGCGCAGAGCATCGTCGCGGCGTCGACGTCGCCGGGCGAGTAGAAGGACGCGCAGTCGCCGTCGCTCACGGTGAGCAGATCGGTCGCGCGCAGCTCCGGGGGGTACAGGTCGGCCTCGGTCAGGCCCCAGCCGCTCACGCGCGTCGTGACGCCGGCGCCGGTGAGCTGGCCGGACCCGACGAGGACCGCCGGGCGCGCCTCCGGGCCGGACAGGTCGAGCGGCTGCGAGAGCGTCGCCAGCGCGGCGTCGTACGGCCCGGGGGTGTTGGAGGAGAGGTCGAACTGCGGCATCCCGCCCCAGGTGGCGATCCGGATGCGCTGGGCGGGCGCGCCCGTCGGGCCCTCCAGGTCGGCCATGCCCGCGATGACGTCGCGGCTGTCGCCGTCCTCCGCGACCCCGAACGGTGCCTGCGCGTCAAGGCAGTGCGCGGCGGTGATGACGTGCAGCTCGTCGACGATCACGCCACCGCAGAACTGCGCATCGTAGGCGTCGGCGACGCTGTGCCGCGCGATCGCCACCTGCCACGGATGCTCGCTGATCGACACCTGGGCGCCGCCGACGATGCGGTTCGTCCCGGCGGCGTGCGCGGTCGCGGCGAAACCCGCCGCGCCCATGGCCGCGACGAGGAATCCGACGACCAGGCGTCGCGCTCCGACACGCATCACTCCCATCATCGGCAGGCTAGCCCGCGGGCACGAGCGCACGCGCCGGTCCGCAACGACGCAGGCCCCGCGGTTGCGGGGCCTGCGCACAGCATCGTGTGTCGTCTGCGGTTACTTGATGAACAGCATCTCCGAGTACTTCGGGAGCGGCCACAGGTCGTCCGCGACGACCTTCTCGAGGTCGTCCGCGACCGCGCGGGTCGCGTCCATCGCCGGGATGACCTTGTCGCGCATGTACTTCGCGAGCTCCAGGCCCTCGGCCGACGGATGGCCGGCGTTCGCCTTCTCGAGCGTCCCCAGCTTCTTGACGAAGCTGTCGATCAGCCCCTTCAGCTCGGTCGCGGGGGCGGTCACGCCCGCGGCCTTCAGCTCGCCGAGGTACCGCACGGCGGCCGGCAGGATCATCGTGCGGGCGATCGACGCGGCGACCTCCGCCTCGATGTTGAGCTTCGTCGAGTACTGCTCGACGGACACCTCGAAGCGGGACTCGAGCTCGCGCTCGGTCAGGACCTCGTACCGCTCGAACACCTGGATCGTCTGCTTCTCGACGAGCCACGGCAGCGCGTCGGGCGTCGTGCGCAGGTTCGCGAGCCCGCGCTTGGCGGCCTCCTTGTGCCACGTCTCGGAGTAGCCGTCGCCGTCGAACACGATCCGCTTGTGCTTCTTCCAGACGCCCTTGA
>DAIPYF010000195.1:0-5348 GCA_036782855.1 Solirubrobacteraceae bacterium
CTTCAGGTCCTTCCGCAGCATGTAGAACAGCGAGATGAAGACCGGGAGCTGCAGCACCAGGGGCAGGCAGGACCCGAACGGGTTCACCTTGTTCTCCTGGTAGAACCGCATCATCTCCTGGTTCTGGCGCTGCTTGTCGTCCTTGTACTTCTCCTGAATCGCCTTGATCTGCGGCGCAAGCTGCTGGAGACCCTGCATCGACCGGAATTGCTTGATCGTCAGCGGCAGCATCAGCGTCCGCACGACGATCGTCATCGCGATGATCGACGCGCCCCAGCCGAAGCCGACCGTGTCGTGGAAGAACAGGAGAACCTGCTCGAACACGTCGATGATCGGCTGGAAGATGTTCGCCAGGACGAACGGCATGGAGATCAGCGGGTGAGGGGGGACTCGGGAGGCGAGGTCGGGGTGGTCCGGAACAGGCGTTGTGCCGCGACCGGATCGAAACCGCCGTGGCTGAACGGATTGCAGCGCAGCAGGCGCCACACCGCGAGGACCGAGCCGCGGAGTATGCCGAACTCCCGGATCGCCTGCGTGGCATAGGCCGAGCAGGTCGGCTCGTACTTGCAGCGCCGGGGCAGGGCGGGGGAGATCAGCCGCTGGTACGCCACGATCGGCGCCGTCGCCATCCGGCGCAGCGCGCTCATGCGGCGTCCTGCGCGCCGGCGGAGCCCGCGACGCGGCCGACCAGCTCGGCCAGCGCACCCTGCACGCCCGCCAGGCCGTCACGCTCGGCGAGCTCGCGCGCCTCCGGGCGCGCGACGACCACGACGTCGAGTCCCGCGGGCAGTGCGCCGCTCTCCGCGGTGAACGCCTCGCGCAGCAGGCGCTTGACGAGATTGCGCTCGACGGCGCCGCCGACCTTGCGGGACACGCTCAGGCCCAGTCGCGGCGGCTCGGCCAGCGCGCCGGCGTCCTCACGCGGGAATGCGTGCAGCACGATCCAGCGGTTGCCGAAGGAGCGTCCCTGACGGTAGACGCGATCGAACTCCGCACTCCGTGACAGGCGGCCACGCCGCTGCCGCCGGGAGGGGCGGGGCGCGTCGGGCACCGTCAGACGGTGAGCCGCTTGCGGCCCTTGGCGCGGCGGCGCTGGAGCACGGCGCGGCCTGCGCGGGTGCTCATGCGCTCGCGGAAGCCGTGTGCTCGGGCGCGCTTGCGCTTCTTGGGCTGGTAGGTGCGCTTCATGCGGAAGACCGGGGTCGGGAACGCAGCATGATAGCCGTCCCCCGATCGGGTGGCCGACACGGCTCGTGCACGGCCCCTCTGCGTGCGCACGGCGGATTTTTCCGCGCTGTGCGGCATCGTCTCCACAAGGCCGGCGCCCACGCACCGGCGCGCCGATCCCCTCTGCTAGCGTGGCGCTGCGCGGCTCCCTTCCGGGGGGCCGATCCTCTTCCAAGGGCCGCCAGCTCCACCGGAGCCGCACGCCCCTGCCATGAACGCCGAGCCGCTGGAGCACACCTGGACCGTCCTCGCCGCTGAACTGCGGGCGGCCGTCGGGGACTCCCTCTTCGACGTGTGGCTCGCGCCGCTGACCGTCGGCGCGTACGACGGGGCGCGCCTCGTCCTGCAGGCGCCGGCGGAGACCCGCGACTGGATCGTGGAGCGCTTCGGTCGCGTGCTCGAGGCGAGCGCCGCGAGCACCCTGGGTCCGCAGGTCCAGGTGGCCGTCGACGGCAGTCGTGCGCCTGCCGCCACCCCTGACCGTGCCACGCAGGCGCAGCCGGACGTCGCTCCGGTGCCATCCCCGGGACAACAGCCCAACCCCCGCTACACCTTCGACCAGTTCGTCATCGGCGGGTCCAACCGCTTCGCCCACGCCGCCGCGCTCGCCGTCGCCGAGAACCCCGGCACGGCCTACAACCCCCTCTACATCTGCGGACCGCCGGGCGTGGGCAAGACGCACCTCCTCCACGCCATCGCCACCTACCTCGAGGACCACGCGGGCGGCCTGCACATCCGACTCACGAGCGCGGAGGGATTCGCGAACGGGTTCATCGGCGCGCTCCAGGGCGGCGGGATCGACGCCTTCAAGGCGCGCCACCGCGACGTCGACGTGCTGCTCGTCGACGACGTGCAGTTCCTCATGGCCAAGGCGCGGACCGAGGAGGAGTTCTTCCACACCTTCAACCACCTCCGCGAAGCCGGTGCGCAGATCGTGCTCACGAGTGACCGCCCGCCACGGGACCTCGCGAAGCTCGAGGACCGCCTGCGCGACCGGTTCGAGTCCGGGCTCGTGGCCCAGGTCATGCCGCCCGACCTGCAGACCCGGCGCGCGGTCCTCCTCAAGCGCGCCGCCCTCGACGGCATCCCGCCTCCGCCGGTGGAGGTCGTCGAGGCCATCGCCCGCCGCATCACCGTCAATCTCCGCGCGCTCGAGGGTGCACTCATCCGCGTCGTGGCGTTCGCCTCCCTCACGTCGAGGCCCCTCGACGCCGAGCTGACCGGCGAGGTCCTCGACGACCTCGCGCCCGACGACGGCCCTCAGCGCACCGCGGGCACCCGGCGCGCACCCACCGTCCAGGAGATCCAGGGCCTCACGTGCGAGGCGTTCGGCATCACACGTCAGGACCTGCTCTCCCCATCACGTGCGGCACGTGTCGCCTGGCCTCGGCAGGTCGCGATGTACCTCGCGCGCGAGCACACCGATGCCAGCCTCCCCGTCATCGGCGCCGAGTTCGGCGGGCGCGGCCACACGACGGTCCTGCACGCCTGCCGCCGCACAGCCGAACGCATCGCCGCGGACCCCGAGCTCGGTCAGACGGTCACCGATCTGTCGACACGCCTGTGCAGTGATCTCGACACCACCCGACCCGACCGGGACGAATGACAGACTCCCCGGTTCATCGACAGCGTCGCGGTCCGCTGCCAACCCGCAGCCGCGCAGGGCTTTCGCAGACCATCGACACCATCGACAGCCTTATGACGTCTGATCAGCTTTCTAGGAGTCGTCCGTGAAGATCTCGATCGCCCATGACGTGTTGGTCGCGCACCTGCAGGTGCTGGCGCGCGTCGCGTCCACCCGATCAGCCATCCAGGCGCTCTCCGGCGTGCAGATCTCCGCGACGGACGCCGGCGTGGAGTTGCGCGCCACCGACCAGGAGATCGCGCTGCGCTCTCCGATCGCCGCCGCAGTCGAGCGTCCGGGCGAGGTGGTCCTGCCGGCGCGCCTGTTGCTCGAGGTCGTCCGGCGTCTCTCCGGCTCGGACGTGACGATCGAGCTGCGCCCCGAGCAGCAGGACGTCGAGCTCATGGGCGGCAGCGCCACGTTCCACCTGCGGACGCTGCGCGCCGAGGACTTCCCCGTCCTCCCCGAGCCCGGCGGCGACACGACCGTCGTCCTGCCGGCGACCGCGTTCACCGAAACGATCGCTCGCGTCTCGCGCTCGGCCTCGCGAGACGAGACGCGGCCCATCCTCACGGGCGTGCTGGTCTCCGCGGAGGGCACGGCACTGCGCATGGTCGCAACCGACTCCTACCGGCTGAGCGTGAAGGAGACGACGCTCGAAGCCCCGCTGGCCGCGGGGTTCGAGGCGAACGTCCCGGCGCGGGCGCTGGAGGAGCTGGGCCGGCTGACCACGCCCGAGGCCGAGACGATCAGCATCGGCGTCCGCGCCAACCAGGTCGTGTTCGCCGTCGGGGACGTGACGCTCTCCTCCCGTCTCATCGATGGTCAGTTCCCGAACTACCGGCAACTGCTGCCCGACCAGTTCGAGCACGAGCTCACGCTCGACACTGCCGAGTTCCTGGAGGTCGTCGAACGCATCAGCCTGATGGCGCAGAAGAACGCCCCGCTGCGCCTGTCGTTCTCCGAGGGTGAGCTGCGCATCTCGGCGCAGACCCCGGACGTGGGCGAGGCGAGCGACAGCTTCGCGGTGCCGTTCGCGGGCGAACCATTCGAGATCGGGTTCAACCCGGAGTTCCTGACCGCCGGCCTGCAGAGCGCCGCGGCCGACAAGGTGATCCTCAAGCTCATCAGCCCGCTGCGCCCGGGCCTGCTCGAGTCCGCGGACGGCAGCGGCTTCCTCTACCTCATCATGCCCATCCGCCTGAACGTCTGATGCCCACGGTGCGCCTGCTGCGCGTCCGCGACGTGCGCACCTACGAGCGCGCCGAGGTCCGGCTCGGTCCGCGCCTCACGGTCATCCACGGGCCCAACGGCGCCGGCAAGACGAACCTCCTGGAGGCGCTGTACATCGGGCTCACCGGCCGCTCGTGTCGCACCGGGAACGATCGCGAGGTCGTGCGCTTCGGCCAGCAGGCACTGCGCGTCGAGGTGGAGATCGAGGCGGTCGACGGGGCGCACGAGATCGCGGTGGGCTACGAGCCCGCGCAGGCGCGCCGGCTGACGGCCGACGGCGCACCGGTGGAGCGGCTGTTCGACGTCGGGTTCCGCCCGCTGGTCAGCGTCTTCCTGCCGGACCGGCTCGAACTGGTCAAGGGCGCGCCGGCAGGTCGTCGCGCCCACCTCGATCAGGTGGTCGCTGCGCTCTGGCCGGCGCGGTCGACCTCGCGGCGGGCGTACGCCCAGGCGCTCGCCCAGCGCAATGCACTGGTGTCCCGGGTGCGATCCGGCGCTGCGGCGCCGGCGTCGCTGGAGACGTGGGACCTCGAGCTGGGTCGTCACGCGCTTGCGCTGCGGGACGCCCGGGAGCGGGCCGCAGCGCTCATCGCGCCCGGCGTCTCGGAGATCGCGGCCGAGCTCGGGCTGACGGGTGACACGGAGCTGCGCTACCGCCCGCGGTCGCGTGCGGAGACGGCCGAGGAGTTCGCCGCCGAGTTGCGGGAGCGCCTGGACTCCGACCTGGCGCGCGGCTTCACGGGGCACGGGCCGCACCGCGACGACCTGCTGCTGTCGCGTGACGGGCGTGAACTGCGCGCCTACGGGTCACAGGGCGAGCAGCGCCTGGCGCTCCTGGCGCTCCTGCTCGCCGAGCGTGACGCGCTCGCCGAGGCGCGCGAGGATCCGCCGCTCCTGCTCCTCGACGACGTGATGAGCGAGCTCGACGCCGAGCGCCGTGAGCGTCTCGTCGCGCGCGTCACACGCGTCGGCCAGGTCGTCGTCACGACGACGGACCTCGCGCACGTGCCCGACGCCGACGGGTCCGGTGCCGTCCGCCTCGCGGTCGCGCCCGGCGTCGTCCGGCAGGAGGCGGTGGCGGCGTGAGCGCCGGCCGCCGGCAGCCGCGCCCGGCGGGCGACGCGGTGCGCGCGCTCGCGGACCGGATCGCCCCCGCGGCCACCCTGGCCGCGGGGCAGCGGGGCTGGGGCGAGGGCGGCGGGGAGGCGCTCGCGGCCGGCGCGACGCCCACCGCAGAGGCCCGCGGAAGCCTCACCGTGACCTG
>DAIPYF010000196.1:0-5343 GCA_036782855.1 Solirubrobacteraceae bacterium
ACCCTTTTTCTCCTTTGCAAGCAGGAGGTCAGGGGTTCGATCCCCCTTGGCTCCATCAACACAACCCCTGCTGATGCGGGGGTTCTGTCGTTCTGGGGAGGGTCGCGGCGGCCAGCATCGGCGTCCGTCGATGGGATCCGTGAATCGGCGGCTGACGCAACGCACGCTCCCGAGCGGCGCGTCGAGTCGCGAAGGCGAGGGCGCGCCGCCACCTGATCGGCTGCTGGCCGGGCGCCAAGCTGAGGCGACCCACGCGAGGCTTTGCGTAGGGTCTCGCCGATGAGCCGTCCGAACGTCCTGGTGATCCTCACCGACCAGCTGCGGTATCCGCCGCCCTACGAGTCGGAGGAGCTGGGGGCGTGGCGGCGCGAGGTGACCCCGGGGCAGGAGCGGCTGCGGGAGAACGGTGTGTCGTTCGTCCGTCACTACCCGATGTCGGCTGCGTGCGCGCCCAGCCGCGCGTCGCTGCTGACCGGGCACTATCCGTCGCTGCACGGCGTCACGCAGACCGACGGCATCGCCAAGAGCGCCGACGGCGACGAGATGTCCTGGCTGGCGCCGGACGGCGTCCCCACGCCGCCGGGTACCGCACGTTCTACAAGGGCAAGTGGCACGTCTCGCATGCGCACCTCCCCGCCCGGGACGGCGACGGGGACGAGCCGTCGATCACCTCCGACGGCACCCCGATCCCGGACGGGGTCGAGCGCTACCTCGAGGCCGACCTGCTGGAGCCCTGGGGCTTCTCGGAATGGGTCGGGCCTGAGCCGCACGGCCTGGGACCGCAGAACACCGGGACGGTGAAGGATCCGTTCACCGCCGATGAGACGATCGCCCTGCTGGAGCGCCTGGGCGCCGACGAGGGCGGCGCTCCGTGGCTCACGGTCTGTTCGTTCCTGAACCCGCACGACATCGCGCTGTTCGGTGTCGTGGGCCTCACCCAGGGGCTGCGCTACCGCCCGGGTGACGTCCCGAGCATGGAGCAGGCGCCGACGCGCGATGAGGACCTGTCGACCAAGCCGGGGTGCCAGCAGAGCATGGTGGACGTGTGGGGCAGGCTGCTCGCTCCGCAGCCGTGGATCGAGACGCACCTGAAGTTCTACTACCAGCTGCAGGCCACGATCGACGAGCAGATCAGCCGCGTGCTCGACGCGCTCGAGGAGAGTGGCGCGGCGGAGGACACGATCGTGGTCTTCAGCTCCGACCACGGCGACATGCTGGGCGCCCATGGCGGGATGCACCAGAAGTGGCACAACGCCTACGAGGAGACGCTCCGGGTGCCGTTCGTCGTCTCGAGCCCCTTGTTCCCGGGCGGCGCCCGGGAACTCGAGGTCCCGACGAACCACGCCGACCTGATCCCGACCCTGCTGGGCCTTGCGGGGATCGACCAGGGCCGCACCCTGGCCGAGCTCCGCGAGAGCCATTCCGACGCGCGTCCGCTCGTCGGACGCGACCTGTCCGCGGCGATCCGCGCCGCCGTCCCCACGGCATCGGCCGAGCCGGTGCTGTTCGTGACGGACGATGAGATCAGCGAGGGCAGCATGCCGCCGGCCAGCCCGTTCCAGCGCGTCGCGCGGAAGGTCGGCGTGTACGCCGAGATCATCCAGCCCAACCATGTCGAGACCGTCGTCGCGCAGGTCGACCTGGACGGCGAGCCGCACCTGGTCAAGTTCTCGCGCTACCACGACAACCAGCAGTTCTGGACCGTCCCGGGGGAGCGGGACGAGCGGCTGCGCCGCCGCAAGACGATCACCGTGACCGAGCCCGAGCCCGACGAGTTCGAGCTGTATGACCTGACCGTCGACCCCTTCGAGGAACGCAACCTCGCCCACCCGAGCAACGCCGACGAGCACTCCCGCGCGCTGCAGCAGACGATGCTCGGACTCCTCCACGAGCAACTCGCGGCGAAGCGCCTCACCCCTTCGGCAGGCGAGCGACCGGGATATCGAGCGCCCGCCCCCGTCTGATGGCGGAGGGCGCACCCGTCGGCGCGTCCCTGCCCGTGCCGCGTCGGTGGCGCACACGATTGGCCTCCGTCGAGGCGGCGGCGATCGCCGGGATCATCTGCGCCGTCGGATGGTCGGTCGGGCTCGGCGTCCTGCTCACGAGCCCTGTGGCGGGCGCGAGTGACGCCGAGATCAGGCACTTCTACCGCGGTCCGGATGTCGGCCGTGATGCGGTGGTGGCGCTCCAGCTCATCGTCTTCTCGACGATTGCGTTCATGTGGTTCGTCGGGGTGGTGCGCAGCCGTCTCGGCGAGCGGGAGCCCAGGCTCGTCGGCACCGTCTTCCTCGGGGGCGCCATCATCCTGGCCGGCCTGATGCTCGTCGGCGCCGCAGTCCTCGCGGCCCCGGCGGTTCTCGTCGAGGCGGGGGGATCGCCGGACCCCGGTGCCGCGTCGATCTCGCGGGCTCTGGCGGTCACGGTGCTCTCCGTGTTCACGCCCCGCGTCGCGACCCTCGTGATGTTCTCGACCGCCGCACTCGCCCGCGGGACGCGCGCACTCCCCCGATGGCTGATCGTCCTCACCTACGTCGTCGGGATCGTCGAGTTCGTGAACGTCACGATCAGCACGCCGGCGGTGTACGTCTTCCCCGCCTGGATCGCGCTTGTCAGCGTGGTGCTGCTCGTCCGCCCCCGCCCACAGCCGGGCCCCGCGAACGCCGTGGGTGGATGACCCCCCGGGGGGTGAGGGCGCGGCTAACGTCGCTGCGCCCTGATCGCCGAACGCTCGGCACCGACGCGGTCGCGGGCGTGCCCGGCGCGATCGGCAGCGTCCCGGACGGCATGGCGGCCGCCGTGCTCGTCGGGGTGAACCCCGTCTACGGGCTCTACGCGAGCATCGCCGGGCCGATCGCCGGCGGCCTCACGGCGAGCACCCAGCGGATGGTCATCACGACCACGACCGCGGCGGCGCTCGCGGCGGGCTCGGCGGTCAGCGGGTTCTCCGGTGCCGACCGGTCGGACGCGCTCTTCCTGCTCACGATCCTGGCCGGCGCACTGATGGTGGCGGCGGGTCTGCTGCGGCTCGGCCGCTACACGCGCTTCGTGTCGGTCTCCGTCCTCACCGGGTTCCTCACCGGCGTCGCCTTCAACATCATCTTCGGCCAGCTCGGCGACCTGCTCGGAGCGCCCGCCGAAGGCTCCGTGTCGCTCGCGAAGGCGTGGGACGTCGTGGCGCACCCGGGCGCGATCTCGTGGACGTCGGCGGCGGTCGGCCTCTCCGCCCTCGTGCTGATGATCGGGCTGACGCGGACGCGCCTGGCGACGTTCGCCTCGGTCATCGCGCTGATCGTCCCGACGCTCATCTCGCTCGGTCTGAGCGGGATCGCGCGCGTCGAGGACGTGGGCGACATCCCCACGGGGATCCCGATGCCGCACCTGCCGGCGCTCTCCCTGCTCACGTCGCTGAACCTGCTCGTCGGCGCGGCGGCGATCACGATCATCGTGCTTGTGCAGGGCACCGGGGTGGCCGAGAGCGCCCCGAACCCGGATGGCTCGCTCACGAACCCTGACCGGGACTTCCTGGCGCAGGGGGTCGGCAACATCGCCGCCGGCCTCTTCCGCGGCCAGCCCGTCGGCGGGTCCGTCGGGCAGAGCGCGCTGAACATCGCCGCCGGTGCGCGCAGCCGCTGGGCGGCGATCTTCTCCGGGATCTGGATGTTGCTGATCGTCGTCGTCTTCTCGGGGCTCGTCGGGAAGATCGCGATCCCGACGCTCGCGGCGGTGCTGATCTTCGCGGCGGCCAGCTCGCTGCGCACGGGCCGGATCGACACGATCGCGCGGACGGGGACCGCCTCGCGGATCGCGTTCGTCACGACGCTCCTGGCGACGCTGGTGCTGCCGGTCGCCGCCGCGGTCGGCATCGGCGTCTCGCTCTCCCTGCTCCTCCAGCTCGGCCAGGAAGCCGAGGACCTGACCCTGATGCGAGCGCAGCTCACCGATGACGACCGCTTCCTCGAGGAACCCGCGCCCGCGAGGCTGCCGAGCGACGAGGTGACGCTGCTCCACATCTACGGCAGCCTCCAGTTCGCAGGCGCGCGCACGCTCCAGGTGCGCCTGCCCGACCCGGCCGGCGCGACGCGCCCCGTCGTGATCCTGCGCCTACGCGGGCGCAGCCGGTTGGGTGCGACGTCGTTCATCGTGCTGGCCGACTACGCCGAGCGGATCCGCGCGGCCGGCGGGCATCTCTTTCTCAGCGGCGTCGACCCGGCGCTCACCGAGCAGATGATCCGCACGCGCCGCGTCGACCTGCAGGTCGCCGTCACGGTGCTGCAGGCGTCGGCGACGGTCGGCGACTCGACCCGCGAGGCGTATGCGCAGGCACGGGCGTGGCTGGCGGCCGCGGCTGACGTCGGGCCGCGGGAGAGCTGACGCGGGCCGCGGCCTACACGGCCGGCGTCGGCTCCTCAGTGCCACGCGCCCGCTCGCCCAGTTCGCGCGCCGCCCACGCGACGAGGCCGACGATCCAGACCAGGGTGACGCCGGCCCCGACCTGCAGGTTCATCGCGCCGCCCGGTGCCGTGAAGCCGCTCGTGCCGAAGACCGTGATCGTCTCGATGGCCTGTTCGAGGAAGGCGATCACCCCGAGAACGGTGAGCCATCGTGGTATCGCGGGCCGCGAGCGCAGGCCGAGTGCCGTGACCGCGCCGATCATCGCCATCGTGGCGCCGGTCAGGACCGGCCCCCAGAAGCTGACGACATTGAACGCCAGGCGCACCGTCGCCGGATCGAGCGATCCCGGATCGAGTGCCAGTCCGGCCCAGAACCACGCCTGGACGGCGGTCTCGACGACGAACGCCGCGGCACCGAGCAGGAACACGTCGCGGTGCGGAGCCGGCAGCAGCCCGCGAATGATCGCGGCGAGAGTCGCCACGGCCAGCGTCCCGAATGCCGCCGTCCAGGCGTAGAGGCGCGCGGCGTCGCGGTTGTCGCGAAACCACGCGGCGAGGTGCGCGCTGGAATCGTCGACCTGCGGCGTGGTGCCGAGCGCGACGGCGCCCGTCACATACAGCGCCAGGAGCAGGAGGGCGGCCGCGACGAGGACACGAGCCTGGGTCATGTCGCAGTGGTTCGAGGGCCGACGATGTGCTCCTTGTCCGGACCGGCCGCAGCTGGTCCCGGTGCGGCACCCCCGCAACGGGCGACGAGCAGGAGCGTCCAACGCGTCGAGGTCGTCGGGCACCGAGCCGATTCCGGTGCCCATGTCGGGCTACATCCGAGCCCATCCGTCTGCCCGTCGGGACCTGCCGTGCGAACGGGGGGTCGGCCCTCCCGCCGACACCCCGCCCGAGCTTCAGCGCTTCCAGACGGGCTTGGGGAAGTACACGGCGGCGAACGCGACGC
>DAIPYF010000197.1:0-821 GCA_036782855.1 Solirubrobacteraceae bacterium
GTTCCCACGTCGACGGGCCGCGTGAGCAGGTCGTTGCGGCGCATCCAGTCGGCGTAGTCCTGCCACTGGGCGAGGTTCTGGAATCCGAACGGCCGGCTCGCGTCCTCCGGGAACAGCACCGGCAGCGTCTCCCGCACGCTCTTGGCGGCGAACCGCCGGCCGAGGTCCGGGGCGGCCTTCAGCAGCGCGTCGACGGCGGCGTCCGGGTCCTCGCGGGCGGCGCGCGTGCCGCGCTGCAGCGCCTGGACGAAGCGGCGCAGGAGCGCGCCGTCGCGCTGCACGGTGTCGTAGCCGGCGGCGAGGATCAGCTCGTCGTAGGTCGGGACGCCGAGCTCGTCCACCGGAGCGATGCTCGGGCGGCGCTTCTCGAGCTCCAGCTGCACGCCCTCGACGTTCCAGAACGCGCCGAGCGTCGCGTCGACCCGCCCGGACAGCATCGCGGGGACGAGGTTGAAGCCGACGTTCACGCGCTTGACCGTGGCGGGGTCGACCTTCGCCGCGTCGAGGATCTCGTCCAGGTAGGCGTCCTGGTACGGGATGCCCGCCGTGCCGACCGTCTTGCCCTCGAGCTTGCGCGGGTCCACCGAGCGCCCCTTGACCGCCATCAGCGACGTCAGCGGGCGCTGGGCGAGCGCACCGATGCTCAGAACCTCGAGGCCCTTGTCGCGGGCCAGCAGGATCTCCGGCTGGTAGGAGACGGCGATGTCTGCGCGGCCGCCGGCGAGGCGCCTCAGCGGCGCGGGGGGGGCGGGCCGGGGGCCGGAGCACCCCGCCAAGCCGGCCGTCGGGGACTCCGCCCCGCACTGTGGCGCGAAGGTCCC
>DAIPYF010000197.1:874-2205 GCA_036782855.1 Solirubrobacteraceae bacterium
GCGGGGCGCCGGCGGTGTCGTCCTTCGAGCCGCACCCGGCGACCGCGAGCGCGCAGGCGAGCAACGCGGCGATGGGCAGGACGGCGAGGGGACGGTGAGGACGGGTCATGCACGGCTCCGGTCGTGAGGTCGGCGGGCCCAGGGGACGAGCAGGCGCTCGGCGAGGGCCAGGAGGGCGAAGAGGAGGATCGCGAGGAGGGCGAGCAGCGTGACGGCGGCGTAGGCGCGCGCGGTCTCCAGCTGCGGGATCGCCTGGAGGATGACGTTGCCCAGGCCCTCGCTGGACCCGGCGTACTCGGCGAAGACGGCGCCGATGACGGCGACCGCGACCGCGATCTTGGCGCCCGACAGCGCGCCGGGGAGGGCCGCCGGCACCTCGACCCAGCGCAGCTCCTGGCGGCGTGTGGCGTCGAGGGTGCGCAGCAGCTTGCGCTGTTCGGGGTCCACGGCGGCGAGCGCGTCGAGGGTCGTCACGACGACCGGGAAGAAGCAGACGAGCGCGATGATCGCGAGCTTCGGAGCGATCCCGAAGCCGAACCAGACGATCAGCAGCGGGGCGACGATGACCACCGGGACGGCCTGCGAGCCGACGAGGAGGGGGTACACGGCGCGGCGCAGCGCCGGGGACAGGTGGATGACGATCGCCAGCGCGGCACCCAGCACGAGCGCCACGAGGATCCCCAGGCCGACCTCCAGCGCGGTCACGAGCAGGTTGTCCCACAGGAGCCCGCGATCGTCCCACAGCGCCTCTGCGACCTGCGTCGGCGCGGGGAGGATGAAGTCGTCGACGGGGCCGAGCCGGGCGTAGGCCTCCCAGGCGCCGGCGAGCACGAGCAGGATGAGCGGCGCGGCGATCACGCGCGCAGCGCCTCCAGGGCCTGCTCGCGCAGGGCCACGAGGCTCGCGTCGGTGACCTGGCGCGGACGCGGGAGCGGGACGTCGAGCACGGCCCGCACCCGCGCGGGCCGGGGGGAGAGGATCACGATGCGGTCGGCGAGCATCGCCGCCTCCTCCACGTCGTGGGTGACGAGCAGGGCCGTGCGCGGCTCGCGGGCGAGCGCCGCGGCGAGCCAGTCGCGCATGTCGGCGCGGGTCAGCGTGTCGAGCGCGCCGAACGGCTCGTCGAGGCAGAGCACCTGCTTGCCGCTGAGCAGCGTGCGCAGGAACGCGACGCGCTGGCGCATCCCGCCGGAGAGCTCGTGGGGGCGGGCGTGCTCGAACCCCTCGAGGCCGAAGGTCGTGAACAGCGGCTGCGCCTCGGCGCGGGCGCTCGCGCGATCGGCGCCGTGGATCCGCAGCGCGAGCGCGGCGTTGTCGAGCGCGTCGAGCCA
>DAIPYF010000197.1:2215-5323 GCA_036782855.1 Solirubrobacteraceae bacterium
GCCACGGCAGCAGCAGGTCGCGCTGGGGCATGAGCACCGCGGGCGCCGCCTCCACGGTCCCCGTGTCCGGGGCCTGCAGGCCGCAGACCAGCTCGAGGACCGTCGTCTTTCCGCACCCCGACGGGCCCACCAGGGCGACGATCTCGCGCTTGCGCACGTCGAGCGTGACGCCGGCGAGCGCCTCGAGCGCGCGACCGTGCCGCCCGCGGGCGGGGTACGTCAGCGCGGCATCCCGCAGGCGCACGCCCGCGGGGGCGCGCTGCCGCGTCGAGGGCCCGGGATCCGGGCCGGAGTCCTCGGGTGGAGCCCCGAGCCGCGTCGTCATCGCTCCCTCCGCGGGCATTACCCCACAGGTTCTACGGGTCCGCGCCGGGTGGTGGGCGCGATCTCAGCCGGCCGTCCGCCAGCTCCCCGGGTGGTCATCGTCGCTGGTGATGCTACCCGCCCCGGGCGCGTCGCGGCGACGGTCAGCTGGGCTTCTCGTCGACCTCGATGCCGTAGGTCGCGTTCTCGCCCGAGCCGCCCGTGATCGAGACGGTCACGCCGTAGCGCTCGCCCCCGATCGTCGCCGTGCAGCGGATCGACGCGTCCTTGACGGTCGGCAGGTCGCCCGGGCACGTCACCGGTGGCGCCTGCCCCGCGCCGGCCTGCTGCAGCCGGGTGCTGATGTCCTTCGCGAGCGCGTCGCGGTCGAGCACCGCGCCGACGGGCGTGCCCTCGTCGCCGCAGGCGGCGAGCCCGGCCGGGGCGAGCACGGCGGCGGCGAGCAGCGGCAGGAGGGCGCGGCGAGGGCTCACGGGCGAAAGCCTATGCGAGCGGGCGCAGGAATGACGCGGCGGTGCGTCGGTCCTGCGGCGTGTCGCGCACGTCGGCGTGCACGCCGTCCGCGGCGGCTGTTGAATGGCCGCCATGCACCGCGCTCGCCGCCCGTGGGTCCCGCTGCTCGCCGCGCTCGTCGCGGCGACCGCCCTGCACGGCTGCGCGGCGGGACGGAGCGACGAACCGGGCGCCGGCGCGGCCCAGGCCGGATCCGGCGAGCGCGCGCGGGTCGACCGCGTCATCGACGGTGACACGCTCAAGGTGCGGCTCCGCGACGGGCGGCGGAGGACCGTGCGCGTCCTGGGCATCGACACGCCGGAGACGAAGCGGCCGGACACGCCCGTGGAGTGCGGGGGCCCGCAGGCGTCCGCGGCGATGGCACGGCTCGCGCTGAGCGGCAGCGGGTACGACGCGAAGGGACGGGAGGTCGTCCTCGTGTCCGATCCGACCGGCGACCAGGTCGACCGGTTCGACCGCGTCCTCGCCTACGTGGAGGCGGGCGGACGCGATCTCGGCGAGCAGCAGGTCGCCGACGGCTGGGCGAAGATGTACGCCTACCAAGGGCGCCGGTTCCAGCGGCGCTCGCGCTACGAGCGGGCCGAGCGGGAGGCGCGCAGCGCCGGGCGCGGCGTCCACGGCGAGTGCGACGGCAACTTCCACTCCTCGCGCTGAAGCGGGGTCGCAGGCGGCCTGACAGCGTCTACGCGACCGGCGCGACGGCGGGATACGCCGTCCAGCGCTCCGACCGGAACGGTGTGACGTTGGCCTCCAGGAAGGGCGCGATCCGCTCCGCAGCCGTCCCGAAGCCCTCGTAGACGGCCGCGACCATGTCGCGCGCGGTCGCCCCCGGCCCGAGGGCCTCGCGCGCCAGGCGCCCCAGCAGGTCCTCCTGCGTGAACGCCGGCACGCTCCGCCCGCGCGCCGGCAGCGCCGCGAGCGCGGCGACGGCGCCGTCGAGGTGCAGGAGCCCCCAGCGGGAGGCGTAGGCGAGGACGTGCGGCACGCCGGGCGCGCCGGCGACGTCGGGCTCGAAGCGCACGTCGTCGAGGCGCCCGAGGCGGTAGCTGACCTCCGTCCATGTCAGCGCGGTGAGCTGCTGTGGCGTCACCCAGAGCACCGCCGCGCGCAACGCCGTCGCGGGGCTTGCGAACAGCGTCGCCGGGAATGAGCCGTACGCCGTCGGATGGCCGGCGGCGGCGACGTCGAAGTCGTGCAGGTCGCCCGCGAGCACCGGGATGCGGCGCTCGTCGATGGGGAGATGCCCGAACTTGCGGATCAGCGTCTCCGGGGAGCCGTTGGAGCCGAACGCCAGCAGCGGCCAGCGCCCGGCCGCCGCGGCCGGGTCCCACGTGTCGAGGTGCGCGACGTCCTCGCCGTCGAGCAGGAACGACGACGGCGGGCGGGGCCACGGGTAGCCGAGCGCCGTCGCGTAGGCGTCCTCGGTGAACTCGCGCTCGCCGACGGCGCCGAAGAAGCCGCGGACCTCGGCGATGAACGTCGCGTCCGAGGCTGCGAGCCGGCGCAGCAGCTCCGGCTCGTCGATGGGCGGCCAGTCGTTCACGGCCCGGCGAGCATGCCGGGCCGTGAACTCCGGGTCAATCGAAACGACTAGGCCGCGACCGGCGCCTCGTCGAGGTACAGCTCGCCGCGCTCGGCCTTCTCGACCAGCGAGGCGGGCGGCTCGAAGCGGTCCCCGTACGTGGCGGCCAGCTCACGGGCGCGCTCGACGAAGCCGGCGACACCGCCGTCGTATCCGTTGATGTACTGCAGGACGCCGCCGGTCCAGCCCGGGAAGCCGATCCCGAAGATGGAGCCGATGTTCGCGTCGGAGACCGTCTCGATGACGCCCTCGTCCAGGCACTTCACCGTCTCGATCGACTCGATGAAGAGCATCCGCTCCTCGAGGTCCTTGAACGCGATCGCCGCGGGGTCGTCGGTGACGGGGAACTCGGCGGCCAGGCCCTTCCACAGGCCCGTGCGCTTGCCGTCCGCGTAGTCGTAGAAGCCGGCGCCGCGCAGCTTTCCGGCCCGCTCCAGCTCGAGCATCCGGTCGATGACCGCGAACGCGGGATGGTCGTCCCACGTCAGCCCGTCGGCCTCCACGGCCTCCTTGCTCGCCTTGCGGATCTTCGCCATCAGCTCCATGTTCAGCTCGTCGCTGAGCTGGAGCACGGGGGCGGGGTATCCGGCCTGGCCGGACGCCTGCTCGATCGACGCGGGCGGGACGCCCTCGGCGAGCATCGCGATGCCCTCGTTGATGAACGTCCCGATCACGCGGCTGGTGAAGAA
>DAIPYF010000198.1:0-5305 GCA_036782855.1 Solirubrobacteraceae bacterium
CGGTGCGGCGCTCACGACGTCGGCCACCTCGTCGTTGGAGATCAGGACGCCCTCGGGCCCGTGCCAGGCGGAGACGATCGCCACGTCGACACCCGCCGCGTCCATCGCCCCGAGCGTGAGGTCGATCGGGAACCGCTCCGGGATCTCGTCCCCGGTCCAGCGCCGCAGCGAGGCGAACATGTCGTGTCCCAGGAAGGCGGGGGTGGGGTGCTGGATCCAGGCGTCGACGATCACGCGCGCACCCTACTCGGCGGGCTTCACCCCGAGGCCGGGGACGCGGGGGACCGCGATCGTCCCGTCCACGGCGGCGAGCGGACCGGCGTCGAGCCCGTCGAACAGGCCGAGCGTCGCCAGGCCGCAGGGCACGTCCAGCTTCAGGGCGGCGGCGCAGTGCACCGCCGCCGCGATTCCCAGCGGGCCGTCGAGCGTGGAGGCGAGGTACACCTCCGACCCGGTCGTGCGCACGAGCGCCGCCTGCGCGAGGAGTGCGGAGATGCCCCCGGCGCGGGAGATCTTCAGGCAGACGAGGTCAGCCGCGCCGCTCGCCAGCGCGCCGGGCTCGGCGGCCGTCTCGTCCATCGCGATGCGGACCGCCGTGCGCTCGCGCACCTGCCGCAGCGCTTCGACGCCGTGGACGGGCTCCTCGACCAGCTCGAGGCCCGCGGGGGCGAGCGCCTCGATGGCGCGGACCGCGGTCTCCACGTCCCACGCGCCGTTGGCGTCCAGTCGCAGCGCCACGTCCGGCCCGACGGCGGCGCGGACCGCGGCGACACGCCCCGCGTCGTCCCCGGTGCCCGCCTTCACCTTGATGCAGTCGAAGCCGGCGGCGAGCGCCGCGGCCGCGCGGGTGGCCGCGCCCTGGCGGTCCTCGGCGCCGATCGTCGCGTTCACCGGAACGTGCGACAGCGCGTCGTCGGCGAGCAGTGCGGCGACGGGACGGTCCTCGCGGATGCCGGCGAGCGACCACAGCGCGAGGTCCACGGCCGCGAGGGCCTGCGGGAGCGGGTCGGCCGCCCGGCACGCGTCCAGGAGCGCCGCACCGCCCGTGATCGCGCCCCCGCGCAGGGCCGCGGCGTGCGCCTCCAGCGCCGCCCGGCAGCGCTCGGTCGACACGCCGTCGTAGGGCTCCAGCGCGGACGCCTCGCCCCAGCCGACCCGTCCCTCGCGATCCTCGACGCGCAGGACCAGCAGGGTGCGCTCGCTGATCTCACCGCCGGCTGTGCGCAGGGGCTCGCGCAGGCGCAGGGTGATCGGCTCGACCTCGGCGAGCATCAGGACAGCAGGAGGCCGAGGGCCAGCAGCAGGCAGAACAGGAACTCGAGGCGGCCGGTCCCGGCGAGCGCCTCGTTCAGCGTCGGCCCGTCGGTGTGCGTGCGGACCGTCCGCTGCAGGCGCACGGCGAGCGGTGCGGTGAGCCACGTCAGCGCCAGCCAGCCCGAGAGCGACCCGAGCGCGAACGGCAGGAGCGCCGTGACGTAGGCGGCGAGCAGCATCGCCGCGTACAGCGTCCGCGTGCGCTCGCGGCCCAGGCGCACGGCGAGCGTCCGCTTGCCGGCGCGCCGGTCGGTCTCCAGGTCGCGCACGTTGTTCACGACGAGGATCGCCGAGGCGAGCAGCCCGACCGGGACGGCGAGGACGATCGCCTCCCACGGCAGGTCCTGGATCTGCACGTAGGAGGAGCCCGTGACCGCGACGACTCCGAAGAAGAGGAAGACGAAGACCTCGCCGAGCCCTTCATAGCCATAGGGGCGCGGGCCGCCCGTGTAGAGAATCCCGGCGAGGATCGAGGCGGCGCCGATCGCCAGCAGGACCCAGCCGGCGACGGCGATCAGGTAGACGCCGCACAGGACCGCGAGCCCGAAGCTCACGTACGTCGCGACGAGGACCTGCCTGGGCGGCACGAGCCCACCCGCCGTGACGCGCACGGGGCCCAGCCGGTCGTCCGTGTCCGCCCCGCGGCGCGCGTCCGAATAGTCGTTGGAGAGATTCGTCCCGACCTGGATGAAGAGCGCGCCGAGCATCGCGGCGGCGAACGCGATCCAGTCCAGGTCGCCGTTCTCGACCGTCCAGGCCAGCGCCGTGCCGACGAGCACCGGCGCGACGGCGGCGGGCAACGTCCGCGGCCGCGCGGCCATCAGCCAGATGCGCAGGCTGGACCCGCGGCCCTGGGAGCTGGCGGGTGCGCCGGGCATCGTCAGGCGCGCTTGGGGAACTGCGAGAAGTCCGGGCGCCGGCGCTCCTTGTAGGCCTCGCGCCCCTCCCGGGCCTCCTCGCTGCCGTAGAAGAGGAGGTTCGCGTCGTGCGCGAGCTGCTGCAGCCCGGCCATCCCGTCCTCGTTCGCGTTGAAGCTCGCCTTGAGGAGCCGCAGCGCGAACGGGGACAGCTCGAGCATCTCGCGGCACCAGGCGACCGCCTCGACCTCGAGGTCGGCGAGCGGGACGACGGTGTTCACGAGGCCCATCTGCAGGGCCTGAGCGGCGTCGTACTGGCGGCAGAGGAACCAGATCTCCTTGGCGCGCTTCTGGCCGACCTGCGCGGCGAGCAGGCTTGCGCCGTAGCCGCCGTCGAACGAGCCGACCTTCGGGCCGGTCTGCCCGAAGCGGGCGTTGTCCGCCGCGATCGACAGGTCGCAGCAGATGTGCAGGACGTGGCCGCCGCCGACCGCGTAGCCGGCGATCATCGCGACGACCGGCTTCGGGAGCCGCCGCATCTGCACGTGCAGGTCGGTGACGTGGAAGCGCCCGACGGTCGCGGCGCCCCCTGGGTCGGTGAGGTACCCGGTGTCCCCGCGCACGCGCTGGTCGCCGCCGGAGCAGAACGCGAGGTCGCCCTGGCCGGTGAGGAGGATCACGCCGACCTCGGGGTCCTCGCGCGCGGCCTCGAGCGCGCTGCTGAGCTCCATCACGGTCTGGGGGCGGAAGGCGTTGCGGACCTCCGGGCGGTCGATCGTGATCTTCGCGATGCCCGCAGCGGGCGGGCCGGAGATCTCGTAGCGGATGTCCTCGTACGCGCCGGCGGTGCGCCAGTCGGCGCCGGGGCGGATCGTCGTCGCGCGCGGGTCGGTGTCGGTGCTCATCGGTGGGGGAGGCTAGCTTTCGCAGGGTGGAGGTCGAAGCCTGGCTGCCGCGCGCCGCGGCGGCGCACCCGCGCCGGATCGCGCTCGGCACCCTCGGATACGCGCGGCTGCTGGCGGAGGCCCAGCGGGCCGCCCGCGCGCTGGCCGCCGCTGGCGTGGGGCGGGGAGACCACGTGGCGATCGTCCTGCCCGCGGGCGAGGACTTCGCGGTCGCGCTCCACGGGTGCCTGCTGCTCGGGGCCGTCGCTGTGCCGATCGATCAGCGGCTGCCGGAGGCCGAGCGCGCCCGTCGAGCGGCCGCGTGCCTCATCACGGTCGACCGCGCGCTCGCCGGCGACGGGGACCCGGGGGCGGCGCTCGACCCCGTTCACGACCTCGACGCTCCCGCGGTCGTCATCCACACCTCCGGGACGACCGCGGAGGCCGAGCCGGTCACGCTCACCTACGGGAACTGGCTGTGGAGCGCGCTCGGATCGGCGGTCGCGCTCGGACTGGACGCCGAGGAGCGCTGGCTCTGCTGCCTGCCCGTCGCCCACGTCGGCGGCCTGTCGATCCTCGTGCGCTCGGCGATCTACGGCACGACCGCGCTCGTCCACGAGCGCTTCGACGCCGACCGGGTCCTCGCTGCGCTGCGCGACCCGGCCGGCCCGACGCTCGTCTCGCTGGTCCCCGCGACGCTCTCGCGACTGCTCGACGCAGGGCTGCGTGAGCCGCCGACGCTGCGCTGGGCGCTGCTCGGCGGGGCGGCGATCCCGGACAGGCTGCTGGACCGGGCAGCCGCCGCCGGCGTCCCCGTCGCGCCGACGTACGGCATGACCGAGGCCTGCTCGCAGGTGTTGACGAACGGGGCGCCGCTGTTCTGCACGTCCGTGGAGCTCGATCCGGGGGGCGAGATCCTCGTCAGCGGGCCGACGGTCTCCCCGACGGTGGGCCCGGTGCTGCGGACCGGGGACCGGGGGCGCGTCGAGCCGGACGGCCGCATCACCGTGCTGGGCCGCGCGGACGCGGTGATCATCAGCGGCGGCGAGAACGTCGCGCCCGAGGCGGTCGAGGCGGTGCTCGAGACGCACCCGGCCGTCGCCGAGGCCGCGGTCCACGGCCGCGCGGATGCGCGGTGGGGCCAGGCGGTCGTCGCGACCGTCGTCGCGCGCGACGGGCACGCCGTCGACGCGGACGCCCTGATCGAGCACTGCCGGGCACGCCTCGCCCCGTGGGAGGTCCCGAAGGCGATCACGGTCGCCGACGCGCTGCCGCGCACCGCCGCCGGCAAGCTCCTGCGGCGCGCGCTCTAGGGTTGCCTCATGGACGCCGAGGCCTACCGCGCCGACAGCCGTGAGCGCTGGGAGGGAGCCGCGAAGGGCTGGTCCGAGCGTCGCGCCGCGATTCAGCGGTCGGCGCTCGCGGTGTCCGAGGCCATCATCGAGCACGCGGCGCTCCAGCCCGGGCACGCGGTCCTCGAGGTGGCGGCGGGACTCGGGGACACGGGGCTGCTCGCCGCCGAGCTCGTTCAACCGGGCGGGACGGTCGTGCTCAGCGACGTCGCCGACGCGATGGTCGAGGCGGCGAAGGCCCACGTCGAGGCGTCGGGTGCCGCGAACGTCGAGGTCCGCCAGATGGAGGGCGAATGGCTCGACGTGCCGACCGCCTCGCAGGACGCCATCGTCAGCCGCTGGGGCTACATGCTGCTCGCCGATCCCGAGGCCGCGCTGCGCGAGGCGCGGCGCGTGCTGCGGCCCGGCGGGCGGATAGCGCTGGCGGTCTGGGCGCCGATGGACGAGAACCCGTGGATCGGAGTTCTCCAGCGCGAGCTCCTCGCGCGCGGCATCGCGACCCGGCCCGACCCGGGGACGCCGGGCATGTTCGCGCTCGCCCGGCCCGGGGCGCTCGAGGACCTGCTGGCGGCGGCCGGGTTCGCCGACATCGAGGTGGAACCGGTGCGGTTCGCGTGGCACGCCGACAGCCTCGACGCGTGGTGGGACCATCAGCGCGCCGTGTCGATCTCGCTCGGCGAGGCCCTCGACCAGCTCTCGCCCGCCGACCACTTCGCGCTCCGCGACGCGGTCGACGCCGGGTACGCGCCGTACGTCGCCGGCGACGGCTCGGTCGCGCTGCCTGCGTGCTCGCTGGTCGCCTGGGCCGAGGCCTGAGCGGCGGGTCACGCGGCACCGGCGAGCGCCGCTCGCCTACCATGCCGCGCCATGTTCTACGACGACGACGCGGACCTCGCGC
>DAIPYF010000199.1:0-1875 GCA_036782855.1 Solirubrobacteraceae bacterium
CCGCCGTCGCCGCGGGCGGGGTCGCCGGAGGGTCCTCCACGGCTCCGCCCGTGCTCCGCAGCTCGCGGTACTCCACGCGCGGGTCCGCGCGCCGCAGGCCGCAGTTGACGCAGTAGCGCTGGTCGGGCGCGAGCACCGCGCCGCAGTGCGCGCACTGCTCGCCGGGCTCGCCGAGTGCCGGGTGCTGGTGGGTCTCGGTCTCAGGCGTCGACATCAGCCGGTGGGGCCCGGGGCGGCGGTGACGGTGAGCTCGGCGCCCTTCGGGTCGCCGATGAAGAAGATGCGGAAGCGCGAGCGCTTGCCCGCGCGCACCCGCGGGATGACGCCGCGGCCGGCCGCCACGACCCGGTCGCCCTCCGTCGCGACGGCCGTGAGCAGCACGCGCCGCTGGTCCTCGGACCCGGGGTTCGTGACCGCGCCGGTCGCCGCGAGCCCGCTGACCGGGTCCTCGGTGAGGCGGACGCGCCCGACCCGGATCGCCGCGGCGTCCGCCGGCGGGTCGCCCTCCGGGGCGCCCACCTTCGCGCTCGCCCGCTTCGGCGGCTCGCTCGCGAACACCTGGTCGTTGACCCAGACCGCGTCGCCGCGGGCGGGCACGAGCGCGGCATGCGTGAGCGAGCGCTCGAGCCCCGGGGTCGCGTTCGTGAAGACGGTCGTGCCGGCGGCGTCCCGCACGTCGAGCGCGACGGGCACGTCGGCCTGCGGGCGCGAGGAGGCGTTCCGCAGCCGCACGACGACCGCGGTGCCGTTCGCGTCGGTCACGACCGAGGTGCCGAGCACCCGCACGTCGCGGTTGGACTTCGTGACCGTCACGCCCTGCTGGGTGGCGATCCCGCCGGACTCCCGCGCCAGGCGCGCGCTCTTGTCCTGCGTGGACTCGCAGCCGGTCGCGGCGAGGGTGAGGAGCGCCGCGAGACCGAGCAGGAGGGGAAGCGCGCCGTGGCTCATCCGAACGCCCCGGAGACGTACTCGATGGTCCGCTCTTCGCGCGGGGCGGAGAACAGCCGGTCGCCGTCGCCGAACTCGACGAGGTCCCCCAGGTACATGAAGGCGACCTTGTCGGCGACGCGGTGCGCCTGCTGGAGGTTGTGGGTGACGATGACGATCGCGACCTCCTCGCGCAGGCGCACGATCAGCTCCTCGATCGTCTGCGTCGACTTCGGGTCCAGCGCCGAGCACGGCTCGTCGAGCAGCAGGACCTCGGGGTTCGCGGCGAGCGACCGGGCGATGCACAGCCGCTGCTGCTGGCCGCCGGAGAGCCGCAGCGCGGGATGGTCGAGGTTGTCCTGCACCTCGGTCAGCAGTCCGGCGCGCGACAGCGCCTCGGTGACCGGCTCCACGAGCGCCGCCTTCTTCGGCCGCCGGCTGCCCTGCTCGCGCAGCGCGTAGGCGACGTTGTCGAAGATGCTCATCGGGAACGGGTTGGGCTGCTGGAACACCATCGAGACGCGGCGCCGCAGGTCCGTGACCTCGATCGTGTCCACGTCGGTGTCGTCGAGGAAGATCCGGCCCATGCGGGTCGCCGTCGGCGTCAGCTCGGTGAGCCGGTTGAGCGAGCGCAGCAGCGTCGTCTTGCCGCAGCCCGACGGCCCGATCAAGCCGAGCACCTCGCCGCGCTTGACGGGGATCGAGACCCCCTTGACCGCCTCCTTGCCGCCGTAGGCGATCCGCAGGTCGTCGGTGCGCATCCGCTCGACGACCCGGTCGGCCGGGAGCGCGTCGACGCGCCGGCGCACCGTCGGCGCGGTGCCGCCCGGCCCGCCGTTCGGGCTCGGCGGCGGCGCGATGGTCCCGGGCAGCGGCGGAAGCGCCACCGTCGGCTGCTCGCCGGGGACCAGCCGGTCCGACTCGAACCCGCCGGGTCCGGTGAAGAGG
>DAIPYF010000199.1:1885-5305 GCA_036782855.1 Solirubrobacteraceae bacterium
CGGCCCGGCGCTGTCGGCGAGGAGTGCGGCGTCGGGCAGCGGCTCGTTCATGCTCAGCGCCTCGCTGCGGCCGAGACGGCCTTGGTCGGGTCACGCCGCACGAACATGTCGACGAGGAAGTTCAGCCCGATCGCGATCACGAGCAGCACGACCGCGGCCGCGTAGGCCTTCTCCGGCGCGGCGCCCTCGCCGGCGGGGGAGTTCGTGTACACGTAGCTCGTCAGGGTGCTGCCGGTGCCGCGCAGCGTGCTGAGCCCGGGAACGTCGCCGAACCCCTGCAGCTGCAGCGACGCGCCGAGCAGGATGACGACGATCGCGGTGTCGCCGGCGATGCGGCCCATCCCGAGCGCGGTCCCGGTGCTGATCGGCGCGCGCAGCGACGGCAGGAGCACGCGGCGGATCGTCGCCGCCTTCGTCTTGCCGAGCGCATACGAGGCCTCGCGCACGTGGCCGGGGATGGCCTGCAGGCCCTCGCGCGTGGAGCCGACGATCAGCGGCAGTGCGATCAGCGACATCATCGCCGAGGCCGTGAAGAAGGAGCGCCCGAAGACGGACCCGCCCTCGGCCTCGAACGAGAGGAAGCCGAAGACGCGCTCCTGGAAGATGATCAGGCCGAAGATCGCGAGGACGATGCTCGGGGTCCCGGCGATGATCTCCACGCCCGACTCCACGGTGCGGGCGAGCCAGAACGGGCGGCCGTACTCGGTGAGCCACACGGCGGTCGCGACGGCGACCGGGATCGCGATGAGGGTCCCGAGGATCGTGAGGATCAGCGTCCCGACCAGCGGATCCAGGAACCCGCCGCTCTTGCTCTGGTCGAACTCCGCGTTCGGTCGCTCGACGAACAGGCCGGGACTGAGGTACTGCAGGCCCTTGTACGCCATGTACAGGACGATCGAGAAGGCGATCAGGCAGGCGGTGACCCCCGCGATCCAGCAGCACGCGAGCATGGCGCGGTCCATGAGCGGCCAGTTGCGGCTCGACTCGACGGCCTTCGTGCGGACGGGTGGGGTGACGGGCGCCGTGGTCATCCTCGTGCCCTAGGACTGGATCCCGTACTTGCGCATCGGCCGCTTGGCGAAGTAGCCGCCGATCGACAGGATCATGCTCGACACCAGCAGGATGAACGCGAACGCGTAGATGGTCTGACCGAACGGGACGACGCTCAGGCCCTCCGCGTTGTCGACGATCGCGGCGGCGAGCGGGCGCACCGGCTCGGCGAAGAAGGTCAGCCCGTCGAGCGGGTTGGGGATGAACCCGATCGAGCCGGCGACCATCGCGAGCATGATCGCCTCGCCGAGCGCGCGGGCGGTCGCGAGGATGACCGCGGCGATGATCGCCGGGCGCGCCGTGCGGATCGAGATCGTCCACATCACGCGCCAGCGGTTGACGCCGAGCGCGGCGGCGCCCTCGGTCCACGACTTGGGGACCGCGCGCAGGGCGTCCACGATGATCGCGGTCATGATCGGCACGATCATCACGGCGAGCACGACGGCGGCGACCGACCACGATGCGCCCGTGAGCTGCACGACGTAGGCGACGGACTCCTTCCGCGACTCGGTGATGAACGTGTCGGCGACGAACGGGACGAGCACGAGGATCCCGATCAGGCCGTACACGACCGACGGCACGGCCGCCAGCAGCCGCACGACCGGCTCGAGGATGCGGTTGAGCCACGCGGGTGCGAACTCGACGATGAAGACCGCCGTGAAGACGCTGAACACCAGGCCCATGACGACGGCGCCCGCGGTCGTGATGAACGTGCCGACCAGCAGCGGCAGCGCACCGATCTCGCGGACGTAGGAGTCCGGGTCGGCCGGCGACTTGAAGATGTCGGCGAGCTGGGCGTCGACGGGGCCGTCGCCGAACCAGCCGAGGCCGTTCGCGGCGAACGACGGCCACGACTTGACGAGCACGAACAGGAACATCCCCGCGCACATCGCCAGGACGGTCGCCGCCACCACGCCGAGCGCGAGCTCGACGCGCCGGTCCTGGCGGGTGCCCGAACGACGGCCGGCGCCCGTCGGGCGCCGGATCGCCGGCCCGGATGCGGTTGCGCTCGTCGCCATCGGGCGGTCAGCGCAGGGAGACCCAGCCGTCGGCCACGACGCGCTGGCCCTTGGAGCCCTGCACCCAGCGCAGGAACGTGGCCGCTGCGCCGGACGCCCGGCCGCGGCTCACGAGCCAGAGGTTACGTGTGCCCTGGTACTGGCCGGACTTCGCGTTGCGCAGATTGCACGGGACGCCCTGGTAGGGGCTGATCGCGGTGCCGCCGGTGAACTTGAAGTCGAGGTAGGCGATCGCCGAGGGGTTGGACCGCACGGCCTGTTCGACGAGACCGTTCGAGGGCTTCTGGCTCGCGTTGCCGGCGACGCGCAGGTTCAGGCCCATGAAGATGTTCTGGAACGCGTCGGCGGTACCGGAGGCGGGGGTGCGGGTGACGAGGTCGATCGGCCCCGTCTTCTTCGCTCCCGGAACGTCCTTCCAGTTGCGGATCCGCCCCGAGAAGATCGCCTGCACGGTCGCCTGGCTGATGTTCGGCAGCTGGTTGCCCGGGTGCGTGACGATGCAGACGCCGTCGCGGGCGATCTTGTTGAACACCAGGCCGCCCGGATCGGACTTCTGCGGGTCGCGCGAGGACATGCCGAACGTGACGCGCCCGCGGGCCACGTCGTTGATCCCGATGTCCGAGCCGCCCTGCAGCAGGCGGAAGCCGGCGACGCCCTTGTTGGACTTCACGAACCCGCCGGCGAGCTTTGCCGCGAGCGGGTACACCGAGGTCGAGCCGCTCATGGTGATCGTCGTCTTCGCGCCGGCGACGGCCGGGACGGTGATGGCGACCGCGGCGGCGAGGGCGGCCACCGCGAGGGCGAGGGTGCGTCGGGTCACGAGTGGAGGTCTCCGAGTCGGGGTCGGGTCACGGAACGGCGGGCGGGCGTGCCACCGGGCTTCGCAGTGTGCGCGTGGGAGGGGGCGTTCGAGTAACCAGGAGGTGTCCGATTGGAGAACACTTTGTGAACGTCCGCCCGGTGCGTGAACGACGCGTCAACGTCATGTGAACCGAGCGTCGCCCACCGGTGAAGGGCCTGTGTCTTTCCGGTGAACCAGTGCGAACGGCGGCGTGCGGCGACCTAGGCTCGGCGCGCCCTCGATCCAGGAACCCTGTGCCCTCACCCACTGAGCCCAAGAAGTCCGTCATCGCCGAGAAGCAGTCGGCGAGCTACAAGCGCCGCGAGAAGGCGCGCGAGATCGGCAACCGCATCCTCAAGGTGCTGCTCAAGGATCCGCTCGCGTGGTTCCTGCTGGCGGCCGCGGTGGCGGGGCGGATCCTGCCGGTCGTCGGCTGGGCGCGCCTCGCCATGACCGCGCCGCCGGACCGTCACGACAACGCCTTCCCCCCGTTCGGGGCGATCATGGGAG
>DAIPYF010000200.1:0-5304 GCA_036782855.1 Solirubrobacteraceae bacterium
GAACGTCGAGACGCTGCGCTTCGTCGAGGAGGCCGACGAGCTCGGCTCCTACGAGCTGAAGGCGAACTACCGGACGCTCGGCCCGCGCTTCGGCAAGCGGATGCCCGAGCTCGTCACGGCGCTCGCCGCGCTCGACCCCGCGCACGTCGCGGTCGCCCTGCGCGAGGGTCGCACCGTCGGCGTCGTCCTCGGCGACGGCGAGGACCATCCGCTCGGCCCCGACGACCTCCAGCTGGCGATGCAGCCGCTGGAGGGCTACCAGCTCGAGCGCGAGGGCTCACACGCCGTCGCGCTGGACCTGCACCTCGACGACGGGCTGCGCCGGCGCGGGCTGGCGCGCGAGGTGATCCACGCGGTGCAGAACGCGCGCAAGAGCGCCGGCCTCGCGGTCGAGGACCGGATCGCACTGACGCTCGGCGGTGACGCCGAGCTCCTCGACGTCGTCCGCGAGCACGAGAGGCTGGTGGCCGGCGAGGCGCTCGCGACGAGCGTCACGATCGACCCGGCGCTCGCCGGCGACGCGCAGGCCGCGGCCATCGAGGGCCGGGACCTGCGGATCGCCGTGGAGCGGGCTCCCGCCTAGGCCGTCAGCGCGTCGTTCAGCGCCGACTCGATGCGCGGCTTGGGCTGTGCGCCGACGATCTGCTGGACGGGCTGGCCGTCCTTGAACAGGATCATCGTCGGGATCGACATGACGCCGAACTTCGCGGCGGTCTGCTGGTTGTCGTCGACGTTCAGCTTCACCACGCGCATGTCCTCGCGCTCGGCGTCGATCTGCTCGAGCACCGGGCCGACCATGCGGCACGGGCCGCACCAGGGCGCCCAGAAGTCCACGAGCGTGGGCGTCGCGGACTCGACGACCTCGGCCTGGAAGTTGCTGTCGGTGATCTCGGGAAGGGCCATCTGACGCTCCTAGCGGTGGTGCGGGTGGGGGACGACCCCATCCACTATACAAAGTGAAGTACGGTCCCTCGGCGAGCCGCGACGTTACACCGGCGCGAGGCGGGTCAGTAGACCGGCGAGACGGCGCGCAGGAGGTCCGGCCACCAGTAGACCTCGATGAACGCGGCGCCGACGACGAGCGGGATCGCGATCGCGACGGTCACGAAGGTCGCGGCCAGCAGTTCCTCCCATTCGTCGCGCCGGCTCGCGATGAGCCACGCCGCAAGCGGGAGGAACAGCCCGACCAGTTCGGGGATCGCGTGCGGGAGCAGCGTCAGGATCAGCGTGAGGGCCGTGATGTCGAGCTGCTGCGCAACGTCGGACCCGATGCTCCCGAGCACCCAGGCCTGCGTGACGAGCGAGAAGAGCGTCGCGCCCGTCACGAACGCGATGGCGAACGGACCCGCCTTCTCGTGCAGGACGCGCGAGAAGCCCGTCTTGTGCTCGATCTGCAGGGGCAGGGAGGCTCCGGCGATGAAGCCCGCGACGCACGCGAGCGCGTGCAGGGCCAGGACGAGTGAGTTGCGGAAGAGGATGCGGCCGACCGCGTCGAGGTCGGCCGGGGCGTTCAGTCCGGCGAGCAGCGTCGTCGAGACGTCCGGGCGCACCGTCGCGGCGATGGCCCACACCGACGTCAGCAGCGCGATCGCGATGGCGAGCGCGCCGAGCAGCCACGGCACCAGGACGGCGCGCGGGTTCGCGGCCCAGCGCTCGAACGTCGAGCGGGTGTCGCGGAGACCCTGGAGCAGCACGAGACGGTCGGCATCCATCCCCATCCTCTTCGGCCGCGACGGCGCCGGACATGAGCGGGTGCGTGATCGCGGCGCGTCAGCGCCGGGCGCGGACGCGCAGCGCCGGGACGAGCCAGACGGCCTCGGTCACGATCCGCCACGACATCTTCGACTGCCCGAGCTCCCGGTCGCGGAAGGTGATCGGGACCTCGACGACGCGGAAGCCGCGCCGCAGGGCGCGGTAGGTGAGCTCGACCTGGAACGCGTACCCGCGGGAGCGGACGGCCGGCAGATCGATCGCCTCCAGCACGTCGGCGCGGAAGCACTTGAACCCCCCGGTCAGGTCGCGCACGTGCGAGCCGAGCACGGCCTGCGCGTACAGGCACCCGCCGCGGCTGATGACGCGCCGGACGGCGCCCCAGTCCGCGACGGCGCCGCCGGGGGCGTAGCGCGAGCCCAGCGCGACGTCCGCCGACCCGTCGCGGATCGGCGCCAGCAGCCGCGCGAGGTCCGCCGGGTCGTGTGAGAAGTCGCTGTCCATCTCCATGACCGCGCCCGCGCCCGCGTCGAGGGCGCGCCGGAAGCCCGCCAGGTAGGCGGGGCCCAGGCCCTCGCGGACGCTGCGGTGCAGCACCTCGACCTCGCCCGGATGGGCGGCGGCAAGGCGGTCGGCGATGGCGCCCGTGCCGTCGGGCGACCCGTCGTCCACCACCAGGATCCGAAAGCCCTCGGGTGCGGCGTCGGCGAGCGTCGCGCGCGCGGCGGCGACGATCCGCTCGAGGTTCTCGGCCTCGTTGAACGTGGGGAGGACGAGCCAGGCGGGTCCGCGCATGAGGGCCGCGTAGGGTAGTGCGCGGCTGTGGCGGACCCCACGAACAGCGAGCTGGCGGCGGCACTCGACGAGCTCGGAGACCTCTACGAGCTCGACGGCGCGATCATCCACCGCGTCGTCGCCTACCGCAACGCGGCGAAGGCGATCCGCGAGACGCCCGAGCCGGTCGCGCGCATGATCCGCGACGGCCGCGTGACCGACCTGCCGGGGGTCGGCGCGACGCTCGAGGAGAAGCTCACGGCGCTGCTGGAGACGGGCACGATCCCGGCCGCGGAGAAGCTCAGGGCGACGTTCCCGCCGGGCGTCGTCGAGATGACGCGCCTCGAGGGGCTGGGACCCAAGAAGGCGCGGCGGCTGCACGCGGAGCTCGGGATCGACTCGCTCGACGCCCTGCGCGCCGCCGCGACCGAGGGGCGCATCCGTGAGCTGAAGGGGTTCGGCCCGAAGGCCGAGACCGCGCTGCTCGCGGCGCTCGACGCGCACGCCGAGCGGCCCGCCGGCACGCGCGTCGCGCTGCCGGCCGCGCTGGAGGCGGCGGAGCGGATCGTCGACGGCCTGCGCGCCGTGCCGGCGGTCGCGCGCGCCGAGGTCGCAGGGTCGGCGCGGCGGCTGGCGGACAGCGTGAAGGACCTCGACGTCGTCGTCGCCGCGGACGACCCGGCCGCCGTCGTCACGGCCTTCGCGGCGCTCGACGTCATCGGCTCGTGCGATCGCGGCGGCGAGGGCGGCGCCCGTGGCCTGACGCAGAACGGCCTCGCGGTCGACCTGCGGATCGTGCCACCGGCGACCTTCGGAAACCTGCTCCAGCACTTCAGCGGGTCCAAGGAGCACAACGTGCGCCTGCGCGAGATGGCGGTGCGGCGCGGCCTGCACGTCAGCGAGCACGGGATCCTCGACGACGCGACCGGCGAGACGACGCGCTGCGCGACAGAGGAGGAGGTGTACGCGCGGCTCGGCCTGCCCTACGTCGAGCCCGAGCTGCGCGAGGACCGCGGCGAGCTGGACCCCGGCTTCGACCCGCCGGGGCTCGTCACGCTCGAGGATCTGCGGGGCGACCTGCACTGTCACACGGTCGCCAGCGACGGGCACGGCACCATCGAGGAGATGGCACGGGCCGCGCAGGCGCTCGGGCACGCGTACCTGGCGATCACCGATCACTCCGCGAGCCACGGCTTCGGCAACGACGTCTCGCCCGAGGCGCTCGTGCGGCACATCGCGGCGATCCACGAGGTGGACGAGCGGCTGACGGGGATCCGCGTGCTCGCCGGCAGCGAGGTGAACATCCTGCCCGACGGGTCGCTCGACTACGCCGACGACCTGCTGCAGCAGCTCGACTGGGTCGTGGCGAGCGTGCACACGTCGTTCCGGATGAGCGCGGAGAAGATGACGGCACGGATCGTGCGGGCGGTCGAGCACCCGCTCGTGGACGTCATCGGGCACCCCACCGGCCGCCTGATCGAGCGCCGCCCCGGCTACGAGGTCGACATGGCCGCGGTGATCGACGCGGCGGCGCGCACCGGAACCTTCCTGGAGATCAACGGCCAGCCCGACCGGCGCGATCTCAGCGACGTCCACGCCCGTGCTGCCGCCGGCGCGGGCGTGAAGCTCGTCCTGGACTCCGACGCGCACCGGACGACGACGCTCGACCGGCAGCGCTGGGCGGTCGCGACCGCGCGTCGCGCGTGGCTGACACCGGACGACGTGGCGAACACGCTGCCGTGGAAGGAGCTGGACGCGCTGCGCGCCCGCGGGCGGTGAGCGCGCGCTCAGCCCGCGCGCACATCCAGCCGCGTGTCCGCCCGGCTGAGCACGACCCGCGACCGGGCGGGGCGGAAGCCGGCCGGGGTGCGGACGGCGTACGTCCCGCGCGGAACGACCGCGTCCCAGGCACCGTCCGGGCCGCTGCGCGCGTACCAGCGGCGCGCGGGACGTCCGCCGACCAGTTCGATCCGCAGGTTCGCCGCGGGCGCGCCACCGGCGCGCGTCGCCGTGCCGCCGACGCGCGAGCGGTCTCGGGCGATCACGGCGTAGGGCGCCTGGTCGTCGTGGCGCTCCGCCCAGATCAGCAGCGTCGCCGCGCCGGCCACCCATCCGCTCGTGGTGTCGCGCATGCGCCAGCGGCACGCGCCGGCACCGCGGTACGCGAAGCCGGCCCCCCAGGGAACCGTCGCCTTGGGACACGCGGCCAGGCGCTCGGGGCGCCCGTGCGGGCCGCTGCCCTCGTTCATGTTCCACACCCATGCGTGGTCGTACTTCGTGGTCGGGTCGTGGACGCGAGCCGCGAGGACATCGCCGACCCGCAGCACACGCTGATCGAGCGTGAAGACGAACTCGCCCTCCCAGACGTCGATCACGCACCAGCGGGGTCCGTCCAGCGGGCCGCAGTCCTTCGGCGGGGGCGAGCCGAGGCTCGGAGCGCGACGGGCTGCCGCGGCGATCGTCCCCCGGGCGTCGACCCGGGGCGCGAGCGCGCCGGCCACGAGCAGCGACACGAGCATCCACGGCACCGCACGAGCCGCGGTCCTGCGACGACGGGTGACCACTCGCATGACGACCTCCTGGATCTCGGCCATCCACGCTACGCGCGGACCCGCCGTGCGCCATCCGGTCGCGCTACGCCCCCGCCCCTCCTCGAACCGCGGACACGGCGTCCGTGCAAGGTCGCGTCGCCGGCAGCTGGACGCGCTGCGTGCACGCACATAGGGTCGCCGCATGCGTGGCATGCGATGACGGACGAGCCGGTGCGCTCCGTCCTGTACGACGTGCAGGCCGACCAGGGCGCGGTCTTCGAGGACTACG
>DAIPYF010000201.1:0-5296 GCA_036782855.1 Solirubrobacteraceae bacterium
GCTCGGGCGGGAAGGCGACCGGGTAGGGCCAGCCCTCCTCGTACTCGGTCAGGCACACGTAGCGCTCGACGACGGCGCCGCCGTCGCGGTCGATCTCGGCGAAGCCCGGCTCGGCGAGCGCGCGCGTGATCTCGCGCATGCGGTCCGGGCGGAAGTTGATGCCGATGACGCTGTCCCCGGGCCGGATCGCCGCCTCGTCGCCGACCGTCGTGGCGGTGATGAACTCGTCGGTCTCCCCGCGGTCGTAGGCGTCGCGCGCGGCGGCCGGCGCGTTCGGGGCGTGGTGCTCGGCGCGACCGTGGACGAGCAGGTCATAGGCCTGCTGCACGCGGTCCCAGCGCTTGTCGCGGTCCATCGCGAAGTAGCGCCCGATGACCGTGCCCACGCGCGCCCGGCCGGCCACGGCGCACCAGTCCTCGACCTGTGCGAGATACGCCTCACCGCCGGTCGGCGAGGTGTCGCGCCCGTCGGTGAAGGCGTGGACGACGAGGTCCGGCACGCCGAGGTCCGCGGCGAGGCGGATGAGCGCGTGCAGGTGGTCCATGCTCGAGTGCACGCCGCCGTCGCTGACGAGGCCGATCAGGTGCACGCGGGGCGCACCCGTCAGCGCGTCGCGCAGGACGGGGCTCTCGTCGAGCGCGCCGCCGGCGACGGCGTCATCGATCCGGGTGAGGTCCTGGCGGATGATCGAGCCGGCGCCGAGGTTCAGGTGGCCGACCTCGCTGTTGCCCATCTGGCCGTCGGGCAGGCCGACGGCGCGCCCGCACGCGGTGAGCTGGGTGTGCGGGTAGCGGGCCCAGAGGTCGTCGAACACGGGCGTGTCGGCCAGCTCGACCGCGTTGCCCGGGCCGGGGGGTGCGAGACCCCAGCCGTCGAGGATCACCAGGACGGCGCTCGGGGCCGGCAGCGTCACGAGCGTGCGGCCTCGACGATCGCCGCGAACGACGCGGGTTCGAGCGCGGCGCCGCCGACGAGCGCGCCGTCGACGTCCGGCAGGGCGAGCAGCTCCGCTGCGTTGTCGGGCTTCACCGATCCGCCGTACTGCACCCGCACGGCCTCCGCGGCGCCGGCGTCGATCCCGGCGACGAGCGCGCGGACGAAGCCGCACGCCTCCTGCGCCTGCTCGGGCGTCGCGACCTTGCCGGTGCCGATCGCCCAGATCGGCTCGTAGGCGATGACGCCCTCGGCGAGCCGGTCGCCCGGCACCTCGGAGAGCCCCTCCTGCACCTGGCCGCGCAGCTTGCGCTCGGTCTCCCCCGCCTCGCGCTCGGACTCCGTCTCTCCGACGCAGAGGATCGGGATGAGCCCGGCCTCCAGCGCCGCCGGGACCTTCAGCGCGAGCTCCTTGTCGGTCTCGCCGAAGAACTGGCGCCGCTCGGAGTGGCCGAGGACGACGCCGTGGACGTCGAGCTCGGTCAGCATCGGCGGGCTGATCTCACCCGTGAACGCCCCCTCGGCCGCGTGGTGCATGTTCTGCGCGAAGACCTGCACGCGCGAGCCGCGCGTGGAGTCGACCATCGCCTGCAGGTCTGTGAACGGCACGCAGATCGCGACGTCGACGCCCTCCGACGAGGAGACGCGCGGCAGCAGCCCGGAGATGAACATCTCCGCGTCGGCCTGCGTCTTGAACATCTTCCAGTTGCCGGCGATGAACGGTGTGCGGCTCATGAGTTCAGGGCCTCCACGCCCGGCAGCGCCTTGCCCTCGACGAGCTCGAGGGTGGCGCCGCCACCTGTTGAGAGATGGGTGACCTGGTCCTCCAGGCCGAACTGCGCGAGGGCCGCGGCGCTGTCGCCGCCGCCGACGACGGTGACGCCCTGACAGGCGGCGACGGCCTCGGCAACCGCGCGGGTGCCGCCGGCGAACGGCTCGAGCTCGAATGCGCCCATCGGGCCGTTCCAGAAGACGCTGCCCGCGGCCGTGATCTCGGCGGCGTAGGCCTCCGCGGTTCGCGGACCGACGTCGAGGCCCATCCATCCGTCGGGCACATCGACCTTGCCGAGTACGCAGCGATCGGCGTCGGCGGCGAAGCGGTCGCCGAGGACCAGGTCGGTCGGCAGGCGCAGCTTCGCCCGCGCCGCAGGGTCCTCCAGGACGCGGCGTGCCGGCTCGAGATCTTCGTCGGCGCAGAGCGAGGCGCCGACGTCGTGACCCTGCACCTTGAGGAACGGGAAGCACATCGCGCCACCGATCAGGACGGCGTCCGCGCGCTCCAGGAACGCGTCGAGCACCCCGATCTTGTCGGTCACCTTCGCCCCGCCGACGATCGCGACGAGCGGCCGCGGCGGGTCGGCGAGAATCGCGCCGATCGTGTCCACCTCGCGCTGCAGGAGCAGGCCCGCGGCGCTCGGCGACAGATGCGCGACGACGCCGACGTTCGATGCGTGCGCGCGGTGCGCGACGCCGAACGCATCGTCGACGTAGGCGTCGGCCAGGCGGGCGTACGCCTCGGCGAGCTGCGGGTCGTTCTTCGTCTCCCCCGGCTCGAAGCGCACGTTCTCGAGCATCAGCACCTCGCCGGGATTGAGGCCGGCGGCCAGCCCCTCCTCGGCCTCGCCGACGACGCCGGGCGCGAGCGTCACGTCCCACCCCGTCAGTTCGGCGAGGCGGTCGGCGGCGGGCCGCAGCGAGAACGCCGGATCGATGCCCTTCGGGCGCCCGAGATGTGCGGCGAGCATCAACGAGCAGCCGGCGTCGTGCAGCCGCTGCAGCGTCGGGAGCGCCGCGCGGATGCGCGTGTCGTCGGTGATGTGGCGCGCCTCGTCGAGCGGGACGTTGAAGTCCACGCGGACGAGGACGCGCCGGCCGGCCAGATCGACGTCGTCGAGGGTCCTCATGCTGCGTCTAGAGCAGCTTCTGGACGAGGTCCACGAGGCGGTTGGAGTAGCCCCACTCGTTGTCGTACCAGCTCACGACCTTCACGAGCGTGTCGTCGAGCACCGCCGTCAGGCCGCCATCGACGATCGAGCTGTGCGGGTCGGTGACGATGTCGGTCGAGACGATCGGGTCCTCGGTGTACTTCAGGATGCCCTTCATCGGCCCGTCGGCGGCCGCCTTGAACGCCGCGTTCAGCTCGTCGGCGCTCGTCGCGCGCTCGGCCTCGAACGTCAGGTCCACGAGCGAGCCGGTGATCACGGGCGCGCGGACGGCGAAGCCGTTGAGCTTGCCGTTCAGGGCGGGCAGCACGTTGCCGACCGCCTTCGCCGCGCCGGTGGAGGTCGGCACGAGGTTCACCGCCGCGCCGCGCGCGCGGCGCAGGTCCTTGTGCGGGCCGTCCTGGAGGTTCTGGTCGCCGGTGTAGGCGTGGATGGTCGTCATCAGGCCGTGCTTGATGCCGACGGTGTCGTTGGCGACCTTCGCGAACGGCGCCAGGCAGTTCGTCGTGCAGGACGCGTTGGAGATGATGTGGTGCGCGTCCTTGTCGTAGTCGTCGAAGTTCACGCCGAGGACGACCATGATGTCCTCGCCCTTGGAGGGCGCGGAGATCACGACCTTCTTGACGCTGCCGCCGAGGTGCTTGGCGGCGTCGTCGCGGTTCGTGAAGAAGCCGGTGGACTCGATGACGATCTCCGCCCCCACCGCGTCCCAGTCCAGGGCGCCCGGATCGCGCTCGGCGAAGACCTTCATCTCGTCGCCGTCGATCGTGATCGCACCGTCGCCGGCCTCGACCTCGCCGGGGTAGCGCCCGAGGATCGAGTCGTACTTGAACAGGTGGGCGAGCGACTTGGGGTCGGTGAGGTCGTTGACGGCGACGATGTCGATGTCGGCGCCCGCGGCCTTGGCGGCACGGACGACGTTGCGGCCGATACGGCCGAAGCCGTTGATGCCGACGCGTACGGACATGGCGAGTCAGGTCCTTCCTGCTGGGGGTCTGAGGAGAGGCCGGCCGGATCCAACGGTGCGGCGGGTCGGCGGCCGGCCAAGGCTATCCGAGCGATCCTCGCGGCGGCGCCCGGATGATCCCGTGGCGGGTATCCGTGGAAACCCGCAGACCGTCAGGCGGGGGTGCTGTCCGCGTCGCGGTGCACCACGTCCACGACCACACCGTCGTGGCCGGCGTAGCGCGCCGCCAGGAACTCGCTGATCGCCACCGACCGGTGCCGCCCGCCGGTGCACCCGATCGCGACCGTGAGATGCGCCTTGCCCTCGTCGACGTATTCCGGGATCAGGAAGTCCAGCAGCGGCAGCAGCCGCTCGTAGAACGCGTCGAGATGGCCGTCCTGGGAGACGAACTCCACGATCCGCGGGTCGCGGCCGGTCAGCGGGCGCAGCTCGGCGACGTAGTGCGGGTTCGGCAGGAACCGCACGTCGAGCACCATGTCCGCGTCGCGCGCGGGGCCGTTCTTGAAGCCGAAGCTCTCGAATGTCAGCGCCATCCGCGTCGCACTCGCGCGCGGCAGCAGCTCGTCGGCGATCTTGCGGCGCAGCTCGTGCGCCTTCAGGCCGGACGAGTCGACGACGGCGGCGGCGCGGGCGCGCAGCGGCAGGATGAGCTCGCGCTCGGCCTCGTAGCCCTGTGGCACGCTCCCCTCCGGGCTCAGCGGATGGCGCCGGCGCGTCTCCTTGTAGCGCGTCAGGACCTCCTCGCGGCTCGCTTCGAGGAACAGGATGCGCACGTCGACGCCGGCCGCCTCCAGCTCGTCGAGCACCGCCGACATCTGCGGGAAGTACGCCCCGCCGCGCGCGTCGGAGACGACGGCGGCGCGCCGGACCTTCGAGCCCTCGTGCAGGAACATCTCGACGAGGCCGCGGATCATCTCCGGCGGCAGGTTGTCCACGCAGAAGTAGCCCGCGTCCTCGAACACCTGCATCGCCGTCGACTTGCCGGCGCCCGAGACGCCGGTGATCACCACGAGATCCTCGAGTTGCGTGGCGTCGTCCGTGGGAGTGTCTGCCATCACGGTGATGGTCGCATGGACGTCCCCGGTCCGTCAGGCACGTGGCCGCCTCAGAAAGGCGTGCAGCTCCCGCGCGACCTTCGGCGGCAGTCCCGGGACGCCCTCCAGCGCCTCCCGGTCGGCGGCGAGCACCGCGTCGGGCGAGCCGAAGTGCGCGAGCAGCGCACGCTTGCGCGCCGGCCCGATCCCCGGGAAGCCGTCGAGCACGGACGCGGTCATCGCCTTGTCGCGGCGGGCGCGGTGATGGGTGATCGCGAAGCGGTGGGCCTCGTCGCGCACCCGCTGCACGAGTTGCAGTGCCGGGGTGTCGTGGGCCAGGACGACGGGGGCGGCGACGTCCGGCAGGAACAGCTCCTCGATCCGCTTGGCGAGCGAGACGACGGCGACCCCGCGCTCGC
>DAIPYF010000202.1:0-5267 GCA_036782855.1 Solirubrobacteraceae bacterium
CGCCCGACGCGCCCGCGCAGCTGGTGCAGCTGCGAGATGCCGTAGCGCTCGGCGTCCTCGACGAGCATGACCGTCGCGTTCGGGACGTCGACGCCGACCTCGATCACGGTCGTCGCGACGAGCACGTCGGCCTCGCCGCTCGCGAACGACCGCATCGCGGCGGCCTTCTCCGCCGGGCGCATCTGCCCGTGGAGCAGCGCGACGCGGAAGCCCTGCAGCTCGGTCTCGGAGAGGCGCTCGTACTCCGCGGTCGCCGCGCGCGCCTGCAGCGCCTCGGACTCGCTCACCAGCGGGCACACCACGTACGCCTGCCGCCCGCCGCGCAGCTCCTCGCGAATGCGCTCGTAGGCGCGCGAGCGCTCGCGCTCGCCGCTCGCGACGTGGGTGTCGATCGGCTGCCGGCCCTTCGGCAGCTCGCGCAGCTCGGTCACGTCGAGGTCGCCGTAGCCGAGCAGGGCGAGCGTCCGCGGGATCGGCGTGGCGGTCATGTGGAGGACGTGCGGGACGAGTCCCGCCCCGGCCTTGGCATCCAGACGCGAGCGCTGGCGCACACCGAAGCGGTGCTGCTCGTCCACGACGACGACCGCCAGCGACGCGAACCGCACGTCGTCTTCGATCAGCGCGTGCGTGCCGACGACGAGGCCGAGCTCACCGCTGGCGAGCTTGCCGAGCACGTCGGTCCGGCGGGCGGCCGGGGTCGAACCCGTCAGGAGCGCCGCGGGCACGGCCTCTCCCGGCATCAGCGCCTGGAGCGTCGCGAAGTGCTGCTCGGCGAGGGTCTCGGTCGGCGCCATCAGCGCGGCCTGCCGCCCGTGCTCGACGGCGCGCAGCATCGCGGCGAGCGCGACGACCGTCTTGCCCGACCCCACCTCCCCCATGAGGAGCCGCTGCATCGGGTGCTCGAGTGCGAGGTCGCCGATGATCAGCTCGATCGCGCGCCGCTGGTCGCCGGTCGGCTCGAACGGCAGCAGCGTCTGCAGCCAGCGCATCGTCAGGCCCGGTCCGGCGCCCTGTCCCCCGGCCTCGAACGGCAGGGCCAGGGCGGGGGCGCGGACGGCCTCGCGGCGGTGCGCGCGGCGGGGCACCAGGGCGCGCTGCCCCCGCCGGGGCGCGGCGAAGGCCAGGCGGCGGCCCCCCCCCTCCGCGTCGCCGCCGTGCGCCGCCAGGAGGGCAGCGGGCCGGTCGGGCAGGCGATGGCGGGCGCGCAGGCGGCCGGGGAGCGGCTCGGTCGCCGCGCGGGCGAGCGGCAGATGCTCCTGCACGAGCGCGAGGATCTGCGTCGACGAGAGCCCCTCCGTCGCCGGGTAGTGGGCGACGTCCCCGGCGCCGCCGACGCCCTCGGCCGTCGGCGCGTGCGAGGTGACGCGGAAGCGGTTGCGCGCGTCGAAGGTCCCGTGCAGCACGAGCCGTGTCCCGGCGGGGTACTTCGAGACGAGCCACGGCTGGTTGAAGAACGCCGCCTTCATGGCGCCGGACTCGTCCGCGACGACCGCCTCGACGATCGGTCGCATCCCCCGGCGGCGCACGGGGCGCGACGTGATCGAGCGCACCTCGACCGTCACCGTCGCCTGCTCGCCCTTCCCGAGCTCGGCGACCGTGCGGGACTCGCGCGTGTCGCGGGGCAGGTGTGCGAGGAGGTCGCCGACCGTGGCGAGGCCCAGCGCGGCGGCCGCCTCGCGCTGCTTCTCGCCGGCGTTGGGGATGCGCAGCGGCGCGTTCAGGGCCGCTGCCTGCGGTCCGCGCCAAGCGGCGGCGAGGAGCGCCGCCGCGTCGGGCGCGGCGCTCTCGGCGAAGGCGGGTGGCGGCGTGTCCCGCACCGCGTCATCGTCCGTCACTCGGCGGACAGCAGCCACCAGCGGCTGGGCTGACCGCCCTCGTGCAGCTCGAGCTGCACCCCGGCGGGTGCGAGCTCGGTGATCGCCTCACCCACGAGCGGGGCGCCGTCGCCGCTGATCACGGTCACGAGCTCCGCCTCGGTGGCCAGACGATCGAGGACGGTGCGCAGCGTCTGCTGCGGGTCGCCCCACGCGACGAGCTCGCCTCCGACGTAGCCGACGGCGTCCCCGACGGCGAAGCGCCCCTGGGCATCGGCGCGCGCAGCAGGGGCGACCTGGCCGGTGCGCAGGTCGGCCAGCGCCTCCTCCATCGCGGCGGCGTTCGCGGCGGCCGAGCGGTCGGTCAGGAGCGACACGGCGGCCACGAGCCCGGCCTGCTGCTCGCCCGACGCGACGACGGCGACGGTCTTGTCGGAGATCTCCGCGGCGGCCTGCGCGGCCATCAGGACGTTGCCGCTGTTGACGAGCACGACGACCTCCTCGGCGGCGACCGTGTGGATCCCGGCGAGGATGTCGTACGTCGAGGGGTTCATCGTGGCGCCGCCGTCGAGCGTGTCGCAGCCGAGCGACTGGTACATCGCGGCCAGTCCCGGGCCGGAGACGATCGCCAGCGCGCCGCAGCGCTGCCCGTCGGCCACCGGGGGGCCCGCCAGCCGGCGGTCGCGGTCGGCGACCTGCGCGGTCATGTCGGCGACGTCGAGCCGCGAGACGTCGCCGTGGCCGTCGAACAGCCCGGTCGCCGCCTGCGGCTCGTCGGTGTGGACGTGGACGCGGAGCGTGGCGTGGTCACCGACGACGAGCACGGAGTCGCCGATCGCCTCCAGGCGCGCGATGTAGGCGGGCGGCCCCTCGAGTGCGGTCCCGCTGACCGCGGTCACGGCGAAGTTCGTGCAATAGCGGAACGTCGAGGACTCGTGCTCGGGGTGGGTGACGCGGGCGGGCGCACGGTGATGCTCGACCTCGGGCGCCCGGTCGCCGCGCAGCGCGGCGACGCAGCCCGCGAAGACGATCACGACGCCGTAGCCGCCCGCATCGACGACCCCCGCCTCCTTCAGGGCGGGCAGCAGGTCCGGGCCGCGGCGCACGGACTCCTCGCCGGCCGTCACGGCGCGGGCGAGCACCTCGGCGATCCGGCGGTCCTGCTCCTCGGGCTCGGCGTCGTCGGGCAGGCGCCAGTCGCCGTGCGCGATCTCGCTGGCGACCGAGGCCGCCATGTCGCGCATCACCGTGAGGATCGTCCCCTCGGCCGGCTGGCGGACGGAGGCATAGGCGCGCTGCGCGCCCCGCGCCATCGCAGCGCCGACGAGCGCCGGGTCGATCAGCTCGCCGGGACGCGAGATCAGCTCCTCGGCGGCGCCACGGATCAGCTGCGAGAGGATCACGCCGCTGTTGCCGCGAGCGCCGAGCAACGCCGCGCGCGCCACGGAGTCCACGATCTCCACCCGGCCGATCTCTTCGAGCGGACGGTCGCCGCTGGCCTCCGCGAGCCGATCGACCTCGGCCAGGCACGCCTGGAGCGTCAGCACCATGTTGTCGCCGGTGTCGCCGTCGGCGACCGGGAACACGTTCAGGTCGTTGATCTCCTGCCGCCGCGACTCCAGATGCACGAGCGCGCCCTGGAGGGCGGCCCGGAAGCGCACGAGGCTCGGGGAGGGCTCAGACACGAGGGGTCAGGCTAGTGGGAGAACCGGAGGACCCCGGAACGTCGGGGAGATCGTCGGCCGGCACCCGACGGGTGGATCGCGGATGTCTGAGGGCGCGCTGTGCGGTGCGATAGGCCGGACGGCCACCGCACCGCCTCAGCGTGGGCTCAGGCGCCGCGAGGCGCCCGTCGCGCTAGGCGGCTTTTGTGACCTTGCCGGCCTTGAGGCAGCGCGTGCAGACGTAGGCGCGCTTGGGGGCGCCCGCCTCGACGATCCGGACCTTCTGGAGGTTCGGGTTGAAGCGCCGCCGGGTCGCGACCATCGAGTGGCTGCGGCTGTTTCCGAACGCCGGTCCCTTGCCGCAGCTGTGACACACCTTCGCCATAAGGCGGTCGAGTGTAGCGGCCGTCCGCGCGCCGCGGCGCTCAGGCGCGTTCAGGCGTCCGCGCCGGACTCGGGGCGTGGTCGGGGCGGCGCGACGGGCGCGGGTGCCCGTCGGCGAGACGACCGGGGCCGCGGAGGCGGACGTCGCTGCCTCGTGCGCCGGGGAGCGGCAGTGCGGCGCCGCCGGGCGCGACGGGCTCCGGCGGAGGCTCCGGGTCCTCACCGGGGTCGGAGCCGAACCAGAAGCCCAGCCCGAGCGGGCGATCACCGACGGAGAACAGCATCCACAGCAGCGCGATCAGGGCGACGACGTGCGACGCCCCGACGAGGAGGAATGCGGCCTGTTCGCCTCCCATGTGCTGATCGTACGCCTCTCAGCCGCGGGACAGGCGGTCGCGCACGGCGAGCAGCGCGAGCACGGCGTCCGCGGCGTGGCGGCCGGAGTCGCGCGTGTCGCCGCCGGAGCGGGCGAGCGCCTGCTCCATGGTGTCGACGGTGAGCACCCCGAACGCGGTGGGCACACCGGTCCGCAACTGCACGTCCTGGATGCCGCGGGCGGCCTCGGCGCAGACGTAGTCGTAGTGGTCGGTCTCGCCGCGGATGACCGCGCCGAGGCAGATGACGGCGTCGTAGCGCCCGCTCTCGGCGCAGAGCTTCGCGGCCATCGGCAGCTCGAACGCACCGGGGACGTCGTGGACCTCTGCGGGCGGGGCGCCGGCCTCGTCCAGCGCGGCCTGCGCGCCGGCGACCAGGCGCTCGGCGAGCTCGGCGTAGAAGCGCCCGACGGCGATCGCGGTGCGGGGCCCGGTCATGCCTCGTCTCCCCCGCGCCGGTCCTGCTCGCGCTCGGCGTGCAGCATCTCCTCGTCGAGGTTGAGGCCCTGGTGGTGGAGGATGTGGCCCATCCGCTCGCGCTTGGTGCGCATGTACGCCTCGTTGTGCACGTTCGGCGGGTGCTCGATCGGGATCTGCGCGCTGACCGACAGGCCGTAGCCCTCGAGGCCGCGGATCTTCTTCGGGTTGTTCGTGAGGATCCGGATCGACGTCAGCCCGAGGTCCACGAGGATCTGCGCGCCGATGCCGTAGTCGCGCAGGTCGGCGGGCAGCCCGAGCTTGAGGTTGGCCTCGACGGTGTCGTAGCCCTCCTCCTGGAGCTTGTAGGCCTTCAGCTTGTTGAGCAGGCCGATGCCACGGCCCTCCTGGCTGAGGTACAGCAGGACTCCCTCGCCGGCCAGCTCGATCTGCGCGAGCGCCGCCTCCAGCTGCTCGCCGCAGTCGCAGCGCAGCGAGTGGAACACGTCGCCCGTGAGGCACTCGGAGTGCACGCGCACGAGCACGTCCCGCTTGCCGTCGACGTCGCCCTTGACCATCGCGACGTGGTGCTTCTCGTCGACGAGCGAGCGGTA
>DAIPYF010000203.1:0-5222 GCA_036782855.1 Solirubrobacteraceae bacterium
AGCATGTAGCTCGCCGCGCCGACGAACGCCCAGCCGACGATGAGCAGCGCGAGGTTGCCCGCGAGCACGAGCAGCAGCATCGAGAAGACGAAGAAGTTCAGGTACGCGAAGAAGCGCGTGTACCCGCGGTCGGAGCTCATGTAGCCGACCGAGTAGAGGTGGATGAGCGTCGAGACGCCGCTGACGACGAGCGCCATCAGCACCGACAGCGGGTCGACGTAGATGCCGAGCTGGATCCGGACCCCGGCGACGTTCACGAGGTCCCACAGGGAGGACGTCGCCAGGCGCTCCTCGGCGGGCAGGTCCTGGAGCTTGAAGAACGCGACGACGGCGAACACGAACGCGAACGCGATCGCGATCGTCCCGATCCAGCCCGCGACCTTCGGCGACCACACGCGCCCGCCGAGGGCGATGACGAGCGTGCCGGCGAGCGGCATGGCGAGCACGAGCCAGGCGGCGGTCGTCAGGCTCATCCGTGCAGCTCCCGGAGCTCGTCGACGTCGATCGGCAGGCGCCGGCGGTAGAGCGCGACGATGATGCCCAGGCCGATCGCGACCTCACAGGCCGCGACGACCATCACGACGATCGCGAAGATCTGGCCGTCGCCGTTCGCCCACATGCGCGCGAAGCCGAGCAGCGCGAGGTTGCCGGCGTTCAGCATCAGCTCCAGGCACAGGAGCACGACGAGCGGGTTGCGCCGGATGACCACGCCGACGGCGCCCAGGGCGAACATGAGCGCCGAGACGACGAGGTACCAGGAGGTCGCCATCAGACGGACTCCTCGTCGCGCAGCTCACGGCCGCCCTCAGTCGGCGCCGGCATCGGCGTCGTGACCCCGTAGCCCGCGACGCCCTCCGCCATCGAGCCCGCGGCCGCCGGCATCGGGACGGACACGAGGTCGTGATCGGGGTCGATCGTGCGGTCGGGCGCGATCGTCTCCTCCTCGGGGATCCCGCCGCGGCGCCCGGCCAGCGCGACCGCCCCGACGGCGGCGACGAGCAGGAGGAACGAGGCGAGCTCGAACGGCAGCAGGAAGCGGTTGAGCAGGAGGTCGCCGATCTCGGCCGGGGACCCGTACGCGACGGTGACCTCGGGCCCGGAGGTGTCGACCGCCTTGAGCGCCGTGCCCAGGACCGCGATGCAGAGCTCGACGAAGATCGCCAGGCCGAACACGATCGCCAGCGCACGCTGGCGGGCGCTCGCGCGCCACAGCGGCGCCGGCTTGTCGCCGCCCCCGACGTAGGCGACGACGAACACGTAGAGGACCATCACCGCGCCGGCATAGACGACGATCTGCGCGAACGCGACGAACTGCGCCTCCAGCAGGAGGAACAGCAGTGCGAGCGCGATCAGGTGGACGACGAGCGCGAGCGCGCAGTAGAAGGGGTTGCGGAGCGTGACGACGCCGACGGCTCCGGCGAGCGCCACGATCGCGAACAGGAAGAAGAAGAACCCCATGGCGGCGCGGCGGCAGGCTACTCGCCCTCGGCCCGCAGCGGCGTGCGCTCCGGGGGCTCGGCGAGGAGCATCTCCTTGGTGAAGATCAGGTCCGACCGGTTGTAGTCGGACATCTCGAAGTCGTGGCCCATCGTGATCGCATCGAACGGGCACGCGACCTCGCAGTAGCCGCAGAAGATGCAGCGGCTGAGGTTGATCTCGTACACGGCGGCGTAGCGCTCACCCGCCGACACCCGGTGCTCGGGCGTGTTCTCGGCCGCCACGACGCGGATGCAGTCGGCCGGGCAGGCGGCCGCGCAGAGCGAGCAGCCGACGCACTTCTCCAGGCCGCTGTCGGCGAACGTGTGCAGCCGGTGACGTCCGCGGAAGCGCGCGTACACCGGGATCTTCTCCTCGGGGTACTGCACGGTCGAGACCCCGTCGGTCAGCTGGCCGAACGTCGTCCTCAGCCCGCGCAGCGTCTCGCCGAGCGCCCGGTACAGGCCGCCCGCCCCGCCCGCGCGCTGCGGGCCGCGCACGACCTGGACGACGTCGGCTTCGGGATTCCAGGGCATCGGTGTCCGCCTAGCTCCAGGCCACGACGACGACCGCCGTGACGAGCACGTTGAGGGTGGCCAGCGGCAGCAGGACCTTCCAGCCGAACGCCATGAGCTGGTCGTAGCGCAGGCGCGGGAGCGTCGCGCGGACCCAGATGAAGAACACGACGAAGGCGAGCATCTTCCCGATGACGACGAACGGGTCGACCCAGGTCGGCGGGTCGATGCCGAACGGGAGCAGCCAGCCCCCGAGGAAGCAGGTCACCGCGATGGCGGAGACGACGAGGACGTTCAGGTACTCGGCGAAGAAGTAGAGGGCGAAGCGCCCGCCGCCGTACTCGGTCATGTACCCGCCGACGAGCTCGGCGTCCGCCTCGACGAGGTCGAACGGGGGGCGGTTGGTCTCCGCGAAGCTCGCGATCATGAAGATCAGGAAGCCCACGAACTGCGGGATCACGTACCACATGCCCTGCTGCGCCTCGACGATCTCGGTGAGCGACATCGTCTGCGCCGTGATGATCACGCCGACGAGCGCCATGCCCTGCGCGACCTCGTAGGAGATGAGCTGGGCGGCGGCGCGCATCGAGCCCAGGAACGAGTACTTCGACCCGGACGACCAGCCGCCGAGCATCACGCCGTAGAAGGCGATGGCGCCGAGCGCGAAGACGTAGAGGGGGCCGACGGTCACGTCGATCCCGTACAGCCCGACCGGCGTCCCGAAGATGTCGACGACGTTGCCGAACGGGACGAGCGCGAGCGCCGCGACGGCGGCGATGATCGACAGGATCGGGGCGAGCGTGAAGAGCCAGCCGATCGAGGTGCGCGGGCGGAAGCTCTCCTTCGTCAGGAGCTTGATGATGTCGGCGATCGGGGTGAAGGCGCCGAGCGGTCCGACGCGGTTGGGGCCGTAGCGATTCTGGAAGCGGCCGAGGATCTTGCGCTCCATCATCAGCACGAGCGGGACGAGCTGCAGGCCGACCGCGAAGATCACGAGCGACTTCAGGATCTGGATCCACCACGCCTCGGCGTAGCCGACGACCGCGAGCGGGGTCTGCAGGTCCCAGATCATGCGCGCCGGACCTCGACGAGCGGGCCCGTGAGCAGGTTGGCCGCGTCGTCGGGGATCGCCGTCTCGAGCGAGACGGTGCCCTCGAGCGCGCTCGCGCGGATGAACGCGGTGCCGCTGACGCTGCCGCCGTCGGAGCCGACGACGACCCGCTCACCCTCGCGCACGCCCAGCCGCTCGGCATCCTCCGGCGCGAGCTCGACCCGCTGGCGGGGGTGCAGGAACTTCAGCGCCGGCGAGGCCTCGACCTCGGGCGCGGCCCAGATCGAGCGGAACGTGCCCAGGCGCAGGCGGCCGTTGGCGGGCGCGGCCGCCGGGGGTGCCTCCAGGTCGAACGGGCCCAGCCCGGAGGCGGGCGCGGCGGCGGCCTGCTCGCGCGCGGGCCAGCGCACGCCGCGCGCGCCGATCTCGTCGAGCGTGAGTCCCGCGTAGAAGGGGACGGCCGCGATCAGCCGGGTCGTCACCATGCTCGACGTCAACACGCCGAGGTCGTGCCCGAGACGCTTGGACAGCTCGGCGATGACCTGCCACTCGGCGCGCGTCTCACCCTGACGGCCGATGGCGCGGCGCAGGCGCTGCAGGCGCCCGTCGGGATGGACGACGGTGCCCTCCTTCTCGGCGTACGACTCGGCGGGGAAGATCACGGTGGCGTGCTCGCGCAGGCCTGCGGTCAGGAAGCCGGCGTGCGCGATGACGGTGCTCGCCCGTTCCAGCGCCGCGTCCCATGCACCGCTGTCGGGCTGGTCGACGACCGGGTCCGTGTGCAGCAGGTACAGCGCGGGCAGCTCGCCGGCGGTCGCCGCGGCGGCGATCTCCGGCGCCGAGCGGCCGGCGGCGGGAGCGGCCCCGAGCCCGGGCGCCGCGTCGGGCAGCACGCCCACCTCGCGCAGTCCGCGGCCGTTGGCACCCGACGGGATCTGCAGCAGCCCGGCACCGTCGCGATCGGCGAGGCCGAGGCGCTGGGCGACGTTCAGCAGCGCGCGGGCGGCCTGCGCGCCGCGGGGGCCCGCGACGACGCGCTCGCCCCAGAGGATCACGATGTCGGCGGCGCCCGCGGCGCCGTCGTCGTCCCCCGCGTCCCGCAGCGCGGCGGCGATCGTGCGCACGGCGTTCCCGTCGGCCCCGGCGGCGCTCGCGAGCGCGTCGACGTCGCCGTCGGACCGGCCGGCCAGCGCGGCGTCGAGCGCCCCGAGCCACGCCTCCCCGGCGCCGGGCGCCATGAGGCTCGTCGCCTCGGCGCGCGGGTCCAGCGCGGTCGGCCGCGCGGTCGCGGTGAACAGCCGCACGCCATGGTGGCGCACGCCCTTGCGAATCCGCAGGTCGAGGATCGGCGCGTCGTCGACCGGGTCGGTCCCGAGGACGAGGACGGCGTGCGCGTACTGCAGGTCCGGCACGGTCGCCTGCAGCGCCGGTGCCGCGAGCGCGGCCTGCGTCTCGCGGTCCAGGACGCTGCCGGCGCGCGAGTCGATGTCGGCCGATTCCAGCGCGCCGCGCAGCAGCTCCTGCAGGAGGTATCCCTCCTCGTTCGTCGTCTCCCCGCCGGCGAGCGCGGCGGTGCGCCCGCGCGCGCGGGCGAGCGCGGCCGCGGCCGCGTCGAGCGCGACGTCCCAGGTGACGGGGCGCAGCTCGCCGCCGTCGCGCAGCAGCGGCTCGGTGATGCGCTCGTCCACGTGGATCGCCTGGTAGGCGAAGCGGCCCTTGTCGCAGAGCCAGCCGTCGTCGACCTCGTCGTGGTCGCGCTGCAGCACGCGCAGGACGCGCTCGTCGCGGACGGTGAAGCTCACGTTGCACTGCGCCGGGCAGAGCGTGCAGACCGAGCCCGACTGCTCGATGTCCCACGGCCGCGCGCGGAAGCGGTAGGGCCGCGAGGTGAGCGCGCCGACGGGGCACAGCTCGATGATGTTGCCGCTGAACGGGGCGACGTACGGGTGCCCGTCGAAGGTGCCGACGAACGTGTGGGCGCCGCGGTCGTGGAGGACCAGCTGGACGTCCTCGCTGACCTCCTGGCTGAAGCGCACGCAGCGGTAGCAGAGGATGCAGCGCTCGCGGTCGATCGCGATCAGCGGGCTCAGCGCGAGCGGCTTCTCGAAGTGGCGCTTGGGCTCCACGAAGCGCGAGATCCCGCCGCCCCAGCCGAACGACTTGTCCTGCAGCGGGCACTC
>DAIPYF010000204.1:0-5195 GCA_036782855.1 Solirubrobacteraceae bacterium
CTCATGCTGCTGCTGATCATCCTGCCGTTCTTCACGAGCCTCATCGTGCGGACGGTCGCCTGGCAGACGATCCTCACCGACGACGGGTGGGTCGTGGACACGATGAAGTCGCTCGGCCTGCTCGCCGAGGACGGCCGGCTGCTCGCGACGACGGGCGCGGTGATCGCCGGCATCACCTACAACTTCCTGCCGTTCATGGCGTTGCCGCTGTACGCGTCGCTGGAGCGCATGGACCGCCGCCTCGTCGAGGCCGCGACCGACCTGTACGCCAGCCGCTGGACCGCGTTCCGCAAGGTGACGCTCCCGCTCGCCGCGCCCGGCATCTTCGCCGGCACGCTGCTCGTCTTCATCCCCGCGATCGGCGACTACATCAACGCCCAGCTGCTCGGCACGCCGAAGCAGTTCATGATCGGCAACGTCATCCAGTCGCAGTACCTCTCCGTGCGCGACTACCCGACCGCGGCGGCCCTGTCGTTCGTCGTGATGGTGATCGTGCTGGTGCTGATCGCGATCGCCGCGCGGCTGCTCGGCACCAAGCGCCTGCAGGAGGCAGCGGTCGCGTGAGGACGACCGTCGACAGGCTCCGCGACGCGGCGCTCGGGGTCTGGGCGGTGCTCGCGCTCGTCTACCTGTTCATCCCGATCTTCGTGATCGTCCTGTTCTCGTTCAACGACAACCAGGGGCGCTTCAACTTCACCTGGCAGGGCTTCACGCTCAAGCACTGGGAGGACCCGTTCAAGATCGAGCAGCTGCAGGAGGCGTTCGTCAACTCGCTGACGGTCGCGGCCGTGACGACGCTGATCGCGGTCGCGCTCGGGACGTTCGTCGCCCTCGCGCTGGTGCGCTACCGCTGGCGCGGGCGGGGCGCCGTCAGCGGCCTCGTCTTCCTGCCGCTCGCGACACCGGAGGTGGTGCTCGGGGCGGCGCTGCTCGGCTGGTTCCTGACCCTGGCGTTCGCCCGTGGGTTCGTGACCGTGATCATCGCGCACGTGATGTTCACACTCGGCTACGTCGTGGTGACGATCCGCGCCCGGCTCGAGGGCATGGACCTTCACATCGAGGAGGCGGCGATGGACCTCGGCGCGAGCCAGCTGACGACGATCCGCAAGATCACCCTGCCGCTCATCGCCCCCGGCATCGTGGCGGCGGGTCTGCTGGCGTTCGCGATCTCGATCGACGATTTCGTCGTGGCGAACTTCACCGCCGGGCCGTACCAGACGTTCCCGCTGTTCGTGTACGGCGCGGCCAAGCAGGGGGTGCCGCCGCAGGTGAACGTGCTGGCCACGGCGCTGCTGATCCTCGCGCTCGTCGGGATGTTCCTGAACCTCTCGATCCAGAAGCGCTCCGCGCGCCGTGACGCCCGCGCGATGCCCGCGTAGGGTGGCGGCATGCGCGTCGTCGTCATCACCCGTCACGGCGGTCCCGAGGTCCTGAAGGTCGAGGAGCGCCCGAGTCCGCGCTGCGGCGCCGGCCGGGTGCGGATCGAGGTCGCCGCGGCGGGTGTGAACTTCGCCGACCCGCCCGCCCGGGTCGGGCTGTACGAGGATGCTCCGGACCCGCCGTGCGTCGTCGGCTACGAGGTCGCCGGAACGGTCGCCGAGGTCGGGGACGGCGTCACCGCCGTCGCCGTCGGCGATCGGGTGATGGCGGGGACGCAGTTCGGCGGCTATGCGGAGGAGGTGGTCGTCGGGCAGGACGACGCGATCCCGCTGCCGGACGGGCTGAGCTTCGAGCAGGGCGCCGCCGTCCCGGTGAACTACGCGACCGCCTGGGCGGCGCTCCTGGGCTACGGGAGCCTGCGCGAGGGTGACCGCGTCCTCATCCACGCCGCCGCCGGCGGCGTGGGCATCGCTGCGACGCAGATCGCGCGCCGCCACGGCGCCGAGGTCTGGGGGACCTCGTCGCCCGGCAAGCACGACGCCATCCGCGGGCAGGGTGTCCAGCATCCGCTCGACTACACGCGCGACGGCTGGTGGTCGTCGGTCCCGCCGCTCGACATCGTCCTGGACGCCATCGGCGGGCCGTCGTTCAAGCGGAGCATGGGCATGCTCCGCGCCGGCGGGCGCGTGATCGGCTACGGCGCGTCGAGCGTCAGTCAGGGCGAGCGGAAGAACATGCTCAAGGTGCTGCCGAAGGCGCTCCCGATGCTGCGCGGCTTCAACCTCATCGACCAGATGCAGGAGTCGAAGGGGTTCATCGGCCTGAACATGCTGACCCTCTGGAAGGACCGCGGCACGCTCGCTCCGTGGATCGACCCGATCACGGCCCTGATCGCCGACGGCACCGTCGTGCCGGTCGTCCACGAGGCGGTCCCGTTCGACCGCGCCGGGGACGCCCACCGGATCCTCGGCGAGCGGCGGAATGTCGGCAAGGTCGTGCTCGTCCCCTAGCGCGGGCGCTGGTATTCTGGGCCCTCGTGTCGTTCCTGCTCGACCTCCGACTTCTGCTCCTCCCCCCTCGGGGGGAATAGCGCGTGGGCGGCCGCCTGAAGCCGCAACTCACAACCGAGGATGTCCGAGAAGCACGAGCCGCAGGGAAGGGAACGACCGATGGATGACAACCGCGTACTGATCTTCGACACGACGCTGCGAGACGGCGAGCAGTCGCCGGGCATCTCGCTGAACACGGCCGAGAAGCTCGAGATCGCCCACCAGCTCGCGCGGCTCGGGGTGGACGTCATCGAGGCGGGCTTCCCGATCGCCTCGCCGGGGGACTTCGAGGCGGTCGAGGCGAGCGCCCGGCAGGTCGAGGGCCCGATCATCGCCGGCCTGGCCCGGGCCAACGCGGCGGACATCGACCGTGCCTGGGAGGCCGTGCGGGACGCCGAGCGCCCGCGCATCCACACCTTCGTCTCGACCTCGGACATCCACATCGAGTTCCAGATGCAGAACACGCGTGACGATGTGCGCGGGCTCGCGCGCGCGGCCGTCGCGCAGGCGAAGGCGCTGTGCGACGACGTGGAGTTCTCGCCGATGGACGCGACGCGCGCCGACGCCGAGTTCACCGCCGAGGTCTGCCAGATCGCGATCGACGAGGGCGCGACGACGGTGAACATCCCGGACACCGTCGGCTACACGATGCCCGACGAGTACACGCGCTTCCTGACGCAGCTGTACGCCTACGCGCCGGGGCTGAAGGACGTCGTGCTCTCCACGCACTGCCATGACGACCTGGGCCTCGCGGTCGCCAACTCGTTCGCCGGCGTCCTGGCGGGCGCCCGGCAGGTCGAGTGCGCCGTGAACGGCATCGGCGAGCGCGCGGGGAACGCGGCGCTGGAGGAGATCGTGATGCTCCTGCACACGCGCGGCGACGCGGTCGGGGGTCTGCACACCGGGATCGTCACGACCGAGCTGGCGCGCACGAGCCGCCTGGTCTCGCGGCTCACGGGCTACCTGATCCAGCCGAACAAGGCGGTCGTCGGGCGCAACGCCTTCGCGCACGAGTCGGGCATCCACCAGGACGGCGTGCTGAAGGAGCGCACGACGTTCGAGATCATGGACGCGACGACCGTCGGGCTCGAGGCCAACCAGCTCGTCCTGGGCAAGCACTCCGGCCGCCATGCGCTCCGCCAGGCGCTCGAGGAGCTCGGGTACGTCATCGACGGCCAGGCGCTGAACGCCGCGTTCAAGCGGTTCAAGGCGATCGCGGACAAGAAGAAGCAGGTCACCGCGATGGACCTCGAGGCCCTCGTCACCGACGAGCTCCGCGAGGAGACCGGCTTCGCCCTGGAGTCCTTCGACGTCGAGGCGAGCTCCAAGCGACCGCCGCACGCGACCGTCGAGGTCCGGCTCCCGGACGGGTCGCTCGCTCAGGGCTCGTTCACCGGCGACGGGCCGGTCGACGCCGTCTTCCACGCGATCAACGCGGCGACCGGGATCGACGCGCGGCTGCGCGAGTACCGCGTCGACGCGGTGAGCGAGGGCCAGGACGCGCTCGGCGACGTGAACGTCGTGCTCGAGCTCGACGGTCACAGCGCAACCGGCCAGGGCGTGGCGACGGACATCATCGAGGCATCCGGGCGGGCGTACCTGCGGGCGCTGACGCTCGCCGTGGCGAAGGCCTCGCGCGGTGATGCGCCGCGGCCGAAGCCCGAGGTGCCGGGGCCGCTGCCGTCGCCGGCGGGGTAACGGGTTCGACGGCCCGCCCCCGCCCGGCGGGCGGGGGCGTGTACGGCCGGCCTCGACGTGTACGTGATAACGTACGTCCGTATCGTGGCGACGAGCGCCGACACCCAGCAGGCGATCACCATCGGCCCGCGCGTCAAGGCGCTGCGCGAGGCGGGCGGCCTCTCGCTGCGCGATCTCGCCGAGCGCTCCGGCGTCAGCGCGCCGATGCTCAGCCAGGTCGAGCGAGGGGAGACGAGCCCCACCCTGGCCGTCGCTGCGCGCATCGCCGACGGGCTGGACCTGCGCCTGTCGCAGCTGCTGCGGCTCGACGAGGGGGGATCGGTCTCGATCGTCCGCGCGGACGAGCGGCGCGGCGGCGGCTCGAAGCGCAGCGGCCACACCTTCGAGGTGCTCACGCCGCCGCTTCCAGGGCAGCGGGCGGAGGTGAGCCGCCATCGCCTGGACGCGGGCGCGCAGACCGGTGGTCCCGGCGACGCGCCGATGCACGAGGCCGGCAGTCGCGAGATCGCCGTCGTCGAGGAGGGCGCCGTGGTGCTCGACATCGACGGCGAGCGCCACGAGCTGCGCGCCGGCGACACGGTGACCTTCGACGCCGACCTCCCACACCACTTCGAGAACCCGGGCCCCCGCCCGGCGGCCATCCTGGCCGTCGTCAGCGCGGGCCTCCGACGGAGCTGACCATGCCTGAACCCACCACGCTGTTCGACAAGATCTGGGCCGACCACGAGGTCGCCGACGGCCTCCTCTACATCGACCTGCACCTCGTCCACGAGGTCACGAGCCCGCAGGCGTTCGACGGCCTGCGGCTCGCCGGCCGTCCCGTGCGCCGGCCCGACCGCACCGTGGCGACCGCCGACCACAACGTGCCGACCGACGGCACGCCGGTCGCCGCGCGCATCAAGGACGAACTCAGTCGCGTGCAGGTCGAGAAGCTCGAGTCCAACTGCGCCGAGTTCGGCGTGCCCGTCTACTCGCTCGGCTCCGAGCACCAGGGCATCGTCCACGTGATCGGGCCGGAGCTCGGGCTCACGCAGCCGGGCATGACGATCGTCTGCGGCGACAGCCACA
>DAIPYF010000205.1:0-5076 GCA_036782855.1 Solirubrobacteraceae bacterium
TAGCGCGCCTGTAAGCCGGATTCTGTCGTGGACAGCCATCCATCTGTGCGGCCTACCTGGACCTCGGCGGGCAGCCTGCGAACGGTCCTGCTTGGCCTTGCATCCGGTGGGGTTTGCCTGGCCGCCGTGTCACCACGACGCCGGTGCGCTCTTACCGCACCTTTTCACCCTTACCTGTGCGAGATGGGCGGACGTCCGGCCCACCCCGCCATCGGCGGTGTGTTTCTGTGGCACTTTCCCGCGGGTTTCCCCGGGTCGGCTTCCCGACCACCGTGCCCTGCGATGTCCGGACTTTCCTCGACGGGTTGTCTCTCCCGCCGCGGCTGTCCGGCGCGCACGAAGGACGGTAGCGTTCCGCCACGCCCCGTCAAGGGCGGCACGCGATGGCGCACACGACGATCGAGATCGACCACACGACGAGCGCCGCCCCGGAGGCGGTGTGGGCGCTGCTCGCGGACATCGCGACCTGGACCGCGTGGGGCGAGTGGGATGCCGCGCGGCTCAAGCGCGAGGACCCCGCAGGCGGCCCGGGCGTCGGCGCCGTGCGCGAGCTGCGCCTCCAGCGCACCCGCTCGGTCGAGCGGGTCACGGCGTTCGAGCCCCCGCATCGACTCGCCTACGCGCTGGTCGGCGGAAACATCCCCGTGCGCGACTATCGCGGGGAGGTGACGCTCGAGCCGGTCCCGGGTGGCGGCACCACGATCCGCTGGCGCTCGACGTTCAAGCCCAAGCTCCCGGGGACCGCCGGGATGGTCGAGCGCAGGCTGCGCCCGTTCCTGCAGGACACCGCGCGCCGTCTCGGCGACGCGGCGGCGTCCCCCGGGTAGCACTCAGGGCACCAGGACGACCTTGCCGTCCTTGTTCTCCACGCGCGCGACGGCCTGCCGCTTCTCACCGTCGACCTCCACGACGCACCCGATCTTCGTGCCGGGATCCGCGACGATGAGGTCCTCGTCGCCGCAGGAGATCTTCGCCCGGTCCTGGTACTGCGCCTTGAGGCCGCCGCGGACGAGGTCCACGACGGCGGCCGTCGCGATCAGCGCCTTCGCCGGCTCGAGGTTGATCTGCACCTTGTCGGCATCCACGTTCGTGAGACGCACCGTGTACGGGGCTGCCACGCCCGCGATGTCGAGCTTGCACTCGAAGGTCATGCCCTCCTTGAGGTCCAGGTCCTCCGGGCACGTCGCGTCGCCGAGCGGGAGGCCACGGACCTTGCCCTTCTGGCTGTCCTTGAGGTACTCCGCGGTCGTGTCCGCGTCGTAGACGTTCGAACTGCACGCGGAGACGAGCAGCGCCGCGGCGAGGGCGGCGGCCGGGACGGCGAGACGGACCGTTCGGGAGAGCATGAGGGAACCCTAGTCCGGCCCGTGCGCTCGCCCGTCCGTGGTTCGCCGCGATCAGCGCAGCGTCGAACCGCAGTCGCGGCAGCGGCCGGCGACCGGCGAGTGCCCGGCCTGCAGGGAGGCGCGCATGACGCCTCCGCAGACCGGGCAGCCCGCCTTGCGGTCGCTGCGGAGGCCCTCCCATACGCCGACGAGCATGTCGTCGAGCGTCGGCCTCCGGCCTGATCCGGGTGCGGTCAGCACCGTGCCGCGAACGGCGAGGCGCTTCCCGCGCACGAAGCTTTCGGGAACAGCGGTGCGGGTGAGCGTGACCGGGGTCATGAGACGCTCCGGAACAGCCCGACGACCCGGCCGAGGACGCGCACGTCCGTCGAGAGGATCGGCTCCATCGTCTGGTTCTCGGGCTGCAGGCGGACGTGGTCGGACTCGCGGAAGAACCGCTTCACGGTCGCCTCCTCGCCCACGAGCGCGACGACGATCTCCCCGTCGCCGGCCGTCTCCTGCGGCCGCACGACCACGTAGTCGCCCTCGAGGATGCCGGCGTCGACCATCGAGTCGCCGCGGACGCGCAGCACGTACTCGCCGTCGTCGCCGCCGGCTGCCGGCGGGACCGCGACGTACTCCTCGATGTTCTCCTCGGCGAGGATCGGCTGGCCCGCGGCGACGTGGCCGACGACCGGCAGGCCGCCCGACGGCGCGACCCGCCCGATCACGCCCGACACCGCCGCCCGCGCGTCCCGCGTCGCGCGGTCGAGCAGCTCGATCGCGCGCGGCTTGGACGGATCCCGGCGCAGGAGCCCGAGCTTCTCGAGGTTCGCAAGGTGCGCGTGAACGGTCGACGAGGACGTCAGCCCGACCGCCTTGCCGATGTCCCGCACCGTCGGCGGATAGCCGTACCGCGCGGAGTAGCTCTTGATGTAGTCGAAGATCTCCTGCTGGCGCTTTGTCAGGTCCATGACGACTCCCGGGACGAGGCTCGATCGAACACGTGTTCGACACGGTAGCGCGGCCGATGGACGGAACGCAACCGCCGTCGACGAGCGGCGGAATGCGGCAGAACCGCTGCTATCCTCGCCGTCCCGCGGCCAGCCTGCGGGAGCCCTCTGCGCCGATGGCGGAATTGGTAGACGCGCTAGGTTGAGGGCCTAGTCCGGGATAACCGGGTGGAGGTTCGAGTCCTCTTCGGCGCACTGCACAGGCCCCGCCACGGCGGGGCCTCTGTCGTTCTTCAGCCGGCCAGGCGCAACGCGCCGCGCCGGCCCGCGAACTCCTCGCCGACCTCGCGCAGCACCTCGATCATCCGCCGCTTGGCGGGCGACTCCCAGCCGTCGGCGAGCGTCGCGGCGACGATCCGCCGGAACGGGGCGCGCCCGGTCAGCGGCAGGACGACGACGTCCTCGCGCACCGTCTGCAGCGCCAGCTCGGGCATGAGCGACACCCCGACACCCGCGGCGATGAAGCCCTGGATCGCCGGGTAGTCGTCGTGCTGGAAGACGATCCGCGGCTCGAACCCCGCGCCGCCGCACGCCTGGAGCACGATGCGCGCGTCCTGGCACGTCCCCGTGTTGGACCCGAGGATCCACTGGTCGTCGGCGAGATCCTCCAGCCGCACGCGGCGGCGCGTCGCCAGCCGGTGGTCGGCGGGGAGCACCGCGTACATGTGGTCGTCGAGCAGCGGCTCGATCACGACGCCGTCCGGGACGGGCGTGCACGCCGTCGGCGCCTCGACGCCGAGCGCGACGTCCGCCTCACCGGCGCGCACCAGCGCGATGCCGTCCTCAGGCTCGCCGGGACGCAGCGTCAGGTCCACGTCCGGGTGGGCGGCGCGGAACCGCGCGATCGCGGGCGGGATGATGGTCGCGCCGGCGCTGGGGAAGGCGACGAGTCGCACGCGGCCCGCGCGCAGCCCGGCGATCGCGTCGAGCTCGGCCTCGGCGTCCGCGAGCCGGGCGAGGATCACGTCGGCGTGGTCGACGAGCGCGCGCCCTGCGTCGGTGAGCCGCACGCCGCGTGCGCCGCGCTCGACGAGCGTCGTCCCCGCCTCGCGCTCGAGCGCCGCGATCTGCTGCGAGATCGCCGACTGGGTGTAGGAGAGCGATGCGGCGGCGGCGGAGAAGGACCCCCTCGCGGCGACCTCACGCAGGACGCGCATCCGACGGACGTCAAGCATCAGCACAGCTTATCCAAGCTGTCAATAACCATCATTTGCACTGATGGGCGGGCGATGCCACCCTCGACGCATGCTCATCACCACCGGCCATGACCACCACGACATCGCAGCCGACGCGGTCGTGCTGCGCACCGCCGGGCCCGCCGACGGCTCCGCCCTGCGCGCCCTCGCCGCCCTCGACGACGCCGCCCCGCTGGCCGGTGCCGTCCTCGTCGCGGAGCAGGACGGAGCGCTGCGCGCCGCGCTCAGCCTGCACAGCGGCCGCGCGGTCGCCGACCCGTTCCACCGCACCGCCGACCTCGTGGCGCTCCTGCGCGCCCGCGCGGCCCTGCTCGCCGACGAGCCGCGACGCGCGCGACGCACCACACGCCTGTTCAGGCGACCGGCGCAGGCGGCGTGACGCGGGCCCGCCGCGGCTCGATCGCGATGCTGTGGATCCCGACCGTCGCGCCGCAGCGCCCGCACACGAGCGAGGCGTTCACCGGCCCGCCACAGCGCGCGTGCGCGATCGCGACGCGCGGCCCGTCCGGGGAGCGATGGCGGTCTCCCCACTCGAGCAGCGCGAGCAGCACCGGCAGCAGGTCACGGCCCTGAGCGGTCAGCCGGTACTCGCACCGCAGGGGGCGCTCCTGGTAGGGGCGCCGCTCGAGGACGTCCTCCTCGACGAGCCGCTCGAGGCGGGTCTGCAGCACGTTGCGGGCGATGCCCAGGCGGCGCTGGAAGTCGTCGAACCGCGCGGTGCCCATGAAGCACTCGCGCAGCACGAGCAGCGTCCAGCGTTCGCCGACGACCTCGAGCGTCCGTGCGATGGAGCAGTCCTGCCCCTCGTAGGTCCTTCCCAGCACGCAGAAACCGTAGCTGCGGGCGGGCCGCGACGAGCCGGTTCCGTGAGAGGCTTCGGGCATGCCCGACGACTTCACCTGGCGCGACGGCGACCGCACGATCCGGTTCGGCCGCGGAGCCCTCGCCGACGCCCCGGGACTGCTCGGCGACGGCTACCTGCTGCTGACGACCGAGCGCTCGTCGGCCACGGCGCCCGAGCTCGCCGAACGCGCCGCTGACGTCATCCTCGTCGCGCCCGGGCGCGTGGACGACCTCGCCGGCGACCTCCTTCCCGCCGCCGGGAGCCCGCACGCGATCGTCGCGCTCGGCGGCGGGCGCGTCATCGACGTCGCCAAGGCGATCGGCGCCGCGCTCGGCCCGGCCACGGTCGTCGCGGCCGTCCCGACGACGCTCAGCGCCGCCGAGATGACCTGGGTCCACCGGCACGCCCGCGGTGTGGACGCGCAGACGCCCCGCGTGCGCCCGCGGATCGTCCTCAACGACCCGCAGCTCAGTGCCTCGCAGCCGGAGCCGGAGCTCGCCGCCAGCGCCGCAAACGCGCTCGGGCACGCGATCGAGGGCTGCGCGACGGCGCTCGCCTCCCCCGTGCCGACGCTCGCCGCCCGGGACGCGGCGCGCCGCCTGGCGCTCGCCCTCCCCGCCGACGGGGCGCCCGACCGCGACCAGCTCGCGCTCGGCGCCCTGCTCTCCGGCTACGCGATCGACGCCAACTGGTACGGC
>DAIPYF010000206.1:0-3010 GCA_036782855.1 Solirubrobacteraceae bacterium
CGGCCCCGCCCGGCGCGTCACGACGCCCGCCGGCCGGCTCGTCGTCGATCTGCGCGCGGGCGGCGACGGGCGCCTCACGGTCCGCACCGCCGCCGGCGGGCCCCGCACGCTCGCGCCTGCCGCGGCGGCGCGGCGCTGGACGCACCGCCTCGAGCTCGTGCGCGGCCCGCGCGGAGCCCTCGCGGTCGACGGCCGGCGCATCCCGGTCGCGGCAGTCGGCGCCGTGCGCCTCGCGAGCACGGGCCGCCGAGCCGTCGGGCTGACGGCGCTCACCGTCACGCCAACCGCCCGCCGCGACGCACTGCTGCTCCATCGCCTCGGCGACCTGCGGTCCCGCACCGCCCGCGGGCGCTTCCCGCTCGGCGAGGGGGACGACGGCCGGCTGCGCTTCAGCGGCGGGTGGACGTCGGGGTTCTGGCCCGGAGCGCTCTGGGCGGCCGCGGACCTCGCTCCCCGCGGCCCGTACGCGGACTGGGCGCTCGGCGCGTCACTGGACCGCATCGGCGGCGAGGACACACCGATCCACGACGTCGGCTTCATGTTCGGGCGGTCGGTCGCGGCGGCGTACGCCCGCCGCTGCCGCGCCGGTGCCGTGACGGCGCAGTGCCGGCGCCTGCGGGCGAGCGGGCTGGCGGCCGCGGACACCCTCGTGCGCCTGTCCGCGACGGCGGCGAGCGGCATGATCCCGACGGACGCGACCGGCCCCGAGGCCGACACGATCATCGACAGCTCGATGAACCTCGGGCTGCTCACCTGGGCGACGCGGGTGAGCGGGCGCGAGCGCTACGCGCAGCTCGCCGGCGCGCACGCGCGCCGCGTCCAGGCCCTCCTCCAGCGCGCCGACGGCTCGACGATCCAGCTCGCGGTCCACGACCGCGCGACCGGCGCGCTGCTGCGCCTCGGGACGCGCCAGGGGCTCGCCGACACGTCGACCTGGGCGCGCGGGCAGGCGTGGGCGATCTACGGCCTCGCCGATGTCGGCGGCGCGCTCGGCGACCGGGTGCTCGTGGGCGCCGCAGAGCGGGCGGCGCGCTTCTGGGCGGCCACCGCACCGGCGCGCCGGACGCCGCCGTACGACCTGCTCGCGGGGGCCACCGCACCGCGCGACAGCTCCGCGGCGGCGATCGCGGCCGCGGGGATGTACCGGCTGGCCGACGCGTGCGCGCGGCTGCCGGGCGCCTGCGGGGCACCGGAGCGCTGGACGGCCGTCGCCCGCGGCACGCTCGACACCGCGCTGTCGGCCGTCTCGTCGGCGCCGCCGCTCGGGCGGCTCGGCGGCCAGGCGTACGCGGTCGGCCCGCGCCACGGATCGTGGGACGACCATGCGGAGCTCATCTGGGGGCTCGACTTCGCGCTGGAGGCCGTGGCCGCGCGCTACGGGCGCTCGGAGACCGGGGGCAGGTGACGGCCGGCCGTCCGCAGTGGCAGCGTCACTCGATGCAGATGCCGACGAAGCTGCGCGTGTTGTTCGTCTCGTCGGTCTCGGCGACCTCGCCGAGCGCGTCCGCGATCGCCTGCTGCGTGGCGTTCTTGCAGATCGTGCGGAACGTCCGCGTGGCCGACGCGCCCGCCGCGAGCCCGGGGATCGGGAAGGACCCCTCACCCGGGACCGTGACGGTGAACGGCCCGGCGGGGCCGGCGCCCTGGTTCTTCACGGTGAAGAAGTACTTCACCGGCTCGTCGTAGTCCATCGCGCTGATCACGAGGTCGGGCTTGGGCCCCGGAGGCGGAGGCGGAGGGGGCGGCGTCGGCGTCGGGGCGACGACGGTCGGCGGGACCGGCGCCACGGGCGGCGCGGGGGCCGGGGTCGGTGTGAGCGTCTCGATCGTGTAGGTGAGCGACGCCTTGTCGCCGTCGCCGAGGCGGCCGCTGAGGAAGCTGCCGCCCGTCGCCCGCTCGCGGACGACGGTGCCGGGCACGTACGCGAGCGCGACCTGCCGGCGGCGGTCGTAGCGGTTGACGTCGCCGTGGTCGTCGCCGCCGTAGATGTTCGAGTCCTCATCCCACAGGTCGAGGGTGACCGGCACGGCCGCTCCGGTGGGACGGCTCGGCGTGAAGTCGGGCGCGCGCCAGGTGCGCGTGTCGTCCTCCAGCCAGCGCTCGATGCCGTCGCGCGCGTAGAGCGTCCTGCCGTTCACGACGAGCTTGACGCCGCGCAGGCGCCAGCCGCCGGCGACGCCGTCGGGGGACTTCTCGATCTGGACGCGCGAGATGTCGCCGACGGTGAGGCCCGCGCGGACGGCGTCGTCGATCGGGACGCTGTAGGTGTCGCGGTCGCCGCGCTCGAAGTCGTCGTAGAGGCGCTTGTCGAGCGCGAAGCGCCGGCTGGGCCCGATCCGCAGGTACACGTCGTCGTCCGTGCCGGCGTAGAGCTTGGAGCTGGTCCGGACCTCGACCGTCATCGTCGACACCGGCTCGGCGAAGGTGGCGCCGTTGGGGATCGCCTTGATGAACGTGAACGGCGCGTACGGCCGCGGGAAGCTGAAGCTGTCGCGCCCGTTGATCTCGCCCGACTGCATGCCCTGGCCGGCGATCGTCGCCTGCGAGTACATGTCGGCCCGGTCGAGCAGCGTGGGGTCGCCGAGCGACCGCAGGCCGACGCCCTTCATCGAGGTGACGCGCAGCTGCACGAACTTCGTGCTCGCCTGGAGGTCCTGGCTGGAGGCGAGGGGCAGCAGGTCGCCGTTCGGGGCCGTCTGACCGAAGAGGGGGATGAGGCTCTGGAACGTGCCGCGGAACGTCGTGCGGCCGCGGTCCTCGAAGTAGTCGTTCACTGCGCTGCGCGCGCCGAGGAGGTCGCCGCCGAGGCCGTTGCGCGAGCCGCAGAGGTTGAGGGAGAACGACGGGTCGCACGGCTCGCCCTGGCCCTGCCAGTGCCCGGTCGCCATCCCGATCCGCAGGGCGCCGCGGAGGTCGTGGTCGAGCTGGCCGTTGCGGCGGGTGGCGGCGCCCCCCCCCCGGGGCCCCAGCCCCCCCGCCGGGCGCCCCCCGCGGGCCGCCCCCCCCCCCC
>DAIPYF010000206.1:3020-5030 GCA_036782855.1 Solirubrobacteraceae bacterium
GCGGTAGCGGACGGCGAAGACCGGGCCCGCCGCGCCGTAGCGGCGGTTGGCGTCCCGCGTCACGCGGGTCCAGAGCGCCTCGTCGGCGAGCGCCGCGCGGACGCCGCGCACCCCCTGGCGGGTGGCGAAGTAGGACGTCGTGAACGCGCCGGCGTACCCGATGCGCCCGGGCCAGTCCTTGTTGAGCCCCTTCACCGTCGACCGGTTGCCGTCGGTGTTCCAGGCGCCGTGGGGACGCTCCTTGTGGCCGGTCGACTCGCCGATGTAGACGTTCAGCGGGTCGCGGGTCTTCTTCGGCACGTCGAACCAGGTCGGCGTCAGACCGACGGTGAGCTTCGACCAGTCGGTCCCGTCGGCGCCGCTGACGCCCTGCTGCTCGATCCAGTTGGAGTGCGAGTAGAAGTCCTGCAGCGAGTGCAGGCCGATGCCCAGGACGGACAGCACCTGGATCTCCTTCGCCGTCCCCCCGGATGACTTGATGCTGCGCAGCGCCTGGGTGGTCGCGCGCTGCAGCCGCGTCCACTCCGCCTCGGCCTTCGCCACGTTTGCGACGTCCCACAGCGAGGAGTCGAAGTGCATCCGGCCCGCGCCGTCGAGCACGGCCTGCGGCCAGTTCTCGTCGGTCTCGAAGAACGCCCCGAGCACCTCGACGCTCGTCTTGGCGTGTCCCGACTGCGCGACCTTCGAGGAGTTCGAGTACAGGTCGACCAGGAAGTTGTTGACCACCACGACGTCCGTCGCGGTCGTGCCGAAGCCCTCGGAGGCGAGCGCGTCGCGCGTGATGTCGGTGTGCGGGCCGGTGTCGAACGCCTGCGCGCCCGCCGGGAGGGCGAGCACGGCGACGACGGTGAGGCAGGCGAGCGCCCAGGACCGCGATGACCATGACGCCCGCGGGCGGCGCGGGCTCATCGGTCGACCGTACAGGAGTTGCGGCCGCCTGTCAGGCGGCGCCGGCTATGCGGGCAGCTGGCCGGCGCGCGCGCCGGCGAGCAGCGCCCGGGTGATCTGCGCGATGCGGTCGGCCGACGGCTCGTGGCCCGCGGCGATCGTCGCCCACTCGAGCGCGAGCACCATGTCGACGACCGTCTCGCTGAAGCCGCCCAGCTGCTCGCTCTCCCCCGGGTAGGCCTCGTCGACGAGGGCCTGCACCTGGGCGACCCCCGCGCGCCGGACCTCGCCGTCGCCGAGCAGCAGGCGCAGCGCCAGCTCCGGCTCGCGCGCGACGAAGCCGCGCAGCGGCGCGGAGCCCGAGGTCGCGCCGACGATCGCGCGCGTCAGCGCCGGCACCGCGTCGTCCGGCTGCTCACGCGCCTGCGTGAGCCCGTCGGCGAGGAACTCGCCCGCCAGCCGGCCGAGCACCTGGTCGAGCAGGTGCTCGCGGGTGTGGACCCACCGGTGCAGCGTCGCGCGGGAGACCCCGAGCCTGCCGGCGAGCGTGTTGAGGTCGACCCGCTCGTCCGCGAGGAACGTCTCCCGCGCGAGCAGGACCGCGTCCTCCTCGGTGGGGCGGCGGAACGCCGGCGCAGCCGGGGCGGTCGTCATGCGCGGCAGGATAGCGGATGCGACAGTCAGCTCGAACTGACGCATATGCGACATCTCCTTGCGTATGTTGCACGACTCGGCTACGCTGCCCCCCGCTCAACGACGCGACGCCACGAGGAGAGACATGACCGACGTCACCGCCATCCCCGTCGACCAGATCGACCTGGGAGACATGGAGCTGTGGAACGACGGCTTCCCGCACGAGATCTTCACCCGCATCCGCGAGGAGGACCCCGTGCACTGGAGCCCGATGGACACCTGGGAGGGCGAGCCGGGCTTCTGGTCGATCACGCGCGCCGAGGACATCCACGAGATCAGCCGGCGGTGGGAGGACTTCTCCTCGCAGCAGGGCGGGATCGTCGTCACCGACCACGGGACGCCGCTGGACCTGCAGACCGCGATGTTCATCGCGATGGACCCGCCGCGACACGACCGCATCAAGGCGCTCTTCCAGCGCGGCTTCACGCC
>DAIPYF010000207.1:0-5018 GCA_036782855.1 Solirubrobacteraceae bacterium
GCGACGGGGCTCCTGGATGGGGCGCGGGGGCGGGGGGGGCGGCGACGCGTGCGGGGGGCGGCGGTCAGGGCGGACGGGGGCTGGACGCGCGGCGCTCCGGGCGGCGCATGCGGCGCGGTGAGCGGCGGCCGTGTGGACCTGGCGTGAATCGCGCTTGACGCGAGGCGTCCGGTGCCGAGAGGATCGGCCGGACCGCAAGAGGAGTGCCCGGCATGGATGCAAGGGTCGCCGGGCCTGGCCAGAGGAGACGTCGATGGTGCCCCGGATCGTGTCCGTCCTTGTCGTGCTCGCGCTGTTCGCCGTGCCCGGCGCATCGCTCGCCCAGGCGTCGGGGAGCTCGGTGACGCTGCCCGGCCTGGACCGCCAGGTGAAGATCAAGCGCGACGCCCAGGGCGTCCCCCACATCGCGGCTCGCACCGAGCGCGACGCCTACTACGCGGTCGGCTACCTGCACGCGCAGGACCGCCTCTTCCAGATGGACCAGAGCCGCCGCACCGCGAGCGGCACGCTCGCCGAGATGCTCGGCACCGGCGCGCTCGCGAGCGACGGGCAGCTGCGCACGCTCGGCCTGCGCCGCGCGGCGGAGCGCTCGCTCCCCGAGCTGTCGAGCCAGGCCCGGGTGATCCTCGACGCGTACTCGGCGGGCGTGAACGAGTGGATCGACGGCAATCCGCTGCCGTCGGAGTACACGGCGCTCGAGCTGACGAAGGCGAAGGTCCCGGCGTGGACCCCCCTGGACAGCGTCGCGGTCAACAAGCTGCTCGCGTTCGGCCTCTCGTTCGGCCTTGACGACATCGACAACACGCAGAAGCTGATCGCCTACCAGACCGCGGGTGCCGCGCTCGGGTTCAACGGCGCCGCGCTGTTCTCCCAGGACGTGATGCGCAGCGCGCCGTTCGAGCAGGCGCAGTCGATCCTTCCCGGTGAGCGGTCGCGCCCGGTGCGCGGCGGCGGCCACCGGGACTGGGCGTGGTCCGGGCGTCGCGACGAGGTGCGCGAGGCGGCCGAGAAGGCGCTGGAGCAGGCGAAGGAGGCCGGCATCCCGACCGAGCCCAGCGGTGACAAGGGCTCGAACATCTGGGTCGTCTCGGGCGCGAAGTCCGCGAGCGGCAAGCCGATGGTCGCCAACGACCCGCACCTGTCGCTCCCGTCGCCCTCGACGTTCTACGAGGCCGGCATCGACGTCGACGGCGGTCGCCGCGACGGTGACCTGACGCTGTACGGCGTCACCTTCCCGGGCGCGCCGACGATCGTGCAGGGCACGAACGGCAGCGTCTCCTGGGGCTCGACGGTCAACCCGACCGACGTGACGGACGTCTACCAGGAGCAGCTCACGTTCGCCGGCGGCGTCCCCGTCGCGACGACCTACGACGGGAACCCCGAGCCGACGCAGATCATCCCGGAGACCTTCCGCGCCAACCAGCCCGGCAACGGCACGCCGGACGACGTCGGCGTCATCCCGCCCGCGGCCGGCGTTCCGGCGGCGTCGATCGTCGTCCCGCGGCGCAACAACGGCCCGATCATCAGCGTCAGCGGCGGCACCGGGCTGTCCGTGCAGTACACGGGCTTCGGCGCGACGCGCGAGCTGGACTTCTTCCGCAAGCTGACGCGCGCGGACGACGTCGGCGAGGCGATCGACGCGCAGCGCTACTTCGACGTCGGCGCGCAGAACTGGATGTACGCCGACGACCGCGGCAACATCGGCTACAAGACGAGCGCCGAGATCCCGCTGCGCGAGGACCTGCAGGCCGGCACGGTCGCCGGGCTGCCGCCGTACTTCATCCGCAACGGCACCGGCGGCAACGAGTGGATCAGGGACGCCACGCCCGCGGAGGACCAGGCGCTGGACTACGAGATCCTCCCGTCGGACGAGATGGACGGGCTCGTCAACCCGAAGCGGGGCTGGATCGCGAACGCGAACAACGACCCGACGGGGCAGACGTATGACAACGACCCGCTCAACGAGCTGCGGCCCGGCGGCGGGATCCGGTACATCACGCCCGGTCACGCGGACGGCAACCGCAACCGCCGCATCACCGACCGGCTGGAGGCCGAGCTCGATCACGGCGGCCGCGTCTCGTTCAACGAGATGAAGTCCATTCAGGCGGACGTGAAGCTCAACGACGCCGAGGTGCTCGTCCCGTACATCGAGGATGCGCTCGCGGCGGCGAAGGCGCCGGGCGCGCCGGCGCCGCTCGCCGCGCTGGGGTCCGACCCGCAGGTCGACGAGGCGGTCACCCGGCTCTCCGGCTGGGACTACTCCACGCCCACCGGCATCGCGGAGGGGTACGACGCCGGTGACGTCGACGGCGTCCGCTCCCCGCCGACGCAGGCGGAGGCGTCGGCGAGCGTCGCCGCGACGATCTACGCGCTGTGGCGCAGCCGCGCCCTCGCGCAGCTCGTGGACGCGCCGCTGGTGGCACGCGGCCTGGGGTCCTACGTTCCCGGCGGCGACCAGGCGATGAGCGCCCTGCGGAACCTGCTGGAGGGGAACGGCACCGGCGCGTCGGGCATCGTGTTCTTCGCGAGCCCGGCGGCGCGGGACACCGCGATCCTGCAGGCGGTCCGCAACGGCCTGGACCTCGCGGCGAGCCCGGGCTTCGCCCCGGCGTTCGGCGGGTCGACGACTATCGCTGGGGCAAGCTGCACCGGATCACGTTCGCCCACCCGCTCGGCGGACCGTTCTCACTGCCGACCGGCGGCGGGTTCACCGATCTCGGGCCGGGGCTCCCCGGCGTCGCGACCGACGGCGGCTTCGGCGTCGTCGACGCCTCGTCGCACAACCCGCGCGCCGCGAGCGTCAACGGCTTCCGGTTCGGGAGCGGCCCGGCGCGGCGGTTCGTCGCGGAGGCGCAGCGCGGCTTCCCGAAGGCCGTGCAGGTGATTCCCGGCGGCGAGAGCGGCAACCCCTCCGGGCCGTGGTTCGGCAATCAGCTCGGCCTCTGGCTGACGAACGACTACCACGACGTGCCGCGCGGCGACTGAGCGGACGCAGGTACCGGTGGGCCCGGCCCGGCGGCGTCAGCCGCCGGAGCCGTCGGCCCGCCCGCACTCCTTGAAGCCGTAGCCCTGGAGGAGGCCGCGTACGCGCGTCCGCGTGCTGCGCAGCTGCGTACCGAGCTCCTGGAGCTGCGCGACGTCGCCTGCGGCGGCGGCCTCGGACGCCTGGCCGACGAGCGCCACCTGCTGCTCGATGCCGGCGACGATGGTGTCGCCCGTCTGCTCGTCGCCTGCCGGCGGGGTCAGCGCGCGGAACCGCTCGACGGAGCCGCGCTGCTCATCGTAGGTCTCGGCGAAGACCGGGGCCGCGTCCGCGAGCGCCTGCTTCGCGTCGGTCGCGGTGCGGTTGATCCGGGCGATCCGCGCGTTGCTCGCGGCGATTCGCGCGTTCGTCTGTCGGCACACCGCGTCGCCCTGCGCGATGAAGGCCGCTCGCGTCGGCGCGGCGGCCGACGCGCCGGTGGTCCCGGGTTCGTCGTCCCCGCCGCAGCCGGAGACGACGGCGAGGCAGAGCACCGCGAGCACGGTGACGCGAGGACGCATGCGGCCGAGGTTCCCGGCCGAGCCGCGTTCTCCTCCGGCGGCCGGCCGCTACGAGGGCTCGCCGGGCTCGCCGGCACGCCGGCAGGCACCCGCGAGGCGCCCGAGCGCGTGGGCGAGAATTGCAGCGCCCGTGGCGACCAGGAGCGCGGCGATCCCGATCTCGATCGGGTCGGCGATCCGGCGAAAGCGCGCATGTCCGCCGCGCAACTCGATGAACCCCAGTGGCCGGGACCGGCCCGACCCACCGCCGCCCTCTCCCATGCCGGTGGGGGTCGGACCGCCTCCTCCGCCGAACGCGAACCGCGAGCCCGCGACCGGGATCACGGTCAGCCCGTCGCGCTCGACCGGCGTGCCGAAGACCGAGACGGCACCGACGCCGGTGCCGATCGAGTCGGCGAGGCGATCCAGCAGTCCTCGTTTCGGACCTTGCGCGTCGTCAGCTGACATGGGCTCCTCCTTCGTTGTTGGGGTCGCTGCGCCGGGCTGCTGCTCGGCCACGGTCCCTCTCCGCCGGGTAGCGATCCGTGATCGGCCGGAACCGGAGTCCGAGTGCGGTCGCCGCCGCCGGGCCGTCGGGGAGCGAGTCGGCGGCCAGGATGTCGACCATCGCCGGGGTCAGGCTCGGCACGACGCGGGCGAGGACCTGCGCGAGCCGGGAACCGACGTGGCGTTTGCGGACGCCGCTCCCGCCGAGGGCGTCGGCGAAGGCGTCGACGGTGATCGTGTCGGGGCCCGCGAGCGCGAACGTCCCGGACGGCGTCTCCGGGTCGAGCGCGAAGCGCAGGAGCGTCTCGGCGACGTCCCCGACGTACACGGGCGCGTACCGCTGGCGTCCGCTCCCGATCACCGAGACGGGCTTGCCATCACGCGAGATGAACGCCGTCGCGCTCGGGCCGGGATCCTCCGGCGGTCCGTAGATGAACGTCGAGCGCACGACGACGGCCCGGCGACCGCAGGCGTGGACGAGCGCCTCGGCCGCCCCCTTGGTGCGCAGGTAGTCGTTCGGCGAGCCGGGGTCGGCGCCCGGGTAGCTCAGGAACACGACGCGCTGAACCGCCGACCCGTCGAGTGCGGCGACCGTGCGCCGGACGGTCTCGACGTTGGCGGCCTCGTAGCCCTCGCCGCCTCGGGGCGCGAGCGTGCCGGCGAGATGGATCACCGCGTCGGCGTCCCGGAACGCGGCGACCGCGTCGTCATCGCGTCCGAGCGCTCGCACCTCGTTGGGCATCTCGCGCAGCCGCGCCTGGAGATGGGTGCCGACGTGTCCGCCGGCACCGGTGATGGCCACCGGGCCCGGCAGCCACGTGCGCCCGCCGTCTGCTTGCGTCGTGCTCATCGGCGTGTCCCCGCGGTCTGGGCGAGAACGGTCTCGGTCATCGCCTCGTGGAACCGGGCCGGCCGCTCGAAGAGCGGCCGGTGCCCGGCGTGGTCGATCGTGATCAGCTGCTTGCGCGGCGCCCGGAGTTCGGCGAACC
>DAIPYF010000208.1:0-4974 GCA_036782855.1 Solirubrobacteraceae bacterium
GTCGATCGCGGCGGTGCGGACGTCCTCGGTCACAGGTGCGCTGCAGCGTAGATGGTCGGCCCGCGGGGAGGTGGGAGCGGGCGTTCAGTCGCCGCGGGGCTTCGGCGTCCTGCCGAACGGCCCGTTGCGCTTCCAGCGCGAGTCCGCCTTCGCCGGCACGAACAGCCAGACGACGGCGCCGAGCGCGCTCAGGAGCAGCCCGGTCGCAAGGCCCGGCTTCTCGCCGTACCCCTTGCGCTCGGAGAGCCACGCGGCCGCGATCGACCCCAGGAGCCAGATGTAGGTGAGCCAGAGCGCCTTGGCCCCCAGGAGCGCGAGGACGAACGTCATGCGGCGCCCCCGAGGTAGGCGGCCTGCACCTTGGGGTTCTCGCGCAGCGCCGAGGAGACGTCCGTCAGCGCGACGTGCCCCGTCTCCAGGACGTAGGCGCGCTGGGAGACCTCGAGGCCGTAGTTCGCGTTCTGCTCCACGAGCAGGATCGTCGTGCCCTGACGGTTGATCTCGACGATCGTCTCGTAGATCCGCTCGACGAGGATCGGCGCGATGCCCATGGACGGCTCGTCGAGCAGGAGCAGCGTCGGCTGGCCCATCAGCGCCCGGCCGATCGCGAGCATCTGCTGCTCCCCGCCGGACATCGTGCCCGCCTTCTGCTTCTCGCGCTCCTTGAGCCGCGGAAACAGGTCGAAGACGCGATCCATGTCGGCGGCGACGGCGTCCCGGTCGCGGCGCAGGTAGGCGCCGAGGTCGAGGTTCTCGCGGACGGTCATGCGCGGGAAGCAGTGCCGGCCCTCCGGCGACTGCGCGATGCCCATGCCGACGATGTCCTGCGGCGCCTTCGTCGTGATGTCCTCGCCGGCGAAGCGGATGCTGCCGCGGCGGGCGGGGGTGAGCGCGGAGATCGACCGCAGCGTCGTCGACTTGCCGGCGCCGTTGGAGCCGATCAGCGTGACGATCTCGCCCTCCTCGACGTGCAGCGAGATGCCCTTGAGGGCCTCGATGTTGCCGTAGTAGGTGTGGATGTCCTCCACCTCGAGCAGCATCGTCCCGGTCATACGCCGTGGTCCTCCTGCGACTCGCGCTTGCCGAGGTAGGCCTCGATCACCCGCGGGTTGCGGCGCACCGCGCCCGGGTCGCCCTCGGCGATCTTCTCACCGTGGTCGAGGACGGTGATGCGCTCGGAGACGCCCATCACGACCTTCATGTCGTGCTCGATCAGCAGGACGGTGAGACCGCGCTCGTCGCGCAGGCGCTTGATGAACTCGGTGAGCTGGGCGGACTCGTTCGGGTTCATCCCGGCGGTCGGCTCGTCGAGCAGCAGGAGCTTCGGGTCGGAGGCGAGCGCGCGGGCGATCTCCACGCGGCGCTGGTCGCCGTAGGAGAGGTTGACCGCGAGCTGGTCGTAGACGTCCTCGCGCAGGCCGGCGTAGGCGAGCATCTCGCGGGCGTGGGCGAGCCCCTCGCGCTCCTCGCGCCGTTGGCGCGGCGAGCGGACGATCGAGCCGACGAGCCCGGACTTCATGCGCGCGTGCTGCCCGACGAGCACGTTCTCGATGGCCGTCATCGTGCCGAACAGGCGGATGTTCTGGAACGTCCGCGCGACGCCGAGCGTCGTGATGCGGTCCGGGCGCTTCTCCGTGATGTCCTGGCCGTGGAAGCGGATCGCCCCGCTCGTCGGGCGGTAGAGCCCGGTCAGCATGTTGAAGAACGTCGTCTTGCCGGCGCCGTTGGGGCCGATGATCGAGACGATCGAGCGCTCGGGGATCTCGAACGAGACGTCGCTCACGGCCGCGAGCCCGCCGAAGCGCTTGGACACGTTCTGGGCGGTGAGGATCGCCGGGCCGAAGCCCTCCGGCGCGTCCGGAGCGGGCGTCTGGACGACGTCCGGACCGCTCACAGCCGCTCCTCGTCGTACATCGTCTCCTGCACGTCGATGTCCTCGACCATCTCCATGCGGTGCCGGCGCTCGGGGATCAGGCCCGCCGGGCGCATGAGCATGACGATCACGAGCAGGAAGCCGAAGATCCCGAAGCCCAGGTCGGCGAGCTGGAAGTCGAGGTTGAGCTTGCCCGGAACCCCGTTGAGGACGTCGGGGATCAGCCGGTTGTTGATGAACGACAGGAGGATCGCGCCGAACACGACGCCCCAGACCGATCCGATGCCGCCGAGGATCACCATCGCGAGCACGAAGATCGAGAACGAGAACGCGAACTGGTCGGCGTTCACGGTGTTGAGGTACGAGGCGAGGAACGCGCCCGACAGCCCGCCGATCGCTGCGCCGGCCGCATAGGCGAAGAGCTTCGTCTTCACGAGCGGCACGCCCATCGAGGCGGCGGCGACCTCGTCCTCGCGGATCGCGACCCACGCGCGGCCCAGGCGCGAGTCGCGCAGCCGGATGACGACGAACAGCACGAAGAAGACGATCGCGAGGATCAGCCAGTACCAGGGTCTGAGGTTCAGCTGGTTGAACGGGTCGAGGAAGGGCAGCTTCACCTGGTCGACCGGCGTGATCCCCTGGCGGCCGGCGGTGAGCGGGTAGCCCTCGCCGAAGATCTTGATGCTGTCGCCGTTGACGGCGAAGACGTGGATGATCTCGCCGAAGGCGAGCGTGACGATCGCGATGTAGTCGCCGCGCAGCCGCAGGGTGGGCAGGCCGATGAGGATGCCAGCGAGCGCGCACAGGGCCGCCGCGACGATGAGGACGAGGATGAAGTTGACGTGGACGCCGGGCAGCTCGCCGGCGGCGCCCTGCACGAGGATGTGGATGTTCGCGTCGGCCCAGAAGCTCGAGCCCAGCCAGCCGACGGTGTACGCGCCGATCGCGAAGAACGCCACGTACCCGAGGTCGAGCAGGCCGGCGAAGCCGACGACGACGTTGAGGCCGAGCGCCATGACGACGTACGCCAGTGCGATGACGGCGTCGTCGATGAAGCCCGAGATCGGGTCGAAGAAGAGCGGCAGGAGGATCGCGACGATCGCGACGGCGACGAATGCCGCCTTGGAGAACCACGGCGGCACGGTGGGCAGCCTCGCGGCCCGCTTCCCTCCGGGTGTCGCTGCCGGCTGTGGCGCGGCGACGTCGGTCATCCGGCCTCCCGCGTCTCCTCGCCGATGAGGCCCTGGGGCCGGAAGACCATGATGAGGACGAGGAACGCGAACACGATCGCGGGCGTCCACTCCGGGCCGATGCGATTGTCGGAGATCTGCTGGATCACGCCGATGATCAGGCCGCCGAGCACCGCGCCGCGGAGGTTGCCGATGCCGCCCATGACGGCGGCGGTGAAGGCGATGAGCCCGGCCTGGAAGCCCTGGAAGTACCAGACCGTCGTCTGGTACAGCGCGTAGATGAGTCCGGCGGCGCCGGCGAGCAGTCCGCCGAGCAGGAAGGTCGCCGAGATGGTGGTGTCGACGTTGATGCCCATGAGCCGCGCGGCGTCGGGGTCCTGCGCGGTGGCCCGCATCGCCTTGCCCAGGCGGCTGCGGCTGATGAACAGCGTCAGGGCGATCACCAGCGGCACGGTCACGCCGATCGCGAGGATGTCCGCACGCTGGACGGTGACGCCGAACACGGTGAAGACGTCCTGCTGCGCGCGGATCAGGTCCGGCACGCTCGCCGGCGAGCCGCCGAGCCAGAGCAGGCCGACGTTCTGCAGGATGAACGAGAAGCCGACCGCGGTGATCAGCGGCGCGAGTTTCGGCGCCCCGCGCAGCGGCCGGTAGCCGACGCGCTCGATCATGACGTTGAGCGAGCCGCAGGCGACCATGCAGACGATGAGGACGACGAGCAGCCCGCCGACGAGGCCCAGCGGGCCGGTCGTGAGCGTGAGGCCGATCGTCCCGAAGATGCTCGCGGCGACGAACGAGCCGATCATGAACACGTCGCCGTGCGCGAAGTTGATGAGCTCGATGATGCCGTAGACGAGCGTGTAGCCGAGTGCGATCAGCGCCCAGATCGAGCCGTTCGACAGACCCTCGAGAACGTTCTGACCCAGCCGCGACAGGCCCTCGCCGTCGGACAGGTCCTTGATGCCGTAGATGACGGGCAGCGCGGCGAGGAGCGCCCAGAGGCCCCAGGTCGAGACGAAGGCCCGCAGCTTCGCTCCCAGATCGGATGCGGGGGCGGCGGCGGCGGGTTCTATCGGTGTGTCAGCCATGGACGATTCCGGCGCGCCGGCGGGGATGGCGCTGAGGCCTCCCCGCCGGCGATGACGCCGAGATCAGCGCAGCTCAGCTGCTCTGCTTGATCGCCTTCTCGAACTGCGGGTCGCCGTCCGGCCCGACCTTGTAGAGGCCGTAGTCGGTCAGCGTGGTGTCGCCGTTCTCGTCGATCGAGTACTGGCCGAGCACCGAGTCGCGGTCCTTCGTCTCGAAGACCTTCGTGATGAAGTCCTCCTTCGTCGTCCCGCCGTCGGCGATCGTGTCCAGGACGAGCTTCATCGCCTCGTAGCCGTAGATCGCGTACGGATCCGGGTTCGAGACGTTGTACTTCGCCTGGAAGTCCTTCAGGAACTGCGCGCCGCCGGGCGTGCCCTTGATCTCGAGCGTCGCCACCGTGCACTTGAAGCGCGGCGCGAGGTCCGCCGGGATGCCCTTGCTCTTCGGGTTCGTGAAGCCGGACTCGCAGACGCCGTCCGGGCCGTACAGCTTGGCGTCCGGCAGAGCCGCCGCCACGTCCTTGGTGATCTGGACCGCGCCGTTGGCGGTCACACCCGAGAACAGGAAGCAGTCCACGCCGTCGGCCTTCAGGCCGTCAGCGTAGGAGCGGTAGTTCGGCGAGTCCTTCTGGATCCCCGTGTTGGAGACCTTGAGGTTCGCCGCCTCGGCGTCGAGCACCACGATGCGGGAGAGGCCGGCGCCGTAGGTCTCCTTGTCGTTCGCGATCGCGACCGAGGTGCAGCCGTCGTCCTGGAACTGCTGGACGAGCGCCGCCGCCTGGATCTTGTCGCGCGGGACGATGCGCGTGTAGTTGCGCTTGCC
>DAIPYF010000209.1:0-4970 GCA_036782855.1 Solirubrobacteraceae bacterium
CGGCCATCGAGCAGCCGCGGCGCAGGTCGAAGCTGATCGTCGGCGCCGCGAGCGGCGGGATGAAGAGCACCGGCAGGTCGTGCTGCGGCTCGTCGTGCTGGGGAAGGTAGCGGTAGACGACCCGCTTGGGCGCCTCGTCGATGATCCGCGCCGGCGTGCGGCGCAGGTCCGCGACGCCCCCGCGGAACACCATGTCGTACGTGTTCGCGACGGCGCTGCCGAGCTGCTCGGGGTTCGGGATGAGGTCCATCGGAGGCCTCGAGTCTAGGACGCTCAGGCCGCCCCGCGCGCGCGTGCGCGCTCGTCCTGGAACTCGAGCAGGAGCTCCGCGAACGCGTCCGGCTCCTCGAGCTGCGGGCAGTGGCCGCAGCCCGGCAGCTCGACGTAGCGCGCCTCGGGGACGGCCTCGAGCACGTGGCGGGCGCCGCGGTGGCTCACCATGCGGTCGCGGTCCCCCCAGATCAGCAGCACCGGGACGCCGATGCGGTCCAGCTCGAACGCGTCGCGGCTGAGCTCGGGGAGCATCCGGCGGCCGACGTCGAGGAAGCGGCTGACCGAGCGCGCGTCGCGCAGATGCCCGGTGAAGCAGCGCACGACGTCGCCGGGCGCGCCGCGCGGGCGCGCGAACGCGAGCTGGCGGTAGACCTCGCCGACCATCCGCCGCACGACCGGCCCGGGCGGCGGCACCGGGGAGCCGAGGATGCCGCGCACGACGAGGTCCCGTTCGATGATCGAGAACCAGCCCGGCATGTCGAGGCCGGCCGGCGCGACGGGAACGATTCCGGCGAGCGGGAGCTCCTCGCGCGAGCCGAGGCGGAGCGCGACGCAGCCCCCGAGCGAGTTCCCGGCGACGACCACCGGGCCGCCGCCCTCCTCGGCCAGATGCTCGACCGCGGCCGCCGCGAACGCGTCGTAGTGCTCGAGCACGAGGCCGTCGGCGGGGAGCGGGTCGGCCTCGGCGAAGCCGGGCAGGTCGACCGCGAGCGCCCTGCGGCCCACGCGGCCGAGCTGCTCGAGCGTCAGGCGCCACGTGTCCGCCGAGTCGGCGAAGCCGTGGATCAGCAGCACGGGCGGCCCGCTGCCCTCGAGCTCGAGCGCGCGGGTCGCGTACCCGGCGAGCTCGAGGCGGTGTTCGATCAGCGGCTCACGCACAACGGGAGGTGTATCCCACGAGGAGACGCGGTGTCGCGCCGCCGCCGTCTCAGGCGGGCGGCGCGACGAGCAGCGAGGCGCCGACGGCGCCGCCGTCATCCCCCAGCTCCGCGGCCACGAGCACCGGCGGATCGCCCGCGCGGAACAGGTTGTCGTGCACGTGCTGGCCGAGCTGGTCGCCGTGGGAGGCGAAGAAGCGGTCGCCCATCCCCCCGCCGACGATGACCGCCGAGAGGTCGAGGAGGTTCACGGCGGAGGCGATGCCCGCGCCGAGCGCGCGCAGCGCGCGCTCGACGGCGCGCAGGGCGAGGGTGTCCTCGTCGCGGACGGCGCGCCACCAGACGCCGCTCGTGAGCCGGTCGCGGCCGCGCTTCTCCATGATCCGGAAGAGGTCGGTGGGCTTGCCGTCCGCGTGCTTCTCACGGACCCACGCCTCCATCATCTTGCGGCCGGCATACGCCTCGACGCAGCCGCGGTTGCCGCAGCCGCAGAGGTCCCCGCCGCGACGGATGACCTGGTGGCCGAACTCGCCCGCGTAGCCGCGGCCGTGCCACATCTCCCCGCGCAGCACCAGGCCGCCGCCGACGCCGGTGCCCCACCACACGCCGAGAACGGCGTCGTGACCGCGTCCGGCGCCGAGGCGGTACTCGCCCTCGATCGCGACGTTCACGTCGTTGCCGAGCCGGACCGGCACGTCGGCCAGCCGCCGCGAGAGCTGGGCGGCCAGCGGGTAGGGATCGATCCAGTCCGGGAGGTTGCGGGCGTTGGCGACCGTGCCGCTCGCGGCGTCGACGGCGCCGGGCGTGCCGACGCCGAGCCCCTGGAGCTCGCCGACCTGGGCGCCGGCGTCCGCGAGCGCCGTCTCCATCGTGGTGACGAGCGCGTCGAGCACCGCGTCGGGACCGCCCTCGCGGGGCGTCTCGCTGCGCCCCCGGCCGAGGACGGTGTGGTCGTCGTCGAGGACGAGCGCCTGGATCTTCGTCCCGCCGAGGTCGATCCCGCCGCGCAGTGCCGCCGGCATCGTCAGGCCCTCCCGTAGACGGGGACGTGGGCACCGCTCGTCGCGGTGCTGTCGGGGCCGCACAGTGCCGCGACGGTCGCGGCGATCTGCGCGGGCGACACCCACGCGGAGGCGTCGGCGCCGGGATGGGACGCGCGGTTGGCCGGTGTGTCGATCACGGACGGAAGGATGGCATTCGCGCGGATGCCGTCCTGGACGTACTCGACGTGCAGCGCGTCGACGAACGCGAGCACCGCCGCCTTCGCGACCGCGTAGGCGGCGCCGCCGGAGAACGGCCGCAGCGCCGTGCGCGAGGAGACGCAGACGACGGCGCCCTCGCCCGCGGCGAGCATCGCCGGGAGCGCCGCGCCGGTGACGAGCCAGGCGGGCTCGAGGTTGATCCGCAGCTGCGCCTGCAGGTCGGCGACCGGGGATTCGTGCACGCGGCCGCCGGCGTGGAAGCCGCCGACGAGATTCACCACGGCGCGGGTGTCGGCGCCGGCGACCTCGGCGACCCGTGCGACCGCGTCCGCGTCGAAGAGGTCGGCCTCCACGAGCTCGAGCCCGGCAGGCTTCCCGACGCGCTCCAGCTCGCGCTCGTGCACCCACGGCACGACGACGCGCCAGCCGTCCTCCAGGAAGCGGCCGGTGACGGCGGCGCCCAGCCCGCCCGTCCCGCCCGTGATGATCGCGGTGCGCATGTCAGATCCTCTCTCGTGGCAGCGACGCGAGCATATGCGCAAGCTCCGTGAACCGTCCGGCCTTCGTGCCACCGTTGGATCCGTGCTCGTCCGCGACCTCACCGATGGCCAGCAGCTGGACCAGGTGCTCCTCGTCCGTGCCGCGGAGACGCGCACGAAGAAGGACGGCGGAACGTTCCTGAAGCTCACGATCGGCGACCGGACCGGGGCGTTCGCCGTCAACGTCTGGGACGACGTGGAGGCCCACGCCGCGCTCTGCGTCGCCGGGCGCCCCGTCCACGTGCGCGGCGTCTTCGAGGTGCATCCCAAGTGGGGCGCGCAGGCCCGCGCGCGCTTCGCACCCGCCGAGCCGGGCACCTACGACGAGGCCGACCTCCACGACGGCCCGCCGCGCGGGCCGGAGGCGATGGAGGCCGACCTGCGCGAGCTCCTCGCCACCGTGCAGGACACGCACCTGCGCCGCCTGCTGGACCGCGTGCTGGGCGAGGACGCACCGACGTGGCCGGCGTACCGTGACGCGCCCGCGGCCAAGCACTACCACCAGGCCTACGCGCACGGGCTGCTCGAGCACTCGCTCGGCGTCGCCCAGTCGGTCAGCGCGATCAGCGCGACGTTCCCGGGGATCGACCGCGACGTCGCCGTCACCGGCGCGCTGCTGCACGACATCGGCAAGCTCGAGGCCTACGCCCAGGACGGCGGCGCGATCGACCTCACCGACGCCGGCAGGCTGCTCGGCGAGATCCCGCTCGGCTACTACCGGATCCGCCGCGAGATCGAGGATCTCGACGGCTTCCCGCCGGCGACCGCGCAGGCGGTGCTGCACATCATCCTCAGCCACCACGGCGCGCTCGAGCACGGCAGCCCCGTCGTCCCCGCCACGCGCGAGGCGACGCTCGTGCACATGCTCGACAACCTCGGCGGCCGGCTCGGGAGCTTCGACCGGCTCGAGAAGCAGCTCGCCCCCGGCGCGGTGTGGTCGACCTTCGACCGGGCGCTGAACGGCGGGGCGTTCTTCGGTCCGGCGACGACGGACGCCGACGTCGAGCGCGCGGCCGCCTGACCCGGGCCGGCGCCCGGAGCGCACGGGCATGACGCCGATCGCGCTGGACGTCTTCGCGGACATCGCGTGCCCGTGGTGCTTCATCGGGCACCGGCGTCTCCGGGCGGTCCTCGTCGAGGGGCCGGGAGCTGCTTTCGCGTGGCGCCACCGGGCGTTCGAGCTGCAGCCGCAGCTGCCGCCGCGTGGGCGCCCCATGGACGCGTTCCTCGCCGAGCGGTTCGGGTCCCGCGAGGCTGCGGCCGCCCGGCTCGCGGGCGTCGCGGAGCAGGCCGCCCGCAGCGGGGTGCCGTACGACGCGTCCGCGATGCTGGTCGCGCCGAACACCCGGCTCGCGCACCGCGCGGTGACACTCGCGCGCGGCCAGGGCTTCGAGGCGCAGGCGCTGGACGCCCTCTACCTGGCGCACTTCGCCGAGGGCCTGGACGTCACGGACTTCGCCACGATCGTCGAGCGACTCGCCGACGCGGGCCTCCCGGACCCGCCGGCGCTCGCGGCGCGACTGGCCGCCGGCGACGGCGAGGAGGAGGTCGCCGAGGACGAGGCGATCGGCGCGCAGATCGGCGTCCGGGCCGTCCCGCTGGTCGTTGCGGGCCGCCGGATCGTGCTCCGGGCGGCCCAGGATCCTGCCACCTACGGGCGGTTCCTCGCCCACGCGATCGCGGCGACACGGGCCGGCTGATGCCGCGCGCTTCGCGCACGGTCCCGCAGGATTCCCGCAAACAGCGCGCCGAACAGCGCCGCAGGACGTCACCTGCGTCCGACCACGGCTACCGTTGACGGCCGATGGCGAAGGACACCGAGAAGCTCATCCGGCAGCTCTCGCTGATCTCGTACCTCATGGCCGAGCGACGGCCCGTGACGGCACTCGAGATCCGGCGGGACGTCGAGGGATACAGCGGGATGAACGAGGACGCGTTCGCGCGGCGCTTCTACGCGGACCGCGCCGAACTCGACGCGCTCGGCATCAACCTGACGGTCGACAAGCCCGCCGACGGCGCCGCCGAGCAGGAGAACTACTCGCTGCGGCCGGAGAACTTCCACCTCCCCGCGATCGCGT
>DAIPYF010000210.1:0-4965 GCA_036782855.1 Solirubrobacteraceae bacterium
GACGCTCGGCATCGCGTTCATCGGCTCGCTCGTCTGGGCGCACCACATGTTCACGATCCCGCTGCCGTACTTCCTGCTCGTGTTCTTCACGCTCGCGACCTACCTCGTCGCGATCCCGACCGGCGTGAAGATCTTCAACTGGATCTTCACCCTCTGGCGCGGGCAGATCGAGTTCACGGTGCCGATGTACTTCGCGGCGGGCTTCCTCGCGACGTTCCTGCTCGGCGGCGTCACCGGCATCTTCCTCGCGACGTTCCCGGTCGACTGGCAACTGCATGACACGTACTTCGTGGTCGCGCACTTCCACTACACGATCGTCGGCGGCGCGGTGCTCGCGTTCTTCGCCGGCATCTACTACTGGTTCCCGAAGATGACGGGCCGCATGCTCAATGAGCGCATGGGCAAGACCAGCTTCTGGCTGATCCTCGCCGGCTTCTGGATCACGTTCCTGATCCAGCACTCCGCGGGCCTGGAGGGCATGCCGCGCCGGGTCTACGAGTACGCCGACGTGAACAACCTCGAGCTGTACAACCTGATCTCCACGATCGGCTCGTTCATCCTCGCCGCGGGCGTGCTGCTCACCGGCTACAACGTCATCCGCAGCCTGAAGAAGGGCCCGGCCGCGGGTGCCGATCCGTGGAAGGCCAACACGCTCGAGTGGTTCACCACCTCGCCCCCGCCGGTGAACAACTTCGACACCGTCCCGCGCGTGCGCTCGGTCGAGCCGATGAAGGACATCCGCCGGCAGATCGACCGCCAGACGCGCGAGCCCGAACGCGCCCCGGCAGGCGTCTGACCGGACGGGCGGCCTCCGCCATGGACGCCACACGCGCAGCAGTCGCCCCGAACCCCGCCCTCGCGGGCGCGCGACAGGTCGTCAGCGACTACGTCGCGCTCACGAAGCCGAAGGTCCAGAGCCTCCTGCTCTTCACGACCGTGTGCGCGATGTTCATCGCGGGCACCCCGTCGGCCTGGCTCGTGCTCGCGACGCTCATCGGCGGCTACCTCTCCGCCGGCGGCTCGGGCGCGATCAACCACTGGTACGACCGCGACATCGACGTGCGCATGGGACGCACGGCGGACCGCCCGGTCGCCAGCGGGCGCGTCTCCCCGCGCGCGGCGCTGACGTTCGGGCTGGTGCTCGGCGCGGTGTCGGTCGTCTGGCTCGCCGTCCTCGTGAACCCGCTCGCGGCGGGCCTGTCGCTTCTCGGCTTCCTGGGCTACGCCGTCGGCTACACGATGCTGCTCAAGCGCCACACCTGGCAGAACATCGTGTGGGGCGGCGCGGCGGGCGCGGTCCCGCCGCTCGTCGGCTGGGCCGCCGTCGACGGCCGCCTGACGGGGATGGCGCTGTTCCTGTTCTTCATCGTGTTCTTCTGGACGCCGCCGCACTTCTGGGCGCTCAGCCTGCTGATGAAGGACGAGTACGCGAAGGTCGGCGTCCCGATGCTGCCGGTGGTGCGCGGCGAGGACGAGACGCGCCGCCAGATCCTCCTCTACACCGTCCTCCTCTACGCCGTGACGCAGCTGCCGTTCTGCGCCGGCGGCCTCAGCGCCTTCTACCTCGTCGTCTCGCTGACGCTCGGCATCGCGTTCATCGTCCTGTCCGTCCAGCTGCGGCGCCGGGCCGACCGGCCGTCCGCGCTGCGCGTGTACCTCTACTCGCTGGCCTACCTCGCCGCCCTGTTCGCCGCTATGGTGGCCGACGTTCAGCTCTTCTGACCCCGACCCACACCGGATTCCATGGACCGCAATCTCGCCAGGAAGAACATCCGCGGAGCGCTCATCATCACGGCGCTCGGATTCCTCCTGTTCGGCCTGACCTTCGTCGCCGCGGCCCTCTACGTCTCATGACCCCGGCGAGCGACATCGAGCGCGACGTCCCGCCGGTCGGCGAGGAGCTGCACATCCCGGGCCCGAGCGTCCAGCCGGCGCTCGCCACGTTCGGCCTCGTGCTGCTGCTGCTCGGGCTCGTCGACCTGTGGCCCGTCTCGGTGATCGGGCTGCTCATCCTCGTCGGCGCGACCGTCTCCTGGATCGGGGCCGCGCGGCACGAGTTCGGGGAACTGCCCCCGGGTCACTGACCCCTCGCGGTCAGGTCCCCCAGCTCGCGACCTGCACGCTCGTCACCTCGACCGAGCGCAGCCCGCGGCGGCTGTCGACCGCGGGCGCCGACGGCAGCGCGACCGACGCGGGCAGCTCGCAGCTCGAGCCGTCCTCGGTCCAGCAGCGCACGACGTCGCGCATCGAGAGCACGCCTGCGATCTCGGCGCCGGCGATGACGACCAGGTGGCGGAACCCGTGGCGGACCATCGTCACGGCCGCCTCCTCGAGCGACCAGTCCGGCGCCGCGAACACGGTGTCGGTGGACATGTGGTCTCCGACGAGCGCCTGATCGGGATCGCGGGACTCGCCGAGCGCGCGAACGAGGTCCCGCTCGGTCAGGATTCCCGGCGCGGGCGCGTCCGGGTCCATGACGACCGCCGCGCCGACGCGACGCTCGGCCATCAGGCGGGCCGCGTCCCGCAGCGTGTGCCCCGGCCCCACCACGAGGACCACCCTGCTCATCCCGTCCCGTACCCGCATCGTTCTCCGGCTCCCTTTCGACGTCGACGCCGCTCTCGATCGTAACGAATCACACGAACATCATGTGACGATCGGCGCAATCTATCGCGGTCGCCGTACGGTCGTCCAGTGGCGGTTCACGAACTCGTCATCCGGAAGCGCCCCGTCCTGCGTATACCCGGCACCATGCAGCGACCAACCACGATCCACCTCCGCACGAGCCTGTTCCACGACGCGTCCGCGATCGTCCATGCGGAGTTCGCCGAGGACCTGTCGCTCGACGACATCGCGCGGCGCGTCGCCTCGTCGCGGCGCCAGCTCCAGCGCGCCTTCGCCGAGATCGGCGACACGACGTTCCGCGAGCACCTCACCGAGGTGCGGATGGACCGGGCCGCCGACATGCTGGCCGAACGCGACCTCACCGTCCGCGAGGTCGCGCAGCGGGTCGGCTACCGCCAGCCCGCGCAGTTCGCGAAGGCCTTCCGGCGCCGGCACGGCTCCGCCCCCTCGGCGTATCGCAGCCAGGCCCGGTTCGCCGCCGCGCGCGGCGTCGCCGCGGCGCCCGCGTTCCAGGCGGCATAGGCCCGCCGGGCCCGCGCGGCGGGCGCCGCCCGGACGCCCGGCGCAGGCGCGCGCGCCGGGACCCCGGACGTCGTTGCGCGTCGTCCCCGCGAACCGATAAGTTGCCGGGCAATGGGTGAGGAGACACGGCGAGGACCCGTCACGGGCCGCACGTGGGTGATGCTCGCTGTGGTGGTGCTCGTCGCCAGCGCAGTCGGCATCGCGCTCGGGCTGGCGATCGACTGGTTCCCCGCACAGGCATCGACGATCGCCGGCGACATCGACACGTTCTGGGACGTGCTGCTGATCGTCTCCGTTCCGGTCTTCGTGATCGTCACGACGGTCGTGCTGTTCAGCATCTGGCGCTGGCACATGCAGCCGGGTGAGGAGGACCTCGACGGCCCGCCGACCCACGGCAGCACGCGTCTGGAGGTCATCTGGACCGCGATCCCGACGATCATCATCGCCGCACTGTGCGCCTACGCGACGGTCCTGCTGCTCGACATCCAGGAGTCCCCCGCCCGCGGGACGCGCGTGGTCAACGTGACGGGCCAGCAGTTCGCCTGGTCGTTCGAGACGCGTGAGGGCAACCGCAAGATCGTCAGCGACCGCCTCGTGCTCCCCGTCGGCGAGGCCGTGCAGTTCAAGGTCACCTCCAAGGACGTCATCCACGACTTCTGGGTGCCCGAGTGGCGCCTGAAGGTGGACGCCGTCCCGGGCATCACCTCCGGCTACGCGGTGACGCCGTCGAAGACGGGCCGCTTCCAGGTCGTCTGCGCCGAGCTCTGCGGGCTGGGTCACGCCTTCATGCGCCAGTACGTGCGCGTCGTCGAGCCGGCGGCCTACACGGCCTGGGTGCGTGCGCAGTCCGCCCGGGCGGCGCTCGCGAGCGGCGGCGGTGGCGGAGCGACCTCGGGCGCGAAGGCCGGCGGCGCCACGGCCGACGGCAAGCAGCTCTTCGTCGCCGGCAACCCGCAGACCGGTGCCGTGTCGTGCGGCAGCTGCCACGTGCTCAAGGCCGCAGGCACCAACGGCCAGACCGGGCCGAACCTCGACGAGGTGCTGAAGGCCCAGGATGCGGCCCGGATCAAGGCCTCGATCGTCGAGCCCGGCAAACAGGTCACGAAGGGCTACGGCGCGAACATCATGCCCCCGAACTACGGGCAGACGCTCACGCCGGCGGAACTCGACGCGCTCGTGACGTACATCGACAAGAGCGTGCACGGAGGGACCTAGGAATGGCAGCGAAGCTTCGTGCCCCGGGCTGGTACCGGGCGATCCTGTTCATCGCGCTCGGCATCGGGTTCTCCTTCGCGCTGCTGTGCAGCCTGCGGTGGGCGTTCGACGCGACCCCGGTGTACGACGGCGAGGGCATCCTCCAGGTCGCGCTCCTGACCGTCCCGCTCTGGTTCCTGGCCGGCATGGGGTGCTTCGACTACTGGGCGCGCTGGGCGCGCGGCAAGCACGTCGTCGACGACCACAAGGATCACGGCGCGCACTCCTGGAAGGACTACTTCAAGGTCAACACCGATCACAAGGTCATCGGTGTCCAGTACGTCTGCCTGTCGTTCTTCTTCATGTTCATCGGCGGCCTGCTCGCCATGCTCGTGCGCGCGGAGCTCGCCGCGCCGGGGCGCCAGTTCGTCGACGCCAACACCTACAACGGGCTGTTCTCGGCGCACGCGTCCATCCTGATCTTCCTGTTCATCATCCCCGTCTTCGCGGGCATGGCGAACTACGTGCTGCCGCTGATGATCGGCGCGCCCGACATGGCGTTCCCGCGTCTGAACGCGCTCTCGTTCTGGATGCTCCCCGCGGCCGGCGTGATGCTCATGCTCG
>DAIPYF010000211.1:0-4856 GCA_036782855.1 Solirubrobacteraceae bacterium
ACCACCGGCTCGTCGCCGCCGAGGTGCCGGTGCGGATGCGCGAGCGCACGACCGGCAACTCGTCGATCAACTCGGGCCGCTCGGTCTACTACATGATCAAGGTGCTGCTCGCGATCCTGCTCGGCCTGCTGCGCGCGCGGCCGACGGTCGAGGCCGGCGACGCGGCGCCCGTCGCTGCGGGGCAGTCGCTCTGATGGACAACCGCATCCAGATCGTCGCGATCCTCGGGTTCGCCGCCCTCTTCCTCACGGTGTTCGAGCTGGTGCGCCGCCGCCGGCTGATGGAGCGCTACGCGCTGCTGTGGCTCTTCTCCACCGCCGTCCTGCTCGCGCTGTCGGTCTGGCGCAACCTGCTCGAGCGCTTCGCCGACACCGTCGGCATCTTCTACGCCCCGTCCGCCCTGTTCGCGGTCGCCTTCGGCTTCGTCCTGCTGCTCCTGCTGCACTTCAGCCTCGTCATCTCGCGGCTCGCCGACCAGAACAAGGTGCTCGCGCAGAAGCTCGGGCAGCTCCAGCAGCGCGTGGACGACCTGGAGCGCGCGCCCGGGCGCGCCGCAGAGGCCGAGACCGAAGCCGAGGCCGACGGCGCGCAGACGCCCGCGGCGCCCGGCGCCGGCCTGCGCTGAGCGCGATGGCCGGGGGCCCGCACGTGGCGGCCGTCGTGGTCTGCCACGACAGCGCGCACGACGCGCCGCCGACGCTCGCCGCGCTCGCCGCGCAGCTCGGGCCCGGCGACGAGCTGATCGTCGTCGACAACGCCTCGGTCGACGGGACACCGGACGCCGTGCGCGCCGCGGTGCCGTCGGCACGCGTGATCGAGTCGGGGGCGAACCTCGGCTTCGCCGGCGGCTGCGACCTCGGCGCGCGCGCCGCGACCGCGGCGCTGCTGTTGTTCGTCAACCCCGACGCGGTCCCGGCGCCGGACTTCGTCGAGCGCCTGCGCGCGGTCGACGAGCACGAGCCGGGGTGGGGCGCCTGGCAGGCGCTCGTGACGCTCGCGGACGGCCGGCACGTCAACAGCGCCGGCAACGTCGCGCACTGGCTCGGCGTCGGCTGGGCCGGGCTGTGCGACGAGCCGGTCGCCGCCGCGCCGCGCGAGCGCACCGAGGTGCCGTTCCCCTCCGGCGCCGCGTTCATGGTCCGCACGGAGGCGTGGCGCGCGCTCGGCGGCTTCGACGAGCGCTACTTCATGTACGGCGAGGACCAGGACCTCGGGCTGCGCCTGCGCCTTGCGGGCTGGGGCGTCGGCATCGAGCCGGCCGCGCTGATCGCGCACGACTACGAGTTCACCAAGGGCGACTACAAGTGGTTCCACCTGGAGCGCAACCGCTGGTGGACGGTCCTCTCCGACTACCCGGGCCCGCTGCTCGTGCTGGTGCTGCCCGCGCTGCTGGCGTTCGAGATCGCGCTGCTCGCGGTCGCCGCACGCGGCGGGTGGCTGCGGGCGAAGCTGCGCTCGCAGGCGCGCGTGGTGCGGGAGCTGCCGGCGATCCTGCGCCGCCGCCGCGCGGTGCAGGCGACGCGCACCGTCAGCGCGGCGCAGTTCGCCTCGGGCCTGTCGGCGTCGCTGGACTCCCCGTACCTCGCGGGCGCCGCGAGCGTGCCGCTGCTCCCCGCCGCGCAGCGTGCGTACTGGCGGCTCGTGCGCGCGCTGCTGGCGCTCGGGGGCTGAGCGCGCCGTGCACGTCGGCGTCGACCTGCTGTTCCTCGTCCCCGGCCAGTCCGGCGGGCGTGAGACGTACGTGCGCGAGCTGCTGCCGGCGCTGCGCGCCGCCGAGCCCGGGCTGCGGCTGACGGCGTTCGCCGGCCGCGAGGCCGCCGCGGCCGGGGAGGGCTTCTGGACGGACGCGTGCGACCGCGTCGTCGTCCTCCCGCGCGCCTCGGCGCTCGCCCGCGCGCGCTGGGCCGCCGGGGAGCTGCTGCTGCTCCCGCGCGCCGCCGACCGCGCCGGGGTCGACGTCCTGCACTGCCCGGCGAACTTCGCGCCGTGGCACGGGCGCTGCGCGCGCGTGCTGACGCTGCACGACGTGATGTGGCGCCGCGTGCCGGACGCGGTGCCCGCCGCGATGCGCGCGGCCACGGACGTGCTGGTGCCGCGCGGGGCGCGGCGGGCGGACCGGGTGATCACGGGCGCCGCGGCGGCGAAGGCGGACATCGTCGCGGAGCTCGGCGTGGACCCTGAGCGGATCGACGTCGTCCCGCACGGGCTCGGCTCGCCGGTCGTGCCCGGCGACGCGGCGCGCGGCCGCACGCTGGCGGGCGCGGGCCCCGGGCGCGGCATCGTCCTCTGCGTGGCCACCGACGTGCCGCACAAGAACCTCGGCGCGCTCGTGGAGATCGTCGCCGCGATCGAGCAGGTGCGGCGCCCGCTGCTCGTCCTCGCCGGGCACGGCACGGACGGAGGGCGGCTCGACGCGCTCGCCGCGGCCCGCGGAGCCGGGGCCGACGTGCGCACGCTCGGCGCCGTCACCCAGGGCGACCTCGAGGACCTCTACGCCGCCGCGACCGTGCTCGCGACCCCCACGCGCTTCGAGGGCTTCGGCCTGCCGGTGCTCGAGGCGATGGCCCGCGGCGTGCCGGTGCTCTGCCCCGACCTGCCGGTGCTGCGCGAGGTCGCCGGCGACGATGCGGCGTGGCTGAAGCCCGCTGAGCGGGCCTCAGCGGCGGAGATCCTGAGGGACCTGCTCGCGGACGACGCCCAGCGCGCGCGGATGGCCGCCGCGGGCCGCGAGCGCGCGGCGCGGTTCACGTGGGCGGCGTCGGCGCGCGGGACGCTCGAGAGCTACGAGCGGGCGCTGGCGGTCGCGGCGTCGCGGCGCCGGTAGAGCAGGTCCTGCGGGGAGACCGCGCCGACGAGGTCGTAGCGCGTGCCGAGGATCTCCTCGATCGGCCCGCGGCCCGCATCGGGGTCCAGCGCCTCGACGAGGATCCAGCGCGGCGCGTGCCGGTCGAGGTCCAGACCCCGCAGCGCCTGGGGCTCGTATCCCTCGAGGTCGAGCGAGGGTAGGTCGGGGTCGCCGATCCCGGCCTCGGCGAGGACCGGGCCGAGCGTGCGGCCCGGCGCCTCAACGTCGTAGGACGCTGAGCTTCCCAGCAGGAACGCCGAGTCCAGATGCTGCGCATCGTCGACCTCGCTGCCGCGAGCACCGCGCACGAGGGACATCAGCCCGCCGTAACGCAGCGTCACCGTGTCGCCCTCGAGTTCCGGCGGCACGAGGGCGCAGGGGAAGACGCGCGAGGCCGGGCGCTCGGCCGTGGCCTCCGCGGCGAGTGCCGGGATCGCCTCGACGAGCACGCCCGTCCACCCGCGTGCCCGCTCGAGGAAGTAGGTGTTGCTCTGCGCGTACCCGTCGTTCGCGCCGGCCTCGACGAACGTCCCGCGCTCGACGTCGAGGTGCTGTTCCAGGACCGCGTCGAGACCGTGGAGCGCGGGGCGTGACTGCGACCAGTCCCCGCGGCCCTCGAGCCGCCGGCGGCGGCGCCGATTGCGGTGGCGTGCGGCCTGCTGCAGGCGCTCGCGCACGCGCCGCGAGCGCAGGGGCGTGACGGTCGCGGCGACGCGCGCGGCGCGCCGCTTGAGGGAACGGGCGGGCGCGCCCTCCTCGCGGTTCTCCGGTGTCGTCGGCACGCGCGGCAGCCTAGATCAGTCAGGTGGGGTGTGCCGTACCCGCGCTAGCGTCCCCGTCGTGACCGGCGCCTGGTGGATCGTCGTCCTGAACTGGAACGGCCGCGAGGACACGCTCGCGTGCCTGGCCTCGCTGCGCGATCTCGAGGGTGAGCCCGTCCACGTCGTCGTCGCCGACAACGGCTCCACGGACGGCTCGGTCGCCGCGATCCGCGAGGCGTTCCCCGAGGTGACGCTGATCGAGAACGGGGCGAACCTCGGCTTCTCCGGCGGCAACAACGCCGGGATCCGCCATGCGCTCGAGCACGGCGCGGACTGGATCGTGCTCCTGAACAACGACGCGACGCTGAATCCCGACGCGATCGACGCGCTGCGTCGCGCCGCCGCCGAGCGCCCCGACGCGGGGGCCTTCGCGGGCAAGCTCTTCTTCGCCGAACCGCCCGACCTGATCTGGTTCGCCGGCCAGCGCTTCTCCCCGCTGCTCGGCTACTCCGGCCGCCCGCGCGGCTACCGCAAGCCCGACGGCCCGCAGTTCCGCGAACGCGTCCCGGTGGACCGCGCCGCGGGCGCCCTGATGGCCGTCTCCCGTCCCGCGCTGGAGCGCGCCGGGCTGCTCGACGAGGACCTCTTCGCGTACGTGGAGGACGTCGACTGGTCGCTGCGGATCCGCGAGGCGGGCTTCGCGCTGCTGCTGGAGCCGACAGCGATCGCCGTGCACCGCGTGTCCGGCTCGACGGGCGGCGAGCGCGGCTCCACGTACGCCATGTACTACGGGCTGCGGAACATGATCGCCGTCTGCGACCGCCACCGCCCGCTCCCGCGCCCGCTCGCCGCGCTGCGCCGCTGGGAGCTCTGGGCGGTCTTCATGGCGCAGGCGCTGCTGCTGTCCGAGGGACGCGGCCCGTTCGTACGGGCGGTGCGCGACGGCTACCGCGACGCGCGCGCCGGGCGTTACGGCGAGCGGCCGTCGAGCAGTCCGGCGTAGGCGCCGCGCAACCGATCGGCGAGGGCGGCCGACGAGTAGCGCTCAAGGTCCGTGAGCCGCACGCCGGACCGCGTCGCGGGCGCCGCCGCGAGCGGACCCTCGCGCAGCGCCGCCGCCATGCCGATCCAGTCGCCGGCGCCGATGAGCGTCCCGCGGTCGCCGACGACCTCGGGGATCGCGCCCGACGCGCAGGCGACGACCGGCGTGCCGCACGCCATCGCCTCGACGAGCACCATCCCGAACTGCT
>DAIPYF010000212.1:0-4844 GCA_036782855.1 Solirubrobacteraceae bacterium
GCCTGCGAGCTGGACCGCGCCGACGCCGCGATGGAGGCCGCACTGGCACTGCGCTCCGTCGAACGCGCCGTCGAGGAGGTCCTCCTGCCGTCGCTGCACGAGATCGCCGATCGCCACGGTGACGCGAGCGCCCCCTGGGCGTTCTCCGCCGGGTGGGCGACCGACTGGCTCGTCCGCGCCCGCCGCATGGCGCCGTCCCCCGCGCGCCCCCTGACGGTCCTCGTCGGCGACGCGACCGCCGGCGAGCTCGACCCCGCCGCGCTCGACGCGGCCGCACTCCATCTCTTCCTCGGCAGGGCCGGCGCACAGACGCTGAGCCTGCCGGTGACGGGCCTCACGGGCCTCTCCGACGTCCTGGCCAACTTCCGTCCCCGCGCGATCGTCATCGCGGGGGCGGCGGCCACGGACGACGACGTCGCCCGCTGGGCCTACGCGGTCCGGTCGGCGACCGGACCACTGCCGGTCGCGCTGTTCCGGAGGGGGGAGCGTCGCGCAAGCGGTCGCACCACCGGAACCGTGATCCTGCATGACTCGCTCGCCGAGGCGACTCGTGAGGTGCAGCAGCTCCTCGACGAGCGCCGTCCCGCCGCCGCACCCGTGCGGCCGGCGGCCTTCGACACCGTTCCGCTGCGCAGGAGCGCCACAGCATGAGCCCACGTCCAACACTCCAGGTGCTGCCCGGCCTCGGCCAGGGCGAGCAGGAGCCGTACGTCGCGTTCTGCGGCCACTGCGCGCACCGCCCCGAGCCCGACGCGCCGGTCACGCGCGTCTGCACGAGCTGCCATCTCGGCCTGATCGTCACGGCGCCCACGAGCCTCGCGCCGCATCCGGGGGACGCGTTCCTCCTGGTCGACGGCAAGCTGCAGATCTGCGCGCTCTCGCGCTCGTGCGAGAAGCTGCTGGGCAGCGACGAGGCCGAGGCGGTCAACCGCCAGGTCACCGATCTTCTGATTCCGGCGGACGCCGAGTCGGCCGGCGTGGAGTCGCTCATCTCGAGCATCGTCCACGCCGCGCGCGGCGACGGCACGGTGCGCGAGCTGGTCGTGCGTCCGTCGGGCGAGTGGGGCATCCGCTGGTTCACGCGGGTTGGCCCGTGCGGCGCCACCAGTGCCGCGCTCGTCGTTCTTGCGCCTGAAGGCTGACCGGGACCGACATCCTTCACCCGATGGCGTTCGAGGCCGGCCGGATCCCAGTTCCGGCCGGCCTCACCATCTTCCGTGGGCCCGGGCCGTCGCTGCCGGGCCCGCGGATCCTCTCCCTGCACGGGCGCGCCCGAACGGCAAGGGGCCTTGCGGGGGTTGAGCAAACCTGCGCAAACGTCGACAACTCCACCCATGGGCGTCATTCGCACCAACGCCGCGGCAGCGATGCTCGGCGTCAGCCCCAACACCCTCCGCTCGTGGGAGCGCCGCTTCGGCTTCCCCGAGCCGCGCCGCACCAGCGGCGGGCACCGGCAGTTCGACCTGGGGCAGATCGAGGCGCTGCGTGCCGCGTTCGAGGAGACGCACAACGTGTCCTCGGCGATCGCGATCGCGCGTGAGCGCGGCACCGGGCCGGCCTCCGACACCCGCCTGCGCTCGGCGTTCAACCGCTTCGACGAGGTCGAGGCCGGCCGCATCCTCGAGGAGAGCCTCGCGGTCCGCTCGCTCGAGCGCACCGTCGAGGAGGTCCTCCTCCCCGCGGTCGAGACGCTCGCCCAGGACGGTGACGGCCCCGAGCACGGCTTCGCCTGGCGCTGGTCGGCGACGTGGCTCGCCGCGAGCATGCGCGTCTCGCCGGCCGCGACGCGCGACGAGGGCATCGTCATCTTCGACGCGAGCACCGCCTACGACGTCGAGGCGCTGTACGTCCAGGCGCTCGAGCTCGTGCTGCGCCGCCGCGGCATGCGCACCCTCACGATCTCCGTCGCGCTGGACCCCGCCCGGATGGCCCGCGCGCTTCACGCCGTCGAACCGCGAGCGGTGGTCCTCGCCGGGCACGGCGCCGACCTCGACGCGCTCGGCCGACTCGTCTTCGGCGCCCGCCGCATCGGCGGCGACCAGCTGATCATCTGCGACTTCCGCCACGCGCTGCCCGACAGCGGCGCGAGCACGGTCACGCGGCTCGGCGACAAGCCGGTGGCCGCCGTCGACCATCTCGTCGCCGCGGTCGACGGCCGCGAGCTGTGGCCCGCGACGCCGACGGGGCTCGAGGCCGTCGAGCCGCTCGCCAGCTAGGGAACGGCCCCCCGGCAGGACAGCCCGGCGAAGCCGGGCTGATGGTTCTCACAGGACAGCCCGGCGAAGCCCGGCGGGTTCCGGCCACTCCCTGGTCACAACGCGCACCGAGCGCAGCGCCACGCGCACTCGCGGCGGGAAACGACCAGTCACCGGTCACAACGCGCGCGCGACGGCGGCACCATCCGCCCCGCGCGCGATCATCCGCAGCCAGGATGACGCTCATCCCCGGCGATCCACTCGCCCATCGTGCGCTCGAGTCACTGCTGGTGGCCGAGGCCAACGTCCGGCGCCGCCTCTCGCTCGACCTCGAGCGCGAGGGCCTGTCGTCGACCGGCTTCTTCGTGCTCGCCGTGCTGGAGACGGCGGGCGGTGAGCTGGAGCTGCGCACGCTGCGCCGCCGGCTGCAGACCTCGAAGGCGAACGCGACCGAGGTCGTGGACACGCTCGCGGCGCGCGGGCTGGTCTCGCGCCACCGCCTGGCGAGCGACCGCCGCGCCGTCGCCGTGACGCTGGAGCCCGGCGGGCGGGAGATCGTCGACCGCCTGTTCCCCGAGCACACGCAGCGCGTCGCGCGCACCTTCGCGGTGCTCGACGAGGCCGAGAAGCGCTCGCTCGCGCAGATCTGCCGCAAGCTCGCCGCCTGAGCGCGCCCCGCGACGGTGGGTTGCGAGAATGGGCCGCTGTGTCCCGCACGCCCGCCCCGGTCGACCCCAACGCGTCGTTCCCCGCCCTCGAGGAGGAGGTCCTCGAGCGCTGGCGCGAGCGCGACGTGTTCGCCGAATCCGTGCGCCGCCGCAAGGGCGCCGAGCCGTGGGTCTTCTACGAGGGCCCGCCGACCGCGAACGGGCGGCCCGGGTCGCACCACGTCCTCGCCCGCGTCTTCAAGGACATCTTCCCCCGCTTCCAGACGATGCGCGGCAGGTACGTCGAGCGCAAGGGCGGCTGGGACTGCCACGGGCTGCCGGTCGAGATCGCCGTCGAGCAGGAGCTCGGCATCTCCTCGAAGGCGGAGATCGAGGCGTACGGCATCGCCGAGTTCAACCAGAAGTGCCGCGAGTCGGTCTTCACGTACCTCGAGGACTGGCGGCGCCTGACCGAGCGCATCGCGATGTGGGTCGACCTCGACGACGCCTATCGCACGCTCGACAGCACGTACGTCGAGTCGGTCTGGTGGGCGCTGAAGCAGATCTGGAACAAGGACCTGCTCTACGAGGGCCACAAGGTCGTCCCGTACTGCCCGCGCTGCGGCACCGCGCTCTCCAGCCACGAGGTCGCGCAGGGCTACCGGGACGTCGTGGACCTCAGCGTCTTCGTCCGCTTCCCGGTGCTCGAGGACCACGGGCCGCTGCGGACCGGCGACGACCTGATCGTCTGGACGACGACCCCGTGGACCCTGGTCTCGAACGCCGCCGTCGCCGTCGACCCGGAGCTGTCGTACGTCCGTGCGCGCGGAGCCGGCGACGACCGCGCGCTCGTCGTCGCGGAGGCGCTGGTCACGCGCGTGCTCGGCGAGGAGGCGGAGATCCTCGAGCGCTTCCCCGGCGCCGCCATGGCCGGCGCGCGCTACCAGGCGCCGTTCGACTTCCTGCCCGCCGACACCTACGGCCCGCGCGGGCACACCGTCCTCACCGCGGACTTCGTCACCGCCGAGGACGGCTCGGGCCTCGTCCACACCGCCGTCGCGTTCGGCGAGGACGACTTCCGCCTCGGTCAGGAGGCGGGGCTCACGGTCGTCAACCCGGTGCGGCTCGACGGGACGTACGACGAGCGCATCGGCCCCTACGCGGGGCGCTTCGTCAAGGACACGGACGCCGACCTCGTCGCCGACCTGCGCGAGCGCGGGCGCCTGCTGCGCGCCGAGGACTACGAGCACGCCTACCCGCACTGCTGGCGCTGCGGCACGCCGCTCCTCTACTACGCCAAGCCGTCCTGGTACATCGCCACGTCGAAGGTCCGCGAGCGGATGCTCGCCGCCAACGAACAGGTCGCCTGGCACCCCGGGCACATCAAGGAGGGCCGGTTCGGTGACTGGCTGCGCGGCAACGTCGACTGGGCGCTCAGCCGCGAGCGCTACTGGGGCACGCCGCTCCCGGTCTGGCGGTGCGAGAACGGGCACATCCACTGCGTCGGGTCGTTCGACGAGCTCGAGGAGCTGAGCGAGGTCCGGATCGACGACCCGCACCGCCCGTACGTCGACGAGGTCGGCTTCCCGTGCCCGCAGTGTCACGAGCGGATGGCGCGCGTGCCCGAGGTCATCGACGTCTGGTTCGACTCCGGCTGCATGCCGTTCGCGCAGTGGCACGCGCCGATCGAGAACCAGGAGCACTTCGAGGCGCGGTACCCCGCCGACTACATCTGCGAGGCGATCGACCAGACGCGCGGCTGGTTCTACTCGCTGCACGCCGTCTCGACGCTGCTGTTCGACCAGCCCGCCTACCGCTCCGTGGTGTGCCTCGGGCACATCCGCGACGAGCAGGACCGCAAGATGAGCAAGTCGCTCGGCAACATCGTCGTGCCGTGGGACGTGCTCGACACCTACGGCGCGGATGCGTTCCGCTGGTACTTCTTCACGAGCAAGCAGCCGTGGGACGGCTACCGCTTCAGCGTCGAGGCGGTCGGCGAGGG
>DAIPYF010000213.1:0-4835 GCA_036782855.1 Solirubrobacteraceae bacterium
ACTACCAGCCCGAGGCGTACGTCCCGAGCAAGGACCTCTACATCGAGAAGGACTCCGCGATCAACCAGGAGGTCGACCGGCTGCGGCACGCCGCGACCGCCGCGCTGTTCGCCCGTCGTGACGTGATCATCGTCGCGTCGGTCTCCGCGATCTACGGCATGGGCTCGCCGGACACCTACGACGCGAACGTCCAGATCCTCAACCGCGGCGGGATCGTCGACCGCGACGAGCTGCTGCGCAAGCTCGTGTCGATCCAGTACACGCGCAACGACGTCGCACTGGGCCGGGGCACGTTCCGCGTGCGCGGCGAGGCGCTGGAGGTCTTTCCCGCAGATGCGGAGACGGCGTTCCGCGCGACGCTCTTCGGCGACGAGGTCGAGCGCCTCCAGCGCTTCGACCCGTTGACCGGCGAACTGCTCGAGGACGACCTGGAGCACATCGCCGTCTGGCCCGCGACGCACTACAACGTCAAGGAGGGCGTGATGGAGCGGGCGGTCGAGGAGATCGCCGCCGAGCTGAACACGCGCTGCGGCGAGCTGGAGGCGGAGGGCAAGCTGCTGGAGAGCCATCGCCTGCGCCAGCGCACGCAGTACGACATGGAGATGCTGCGGGAGATGGGCTTCTGCAACGGCATCGAGAACTACTCGCGGATCCTCGACGGGCGCAACCCGGGCGACCGCCCGTACTGCCTGATCGACTACTTCCCTGAGGACTTCGTCTGCTTCCTCGACGAGTCTCACCAGACCGTGCCGCAGATCGGGGCGATGTTCGAGGGCGACCGCAGCCGCAAGGGCACGCTCGTGGACTACGGGTTCCGGTTGCCGAGCGCGCTGGACAACCGCCCGCAGACCTTCGACGAGTTCCTCTCGATCACGCCCACGATCGTGTTCGTCTCCGCCACGCCCGGCACGTTCGAGCGCGCTCGCTCGGAGCGCGTGGTCGAGCAGATCGTCCGCCCGACCGGGATCGTCGACCCCGCCGTCGAGGTGCGCGAGACCAAGGGGCAGATCGACGACCTGATGAACGAGGTGCGCGTGCGCGTCGACCGCAACGAGCGCGTCCTCGTCACCACGCTCACGAAGAAGATGAGCGAGGACCTCACCGACTACCTGCTCGAGATGGGCTTCCGCGTGCGCTACCTGCACAGCGAGGTCGACACGCTCGAGCGCATCCAGATCATCCGCGACCTGCGGCTGGGGGAGTACGACGTGCTCGTCGGCGTCAACCTGCTGCGTGAGGGCCTGGACCTGCCGGAGGTCTCGCTCGTCGCGATCCTCGACGCCGACAAGGAGGGCTTCCTGCGTGGCGAGACCTCGCTGATCCAGACGATCGGCCGCGCTGCGCGCAACGTCGACGGCACCGTCCTGATGTACGCCGACAAGGAGACGGCGGCGATGCGGGCCGCGCTGTCGGAGACCGACCGCCGCCGTGCGATCCAGCTCGCGTACAACGAGGAGCACGGCATCACCGCCGCGTCGATCGTGAAGGGCGTCAGTGACATCGCCGAGTTCCTCACGTCCGACCGCAGCAAGACGCCCAAGCGCCGCCGGCGCGGCGAGCGGGTCAAGACGAAGGACATGGCCCCGACCGAGCTGGAGCGCACGATCGTCGAGCTCGAGGAGGAGATGCTCGCCGCGGCCGACGAGCTGCGCTTCGAGTACGCGGCGCGGCTGCGCGACGAGCTGCGCGAGCTGCGCCGCGAGCTGGAGGCCGTCCGGGCGATGGGGCTCGAGGCCGTCACCGAGGACTGAGCGGGCGGTGCGGGACGCGCTGCTGGACTGGTATGCCCGTGAGCGCCGCGATCTGCCCTGGCGGCGCACGAGCGACCCGTACGCGATCCTCGTCTCGGAGGTGATGCTGCAGCAGACGCAGGTCGCGCGCGTCGTTCCGCGCTTCGAAGCCTGGCTGGCGCGCTGGCCGGACGCGGACGCGCTCGCCGCCGCGCCGCGCGCCGACGTCGTCGCCGGCTGGGTGGGCCTGGGGTACAACACGCGCGCCGTGCGCCTCCGGGAGGCGTGCCGGGCGGTCGCCCGTGACGGCTGGCCCAGAACCGCCGCCGGCCTGCGGGCGCTGCCGGGCATCGGCCCGTACACCGCCGCGGCCGTCGCGAGCTTCGCCTTCGGTGAGCAGGTGGCCGCGGTCGACACGAACGTGCGCCGGGTCGCCGGGCGCCTCGGGCGCGGGACGCCGGAGGCGCTGCTGCCCGCGGGCCGGGCGCACGACTGGAACCAGGCGATGATGGAGCTGGGCGCGACCGTCTGCGGTGCGCGAGCGGCGCGCTGCGGGCAGTGCCCGGTGGCCGCGTGGTGCGCCTCGCGCGGCCGCGTGGTCGTCCCCGAGCGCGCGGCGCCCGGGACGCGGGAGCGCTTCGAGGACTCCACCCGCTGGGTCCGGGGACGGATCGTCGCCGCGCTCGCCGCGGGCGACGGGCTTCCCGGTGGCATCACCGACGAGCGGCTCGAGCCCGCGCTCGCGGTGCTCGTGCGCGACGGGCTGGTGGTCCTGGGCACGGACGGCCCGCGGCTCGCCTGAGGCTCCGTGGCGCGTGCGTCGCTACGCTGGCGCTCGATGACGGATCCGACCCGGGAAGCGGACGGCGCGCGCGACGAGGCGCTCGCTCGTCTGGAGGCACTCGAGCACGAACTGGAGGCGCTCGCCGACACGGTGCGGCAGAGCGTGTCCCGCCTGCGCGGCGAGATCGCGCACGCGCGCGGGGGCGTCCACGAGCTGCACTCCAGGGCCGCCGCGGTCGGGGAGCTCGAGGTCTTCGCGGACGCCGGCGGCGAGCCCGCCGACCCCCCCGCGGGGCACGCCGAGCCCACGCCGCTCCACGAGCCGCCGGTGGGGGGTGACGCACCCGAGGGCGCCGAGGACGGCGCGCGGCTGGTCGCGCTGGACCTGGTCACCCGCGGGACGGACCGCGACGAGGCGCTTGCGCGTCTGTCGGAGAGCTTTCCCGGCGTCGACGCGGGCCGCGTCTACGACGAGGCCGCCGCGGCGCTCGGCGGCTAGGAGGGCCGGCAGGTCACGGAGCTGCGGTCGAGCACGCGCCCGCTCGCCGACACCAGCTCGATCGTGGCGCGGCCGCGGGTCAGCCGCAGACGGGCCCCGCCCGCAGTGAGCCTGTTGACGTAGGCGGTTCGCAGACGCGAGTCGCGCGGGAGGGGGATGTTCACGCGCCCGCCGGCGCCGGAGACGACCTGCCGCAGCCCATCCCGGTCGACGAAGCGCTGGAGGTCGTGGTCGTGCCCGGAGAGGACGACCCGGGCGTGGCCGCGCAACGCGGCCCAGACCGGGTCCATGTCGGTCTGGTCCCCGTGCCACCCGGTGCTGAAGCGCGGCCGGTGCCAGATCGCGATGCGGCACGTGCCGGGGCGCCGCGTGGCGGTCGCGAGCCAGCGCAGCTGCTCGGACCCGGGCCCGTGCGGTGCCTGGCTGTTGAGGGACAGCACCTCCCATCCGGCGCCGAGGCTCACGCGGCGCCAGTCGGGAACCGCACGGCCCGTCTTCGCAGCCCAGTACGGCCGGTACCCGGTGTCGCGGTTGGGCCACTCGTGATTGCCGGGCGTCGGGACGGTGCGCCGGGCGAGCGGGCCGTAGAGCGGGTCGTAGTGCGAGCGGAACTCGGCGGCCGTGCCGGTCGCGTAGACGTCGCCGAGGTAGAGGAAGCGGTCGGGCCGCTGGCGACGCACGAGAGCGGCCAGACGCCGCGAGTCCGCGTCGTCGTCGGCGTCGCCGACCGCCCACACGGTGACGGGGCGTGCCGCGGTGGCCGCCGCGGCGGGACCGCCGCCGCCCGTGGCGCCGCAGGCGAGGACGGCCAGTCCGGCGAGGGAGCCGGCGAGGGCGATGAGGGCGGCGCGCACTCCCGCAGTGTTGCGGGGCGGGCGGGCGGACGCGCCGGCCCCGCACGAACGTCTGTTCGCTCTTGTAGCATCGAATGCGATGCCGCCCTCCAACGCGATCGTCGTCTCCGGCGCGCGTGAGCACAACCTGAAGAACGTCTCCCTCGAGCTGCCGCGCGACGCGCTGGTGGTCATCACCGGCCTGTCCGGGTCCGGGAAGTCGTCGCTCGCCTTCGACACGATCTACGCCGAGGGCCAGCGGCGCTACGTCGAGTCCCTCAGCGCCTACGCGCGGCAGTTCCTCGGGCAGATGGACAAGCCGGACGTCGACTCGATCGAGGGCCTCTCGCCGGCGATCTCGATCGACCAGAAGACGACCTCGCGCAACCCGCGGTCGACGGTCGGCACGGTCACGGAGATCTACGACTACCTGCGCCTGCTGTGGTCGCGCGTCGGACACCCGCACTGCGTCACGTGCGGCGCGCCGATCGCCGGGCAGTCGGCCGAGCAGATCATCGACCAGGTGATGGAGCTCGAGGAGGGCACGCGGTTCATGGTGCTCGCGCCGATCGTGCGCGGCCGCAAGGGCGAGTACGGCAAGCTCCTCGAGGAGCTGCGCGCCGACGGCTTCGCACGCGCCAAGGTCGACGGCGAGCTGCGCGGCCTCGACGAGACGATCGAGCTCGACAAGAAGTTCAAGCACGACATCTCCGTGGTCGTGGACCGCCTCGTGATGCGGCCCGACCTGCGCAAGCGGCTCGCGGACTCGATCGAGACGGCCGTCGGCCTGGCCGACGGGATCGTTGAGGTCGAGCTCGTGCCGCGGGAGGGCGACGAGCGGGACGCGCAGGTCCTCACGTTCTCCGAGAAGTTCGCCTGCCTGAAGTGCGGCACGTCGATGCCGGAGCTCGAGCCGCGGATCTTCTCGTTCAACTCGCCGCACGGCGCCTGCGAGCGCTGCACCGGGCTCGGGTCGCAGATGGAGATCGA
>DAIPYF010000214.1:0-4812 GCA_036782855.1 Solirubrobacteraceae bacterium
GACCTGCGCCCGCAGGTGCTGCGCAAGTCGACCCTCGTCGCGCTGAGCCGGGCGATCGAGCACGAGGCGCTCGCCCGCGCCGCGTCGCCGGTGCTCATCGGCGCCTTCCAGCACGAGTCCTTCTACCGCGCGGTCGAGCCGCGCTACCGCCAGCTGGCGCGCTGCGCCGACGCCGCGGTCGTCTTCGCGGACTTCGAGCGCGAGGCCAAGCCGAAGGGCGGGCCGGTGGAGATCCCGATCGGGCCCGAGGCGGCGCTCGGCAACGAGTGGGCGGTCGTCATCGACGCGCCCGGGTATGCGGCATGCCTGCTCGCGTGGGAGCAGGCGGGCGTCACCGAGCCCGGCGACGCGGACGACCCGCGGCGGCGCTTCGAGGCGATCTGGACGGTCGATCCGGTGGCGACGCGCCGCGCCGCGGTGGTGGGCGCCCGGCTCGCCGCGCGCGTGGACTCCGACTACGGCCAGGGCCTGGAGCAGCTGCTCGCCGACCGGCCGATGGCGCTGGAGGAGCCCGCCCCCGCGCTGACGGCGCTGACGAACCGCGTGATCTCCTACCTCGAGGACGCCGGCCGCTAGACCGCGAGCAGCTCGACCTCGGTCCCGGCTGCGAGCGCCTGGCCCTCGCCGCGGGGCACGACGACCAGCCCGTCCGCGAGCGCCATCGACACGAGGACGTGGGAGCCCTGCGGGCCGGTCGCGAACGCCCGCCCGTCCTCGACCCGTACGCGCACGCACTCGTCACGGTCGGCGTGACACATGAGGCGCTCGCCGAGGACGACCCGGCCGCCCGCGGGCGGCTCGGCCCACTGCAGCGCCGCGAGCGCCGGGCGCGCGAACAGGAGGAACGTCACCATCGCCGAGACGGGGTTGCCCGGAAGCCCGAACACGAGCGTGCGTCCCCGCGCGCCGAACCACGTCGGCTTGCCGGGGCGCAGCGCCACGCGCCAGAAGCGCTCCTCGACGCCGAGCTCGGCGAGCGCGGGCTTGACGTGGTCGTGCGGGCCGACCGAGACCCCGCCGGAGAGGAGGACCACGTCGGCGGTCTCGAGCGCCTCGCCGATCGCCCGCCGGGTGGCCGCGGCGTGGTCGGGCACGACCCGCGCGAGCACCACGTCCGCGCCGTCGCGGCGGGCGAGCGCCGCGAGCGTGACGCGGTTGGAGTCGTGGATCTGTCCGGGCCCGAGGTCCGCGCCCGCGGGCAGCAGCTCGTCGCCGGTCGCGAGGACCGCCACGCGCGGGCGCCGCGCGCACCGCAGGCTCGCGCGCCCGGCGTTGACCGCCACGCCGAGCTCGGCGGGACCGAGCCGCATGCCGGCGCCCAGGACGTGCGCGCCGGAGCGCAGGTCCTCACCGGCCTCGCGCACGTTGCGACCCGGGTCGACCGCGTCGAGCAGCGTGATGCGCTCTCCGCGGTCGTCGACGAGCTCCTGCTGGAGGACCGCGTCGGCGCCCTCCGGCAGCATCGCGCCGGTCGAGATGCGGATCGCCTCGCCGTAGCCCAGCGCGACGTCCGCCGGCCGGCCCGCGCGGGACTCAGCGATCACGAGGAGATCCCGGTCGGCCTTGCCCGAGCGCACGGCGTACCCGTCCATCGCGCTGTTGCGGAACCCCGGCACGTCACGGGCGGCCCGCACCTCCTCGGCCAGCACGCGCCCGAGCGCGTCGTCGACGCCGACCTCCTCGGTCGTCAGCGGCGCGGCGGCGTGCAGGACGCGCTCGCGCGCCTCGGCGATGCTGAGCAGCGGGGCGGCCATCCGCCGCAGCTTGACGCACGCGCGCCGTCCGCGGCGGCTGGTATTCACCGCACATGCTCGCGGGCTCCATCCCCGCCCGGGCCGCCCGCCCGGTCGCCGACGCCCCGCTCGACGCGCTCGTCGATGCCGACGCCCTCGCCAAGGGCTGGCTGCTCACGCTGATCGCGGACGCGCCGCTGCAGCAGGCTGCCGCGGTCCCGGCCGCGGAGCTGGCGCGCGACGCTCCGCCGCTGTGCGCGGCGATGGCGGCGGCGCTCGCCTCCGAGGACGCGCTCGCGCGCCTGCGCACCGACGGCGACCTCGAGCCGCTGGCCGCGCGCGCCGGACGGCTCGCCGGCGCCGTCGATCCCGCCGGCACCGCCGGCGCGCTGGGCGCGCTGCGCGCCGTGCTGTGGAGCGCGGTGACCGATGGCCTGCGCCGCCCGGAGCCCGAGCTGGTGGCCGCGCTCGCCGCGCGCCTGGGCCTCGTCTGCGACGTCGTCGGCGCCGCGGCGCTCGGGGCGCCCGCCCCGGCCCGGCAGCCGATCGCGCCGGAGCCTGAGCCGGAGCCGCACCTGGCCGCCGTGCCGGACGACGGCCCGCCGCGGCCCGCGCCCCCGCCGGCGATCCCCGCCGACGTCTTCCCGTCGGTCACGGCCTCGGCGCCCGTCGAGGACCGTGACGAGCCGTGGGCGACGGCCGTCGTCCGCCGCGTCGAGCGCCTGCTCGCCCGCGGAGGCCCGGTCGCCGTCCTCGCGGTCGACGTCGACGACGCCGAGCGGCTGCTCGCCGCCGACCTGCACGGCGAGGCGCGCATCGCGCTCGATCGGGTCGAGCGCGCGCTGCGCGAGGAGCTGCGCCCCGGCGACGCCGCGGTCCGCGAGCGCGACGGGCGCCTCTGGATCGTCGGCGGCGGGACGACACTCGAGGGCGCCCGCGCGCTCGGTCGCCGGCTCGCGAACGCGGTGTCATCCGCCGGCAGCGTCGCGGGCGCGCCGCTGCGCGCCGCCGTCGGCATCGCGGTCAGCCCCGACGACGGGACCGACGCCGCATCGCTCGTCGCGCATGCCGACGAGGGCGTCTTCGCCGCCCGCGCCGCGGGCGTCGAACTGGCCTGACGTCCTAGCGGTTGGGCACGCCGCCGCCCGCGAGCGCGGGAGGCAGGGCGGCGATGGGGCTCGCGGCGAGCGTGGGCCCGGCGGGGAGGACGCCGACGCGCACACGGCCGGCTGCGACGAAGCCGAGCACCTTCGCGGCGGCGAGCGTCAGGTCGTAGTGCACGCCGGACACGAACGGGCCGCGGTCGATCACCGGGATGGACACCGAGCGCCCGCCCCAGGTGACGTCCACGCGGGTTCCGCACGGAAGGGTGCGGTGCGCGACGCCCAGCGTGGAACGGCGCAGGCGCACCCCGCAGGCGGTGCGGTTGCCGGGCATGCTGTACCAGGTGGCCGTCGCACCGCGATGGACGGTCGCCGTGGTCGTCGGCGCGACAGCGGTGCCGGCCGCGAGCGCGTCGCCGGCGATCACGGCGCGGATGCTCCAGCGTCCCGCCGACGCGGTGCGCCAGGTCGTGGCGAACGAGCCGTCGCCCGCGGCACGGGCGCTGGCGATCGTCGCCCACGGGGCGTCGCCCGCGCGCGCCTGGATCGCGAGCGGCCGGCCGCCGGCCGCGGCGCCGAGCGTGCCGGTGATGCGCTGCTGCTGGCCGACGAGCGCGGGGCCGGCGAGGAGCATCGGCTGCCCGGGGGCGACGCCGCCCGTGAGGTCGTCGCCGGCCTGCGCGAGCGCGCCGGCGGGGAGCACCAGGAGGAACGCGGCGCATGCCGCGGCGAGATGGGGGAATGAACGGCGGATCGGTGGCTCTCGTTCGACGGCCTACGGGGTGAGCTGACGGGCTCGCGCCGAACGAGCGGCGCTACACGATGGTTCGCGATTCGCCCCGGCGGACATCCGGTCCGCAGTGGGTCCCCCGTCTCCCGCGCGCATGGCCCGCGGGAGTTCGGCAGTGGTGGAACCCTAGCTAAAAGGGCAACAGGCCGCGGAGCCCGCGGGCGAGCCCGACGAGTGCGGCGGCCGGATCGGCGCTGCCGCGGCCGCTGCCCTCGTGCGGCGTGGCGTAGCCGGCCGGCGGGACCGCCGAGCGCTTCGGCGCGGCGGGCCTGCGTGCTCGCGTGGTGGCCGCGGGCGCCGGACTCGGCCTGGCCGTGGCCTTGGCCTTGACCTTGGTCGCCCGGGGCTTGGCCGCGGCGGGCTTGGCGGTCGCCTTCGCCCGCGCCGCCTCGCGCCTGGCACTGGGCCGCTGGCGGCGGCTGCGCGGCAGGCTGGAGAGGACCTCGCGGGGCTCGTCCTGGTCGTCCGGGGTGGACATGCGGCCATTGTGTCAGCCGCGCGCTCCGCCGCGCGCGCCAAACGGCCGATGCAGTGAAACCGCAGAGCCCCGACCCCGTATGACACGCAGGTCCCGCACGTTGCGGACGACCGATTCTGAAAACGCAATTCCGACCGCAGTACCCTGAGGTGTCGCCGCTTCACGGGCCGCCGGGCGCGATCGTCGCGACCGGGTCCGGGATGGCGGGGACAGCGCACGAACACCGGTGGTTCGCCCGCCGGGAGACCCGAACGGATCAACTCATGTCACTCACCGATCTTCAGGAACTCGAAGAGATCAAGGCGCTCGTCGCCCGCGGCCAGGCCACCGGGGTCGTGACGCACGGCGACATCGCGACCGCGACGTCGGAGCTCGACATCGACGACGCCGATCGCGAGGAGCTCACGACCTGGATCGAGAGCCAGGAGATCGAGCTCGTCGAGGACGATCCGTCGGCCGCCGGCCCGGAGGCGGAGCGCGCTCCGGACAAACGCGGGCGCCGCGCGAAGAAGTCCACGGCGCTGGACCTGCGTCCGGACATGACGACGGACTCGCTGCAGCTCTTCCTCAAGGACATCGGCAAGGTCCGCCTGCTGACCGCGCAGGAGGAGGTCGACCTCGCCAAGCGCATCGAGCGCGGCGACCTCGACGCGAAGCAGAAGATGGTCGAGTCGAACCTGCGCCTCGTCGTCTCGATCGCCAAGAACT
>DAIPYF010000215.1:0-4812 GCA_036782855.1 Solirubrobacteraceae bacterium
AGCGCCCGCCGCTCGTCCCGTTCTGCGCGGGCCCGAGCAGCGTCACCGCGCCGCCGCCGGCGGGGCGGAAGGCGAGCGGGCCGGGGGAGGTCAGGCGATCCTTGCCCGAGCCGTCGCGGACGATCAGGCCCTGGCCGCCGGAGACGACGGTGTACGTCTGGCCGGGGTCGAGCAGCGCGCCGCTCACGGACGCGGCGCCGCGGATCGCGTAGCTCGAGCGGCCGGACTGCAGGAGCACCCGCACGGCCGGGCTCGTCGAGAGCCGGCCGAGCTTCGTGCCCGTGTAGTAGTGGGTGAGGATGCGGTCGGCCGTCCAGCCGCGCTGGGCGTAACCGAGCGCTCCGTACTGGCTCATGCCGATGCCGTGCCCCCACCCGCGGCCGTTGATGACCAGCGACGTGGCTCCCTGCGCCGCGGGAGCGGCGGCGAGGGCGGAGGCTGCGACGAGCGCGATGGCGAGCATGCGGCGCACGTCCTCCAGGGTAGGCGCAGGGCTCCCGGAACGCGCCGGGCCGGGGGTATGCTCGCGCCATGTCCCTGATCAGCCCCGGCGCGGAGCGCGCCGTCCTCGACGCGGTCCCGACGCAGCTCTTCATCGGCGGGGAGTGGCGCGACGCCACCGGTGGCCGGACGCTCCCGGTCGAGGACCCGGCGACCGGCGAGACGCTCGTCGAGGTGGCGGACGCCACGGTCGCCGACGGCCAGGCCGCGCTGACCGCCGCCGACGAGGCGTTCCGCACGTTCCGCCACGTCGCCCCCCGCGAGCGCGGCGACATCCTGCGCCGCGCGTTCGAGCTCATGACCGAGCGCACCGAGGAGCTCGCGCTGCTGATGACACTCGAGATGGGCAAGGCGATCGGCGAGTCGCGCGCGGAGGTCGCCTACGCGGCGTCCTACTTCCGCTGGTACGCGGAGGAGGCGGTGCGCATCAACGGCCGCTTCCAGGTCGCCGAGAACGGCCTCAGCCGCGTGCTGACGATGGAGCAGCCGCTCGGGCCCTGCCTCTTCATCACGCCGTGGAACTTCCCGCTCGCGATGGGCACGCGCAAGGTCGGCCCGGCGATCGCCGCCGGCTGCACGAGCGTCGTGAAGCCCGCCAAGCAGACGCCGCTGTGCATGCTCGCGATGGCGCAGATCCTCGACGAGGCGGGTCTGCCCGCCGGCGTGTGCAACGTCATCACGGGTTCGAAGTCCGGCGAGCTGATGGGTCCGCTGATTGCGGACCCGCGCGCCCGCAAGCTCTCCTTCACCGGCTCCACGCAGGTCGGCAGGAAGCTCGTCGAACAGGCGTCCGAGCAGCTGCTGCGGATGTCGATGGAGCTCGGCGGCAACGCGCCGTTCCTCGTCTTCCCGGACGCGGACCTCGAGGTCGCCGTCGATGGCGCGATGCTCGCGAAGATGCGCAACATCGGCGAGGCGTGCACGAGCGCGAACCGCTTCCTCGTGCACGAGTCCGTCGCGACCGAGTTCTCCGAGCGGCTCGCCGACCGCATGCGCGGGCTCGTCCTCGGGCGCGGCACCGACGACGCGGTGACGACCGGCCCGCTGATCGACCAGGCTGCGCGCGACGGCGTGCACAGGCTCGTCGAGGACGCCGTCGGCAAGGGCGCCGAGGTGCTCGTCGGCGGCGGCCCGCGCGAGGGCGCCGGGTACTTCTACGAGCCGACCGTGATCGCCGGGGTGCCGTCCGACGCGCTGGTGCAGACCGAGGAGATCTTCGGCCCCGTCGCGCCGGTCATCGCGTTCGCCGACGAGGAGGAGGCGATCGCGTTGGCGAACGCGACCGAGTACGGACTGTCGTCGTACGTGTTCACCCAGAACCTCAGCCTCGCGTTCCGCGTCGTCGAGGCGCTCGAGGTCGGCATGGTCGGCCTCAACCAGGGGATGGTCTCCAACGCGGGCGCACCGTTCGGCGGCGTGAAGTGGTCCGGCTACGGCCGCGAGGGCGGGCCGGAGGGACTGCAGGAGTACCTGGAGACGAAGTACGTCGCGATGAACCTGGGGCAGGGGTAGCCCGGGCCGGGTAAACCCCGGATGCCGTGACGCGCTGCCGCTTCCCGTCCGCTCGTATTTCCCCGCGAAAGCTCGTACTTCCCTCGGTTACCCGCGGCGACCGCGGGCGTACGGTTTGTGGCGATGGTTCATTCCTCCGACGTCTCGCCCACCTGTTCGCCGCGCCGTCGCCCCGCCGTGGTCGCCCTGCTGCTCGCCGTCGCGGCGATCCTGCTGGTTGCCGCGCAGCCGGCGTCGGCGGGGTCCGTCAGCGGAAAGTTCGGCACGCCCGGCGACGCGACGCTGCAGTACACGATCGCCGGCGCGGACAACATCGCACTGAAGCCCGGCTCCACGAACCGCTACTCGGGTGTCTACTCGGGCGGGCCGATCACGATCTCCGGGACGATCACCATCACGCGGGCGGTCGGCCACGTGTCGGCGGTGTCGATGTCGGCCGACATCGCCGGGACCTCCAAGTGGCAGTGGCCGGCAGCCGGCGGCAGCGAAGACGTCACCGGCCGGACCGTCACGCAGACGTTCTCGCTCACCTACTCGCCGATCCCGTCCGACTCGGTGCGCGGCTTCGTCTACGGCGGTGCGAACGTCACCTGGTGCGGCGGCGTGTGCGCCTCGCTCGGCGTCGGCTTCGACTTCACGATGCCGAAGCAGCCCGCGACGGCGCCCACACCGGAGCCGAACACGCCGACGACGGGCGACACCACCCCGCCGACGGTGCGGGCGATTCCGATCGGCAAGGTCCTGCGGATCGGGACCCGATACAAGCAGCGGTACTGGGTGAAGGATGACTCCAGGAAGGCGTACGTCTACGCCGACCTCTTCGACGGCGGCACGAAGATCAGGCATGCACAGAGCAAGGGCCTGACGGCCGCCGACGGCACCCCCGGGTGGGCCGACGTGACCCCGGGCAGCAAGCGCAAGGGGCCGCTGGAGTTCTGCGTCCATGCCCGGGACGCTGCCGGCAACAGGAGTGCCAAGGCCCCGAAGAGCTCGTGCTCGTGGCTCGACGTGCTGGTGCCGATCAAGAACGTCTCCAACCAGTGCGGCGGAGCGGGGTGGGACGCGGTGGTCGCCTTCGAGAACTGGGTCGGCAACAGCAGCGACTTCTACGACAACAAGCTCGGTGAGAGCTTCACGGTCGACTTTCGCGACGCCTGCAACATCCACGACGCCGGCTACGGCGGCGCGACCGTGCGAGACATCCTCGCCGGCAAGCGCGGGAACCGGCCGATCGTGAACTTCCGCAAGTGGAGTCGCCGCGACGTCGACGACAAGTTCCAGGCGGACATGAAGAAGATCTGCCTCAGGGACATCCCCAAGCGGGCACCCCTCGCGCGCTACAGCTGTCTCACGGGAACCGGCCGGTACGAAGCCGTGCGGCTCGTCGGCGGATCGTTCTACGACGCCGACCTCCGGACCCCGGGGATCCAGGCGGCCGGCCACCGGGTCAACGACTGACGCGAGCGACCGTCCTGCTTCGCGCCGACGCCCGTCGTGATCTCCACGTGCGTCACGGCATCTGGGGTGGTCCCGGGGCGTCGACCGGCCCCGGCGTCCCATCGCGTCTAGCCAGGCGACAGCAGTACGCCGACGATCAGCGGGGACGACAGGTAAGCGAGCAGGACGTAGGGCCACATGTAGCCGTTCTCGACATGCCAGCCCTCGAGGATCTCGTGCACGGGACGGCGCATCAGGAAGCTGCCGATCCACTCGAACGCGAGCACCATGAGCAGCCAGTACGCGCCGGCCTGCAGGTACTCGGCGACGCTGTCGAGGTTCGCGGCCGCGACGAGGACGTACGCGAACGGGAAGATGTAGACGATCCGCGTGGTCATCCCGATGCGGTGCGCGCGCAACTCGCCGACCCGCGGCTCGTAGACGCGCTTCATGAGCACGAAGTAGTTCACGCCCGACAGCGCGATCTCGCAGAACCACACCCGGAACGTGATCATCAGGAGGTACGTGTTCACGTGACTCCAGCGTGGCGCGCGCGGCACGCGGCGCGCATCCGGTGCCCGCCCGCGGCAGCGGCGAGGGAACTACGCAGATGAGCCGTTACGCTCGCACGATGTCCCGCTTCGTCGACCTGTCCGCCCCCATCGTCGCCAGCCCGCCCGACACGCCCGACCCGCTGAAGACCGAGATCGTCTTCCAGGGCCACGAGGCCGGGGCCGCGGCGATCGAGGCGCTGCTCGGCGTCGGCCGCGAGCTGCTGCGCGACGGCGAGGGCTGGGCGGTCGAGGAGTTCACGCGATTCGGCACCCACAACTCGACGCACGTCGACGCGCCGTGGCACTACAACTCGACGATCGCCGGCGAGAGGGCGCAGACGATCGACGAGCTGCCGCTGGAGTGGTTCCACGCGCCCGGCGTCGTCCTGGACTTCAGCCACAAGGCGGACGGCGACCCGGTGACGGTCCCCGAGATCGACGACGCGCTCGCCGCGCTCGACCGCGACATCCAGCCGCTCGACATCGTCCTGATCCGCACCGGGCGCGACGCCTTCATCGACGCGCCCGACTACATGATCAAGGGCCCGGGCGTGACGGCCGAGGCGACGCGCCGGCTCTACGAGCTCGGCACGCGGGTCATGGGCATCGACGCGTGGGGCTGGGACGCGCCGCTGCACCTGGAGGCCGAGTGGGCGAAGGCGAAGGGGGAGCCCGGCGTCTTCTGGGCCGCGCACCAGTGCGACCTCGCCTACTCGCAGATCGAGCGCCTGTGCAACCTCGGCGCGCTCCCGTCGAGCGGCTTCACGATCTCCTGCTTCCCGCTGCGGATCGTCGGCGGCAGCGCCGG
>DAIPYF010000216.1:0-4794 GCA_036782855.1 Solirubrobacteraceae bacterium
GGCCAGGTGCAGGTCCGGGAACCGCCGCAGCGTCTCCTCCAGCCACAGCTGCATCTCCAGCCGTGCGAGCCCGGCGCCGAGGCAGAAGTGCCGCCCGCCGCCGCCGAACGCCTGGTGGGGGTTGGGCTCCCGCCGCACGTCGAACCGGTGCGGGTCCTCGAAGACGGACTCGTCGCGGTTCCCCGAGACGTACCAGAGCAGGACCTTGTCGCCCTCGGCGATCGCCTGCCCCGCGATCTCCGTGTCACGCGTCGCGGTGCGGCGCATGTACGCGAAGGCGGGATGGCAGCGCAGGAACTCCTCGACGGCCTGCTCGGTCGAGACCGCACCGGACCGCACGAGCTCGAGCTGTTCGGGGTCCTCGAGCAGGCTCTTCATGCCGGAGCAGAACGTCGCACGGGTCGAGTCGTTGCCGGCGACCATCAGGAGGAACCAGGTCATGACGACCTCGTCGTGCGTGAGGCGCTCGCCGTCGACCTCGGCCTGGATGAACGCCGTCGTCAGGTCGTCCTGCGGGGTCTCCGTACGGTCGCGCACGAGCACGTCGACGTAGCCGAAAACCTCCATCAGCGCCGTCCACGTGTCGCGCATGTCGGTGACGACGCGCGGGTCCTCGAAGGCGGTCGTGCGGTTCGTCCAGTCCACGAGCTTCTCGGCGTCGGCGCGCGGGACGCCGAGCATGTCGCCGATCACCATCGCCGGCACGTGGATCCCGACGTCCTGGACGAGGTCGAAGGCCGAGCCGTCGCCGCGCGCGAGGGCGTTGTCGTAGACGAGGTTGATGATCTCGCGCATCCGATCGGAGTGGTCCAGCGCGCGCTTGGGGGTGAAGGCGCGCTGGGACAGCGCCTTCATGCGGTCGTGCCGGGGCGGGTCCTGCGCGATGAACATGAGGCGCTGCATCGCGACCGGGTCCTCCGGCGCGCCCTCCGGCGGGTGCTCCATGAAGCGCTCGACGGCGAGGATGCCGCCGCGCTCGGAGGAGAACGTCTCGAAGTCGCGGCCGACGAGCGCGATGTCGTCGAAGCGGACGACCGACCAGAAGCCGTCCTCCCACGGAAAGCCGCCGAGCGGGCTCCAGTGGCAGGGCGCATCGCGGCGCAGGAGCTCGAACGTGTCGTGCGGCGGGCCGTCCGCCCAGAGGTCCAGATCGCTGAGGTCGAGGTTCGCGAGGTCGGCTGCTGCGGCGATCGTCATGGGACGCTCCAGACTGGCGGGGGCGAGGCGCGCGGACGGTCCCCGCTCCCTTGACAGGGTGTCAAGGCTGGTTCCGGGTCCTCGCGCGCCGCGCGCGCCCCGCCGGCGCCGCGAACGGGCACTACGCTGCGCGCCGTGCCCGAGATCCTCGCCGACGAGCCGCTCGCGCCGCACACGACGCTGCGCCTCGGCGGCCCGGCGCGCCGGTTCACCGTCGCCGCGACCGAGGAGGAGCTCGTGGGGGCCGTCCGCGCCGCGGACGCCGACGGCGAGCCGTTGCTGCTGCTCGCGGGCGGCAGCAACCTCGTCATCGCGGACGCGGGCTTCGACGGCACCGTCGCGCACATCACCACGCAGGGCATCACTCGCGCGCAGGCGGTGGGCGGCCGCGTGCGCCTGACGGTCGCGGCCGGCGAGCCGTGGGACGACGTCGTGGCGGGCGCCGTCGCCGACGGCCTGGCGGGGATCGAATGCCTCAGCGGCATCCCGGGCTCGACCGGCGCGACGCCGATCCAGAACGTCGGCGCCTACGGGCAGGAGGTCGCGGACACGATCGTGGGCGTGCGTGCGCTGGACCGCCGCACCGGCGCGGTCGTCGAGCTCGCACCGGACGCGTGCGCGTTCGCCTACCGCTCCAGCGCCTTCAAGCACACGACGTCGCACGTCGTCCTCGCCGTGACCTTCGAGCTCGACGCCGCGGCGGTGTCGGGGCCGCTGCGCTACGGCGAGCTCGCGCGCACGCTCGGCGCCGCCACGGGGGCCGGCGCCCCACTGGGTGAGGTCCGCGAGGCCGTGCTCGGGCTGCGCCGCGGGAAGGGCATGGTGCTCGACGCCGCCGATCACGACACCTGGAGCGCCGGCTCGTTCTTCACCAACCCGATCCTCGATGCCGCGGGCTTCGCCGCGCTCGAGGAGCGCGCGCGCACGCTGCTCGGCGCCGACGCCCGACCGCCGCGCTTTCCCGAGCCGGACGGGCGGGTGAAGACGTCCGCGGCATGGCTGATCGAGGCCGCGGGCTTCGCGCGCGGCGAGGCGCGCGGCCCCGTCGCGCTGTCCACCCGCCACGCGCTGGCGCTGACGAATCGCGGCGGGGCCACGACCGCGGCGCTCGTCGCCTTGGGAGTCGCCACCCGCCTCGCGGCACGGGCCGCGAGATCGCCGCGGGCGTCGAGACGCGTCTCGGCGTCGCGCTCGCACCCGAGCCGGTGCTCGTCGGCGTCCCGTGGCGCTGATCGGTTGTGTGACGAGACGCTCTTGACTTGACGGGCCGATCAGCGATGCTGCGCGCCCATGGGACTGTTCAAAGGCATGAAGGACCTCAAGGACATCAACGACATGTCCAAGCAGTACAAGCGCCCGTCGATGCTGGAGGGGCTGGCGCAGGCGAAGGAGGCCATGGCCGGCATCCAGGAGACGCAGCGGGTCACCGCGAACGGTGTCGCGGGCACCGCGCGCGTGCTGGGGGTCACCGACACGGGCGCCACGCTCAACGAGCATCCGGTCTGCGAGATCCAGCTCGAGGTGACGGTTCCCGGGGAGGGGCCGTACACGACGACGATCCGGCAGGCCATCCCGCGCATGCAGGCGCCGATGCTGCAGCCGGGGACGCCGCTCCCCGTCAAGGTCGATCCGGCGGACCGCGACAGCGTCGTGCTGGACTGGCAGTCGCAGGGCGAGCAGGCGATGACCCTCGCCGGGCAGGCGATGCAGAGCGGCGGCGCGACCGCGGCGCAGGACCCCGTCGCCCGGCTCGAGCGGCTCCAGGCGCTGAAGGACAAGGGCCTCCTGAGCGAGGCGGAGTTCGAGGCGCAGAAGCAGCGCATCCTCGGCGACATCTGAGCGCCGGACACCACGACCACCAAGGAGCGACATGGGCCTCTTCAAGGGCATGAAGGACTCGATGGCACAGGCGAAGGAGATGCAGGCGGCGGCCGCCGCGCAGATGGGCGGCGGGATGCCGGGCATGGACGCGTCGAGCGCGTCGCTGATGGCCGACGCCAACGCGATGAACGCGAGCGGCGCCGAGATGCGCCGCCTCTGGGCCGAGGGCCTCGACGGCACGGCGATCCTCAAGGGCTTCACCGACACCGGCGAGCAGCTCGCCGGCAACAAGGTCCTCGACCTGCAGATGGTCGTCACGATCGCCGGCGGCGAGCCGTACGAGGTCACGCACCGCATGACGATCGCCGGCACCGACACGTCGGCGTACGAGGCCGGCTCCGAGTACGCGGTCAAGGTCGACCCGGAGAATCGGCAGAACCTGACGTTCGCGCCGGCCTGATGTGGCAACAGCCGAGCGGTGACGCGGAGCGCCGGCCCGCGAGCCGCACGCTGCTCGTGCTGCTCGGCTGGCTGCTGTGCCTGGGCGGCCTCGCGCTCGTGTGCTGGAGCGTCTACGAGCTGACGAAGATCGGCACGTGCGCGAGCGGCGGGCCGTACGTCAGCGCGCGGCCGTGCCCGGAGGGCACGGGCACGAAGATCATGCTGGTCTTCGGCGGCGTGCTCCTGGGTCTCGTGGGTCTGGCCTGCCTGGCGATCGGGAGCCGCGGCCGCACCGCCCGCTCGCGCGTCGGGTACGGGCTGATCCTGTGGTCGCTGATGTTCCTGGGCATCGCCGGGACGGTCGCCTTCGCCGCGTTCGGCCCGGACGCCGAGCCGGACGACGACGGCGCCCGGATCGCCGCGATCGTGCTGCTCGTGACGTTCGTGCCGATGGCGCTCGTGCCGCTGATCGGCGCCCTCGCCCTCGGGCGCTCCGGTCGCCGCGAGCGGGAGCCCGACCCCGACGCCGTGCCGCTCAGCGCCGCGGCGGTGGCGCGCGCGCGGGCTCCGGCCCCGCAGCGGGCGCCGGTGTCGCCGGTCGTCGCGGTCGCCCCCCTCGCGCCGACGGCCGGCGCGCCCGCGGCGGCCGTCGATCCCGTCGCCCAGCTCGAGCGGCTCGCCCGCCTGAAGGAGACCGGTGCCATCGACGCCGCCGAGTACGAGCGCCTGAAGGACCAGATCATCGGGGCGTGAGCGGGGCCGCTGTGACAGGGTGCGCGGTCTGCCCCGAGCTGCGCCGAGCGCCTTCCCGGAGATCGAGACCCGCGCGCTGACCGGCGAGCGGTACCTGCTGCCCGGAGACTTCGGGGCGCCGCGCGCGGTCGCCGCCGTCGCGTTCCAGCGCCGGCATCAGAGCGACGTCGACGGCTGGCTTCCGGCGCTCCTGGACCTGGAGCGCGCCCACGACGACCTGCGTGCCTACGAGATCCCGTGCATCGGGCGGCGCTGGGCGCCCGGCCGCCGGGTCATCGACGGCGGCATGGCCGCCGCGATCGCGGACCGCGACGCCCGCGCGCGCACGCTGACCGCGTACACCGACGTCGACCGCGTGCGCCGCGCGCTCGGCCTGCGCGACACGAGCGAGATCGCGGTCGTCCTGACGCGCCGCGACGGCCGGATCGCGTGGATCGGCGTCGGGCCGTGGACCGCGGCCGCCGGGAGGGCCCTGGCGGCGGCGGTGTAGCTACTCGTCGCGGGCGACGATGTGCGCCAGCGGCACCGCTTCGCCCTCGCGCGTGTCCGGGTAGACGACGTACGCGACCCGCGCGCCGCCGA
>DAIPYF010000217.1:0-4768 GCA_036782855.1 Solirubrobacteraceae bacterium
CCCACTCGACGCCGAGCATCTCGACGCCGTCGTTGTCGTCGAGCCAGTCGTAGAGACGCTGGGTGCCCAGGCAGAAAGTGCCCACGTGCTTGTTGCGCCGGCGCAGCTTGCGCGCTCCCGTCACGGCGCCCGCCTCGACGAGGTCGATGACGCCGTCCGAGAGCAGCTCGGTGTGCAGCCCGAGGTGGTCGTGGTCGGCGAGCGCCGACAGGACCGCGTTGGGGATCGCGCCGATGCCGACCTGGAGCGTCGCACCGTTGGGCACGCGCTCGGCGATCAGCGCGGCGATCCGGTGGTCGTCCTCGCCGGGGACGGCTGGAGGGACCTCCAGCAGCGGCCGGTCGACCTGGCACCAGCCGGCGACGTCGCTGACGTGGACGATGTTGCCGCCCATCGTGCGGGGCATCCGGTCGTTGACCTCGAGGTAGAACGGGACGCGCCCGATCATCGAGCTCACGTAGTCGGCGTTCGTGCCGAGGCTGAAGTACCCGTGGCGGTCCGGCGGGCTGGCGGCGGCCAGGACCATCGAGCAGCGGGTCGTCCCGCGCAGCAGGGCGGGCATCTCGGAGAAGTGGTTGGGCACGAGGTCGCAGTGCCCGTCCCAGTAGGCCTGCCGGTTGGCCTCGGAGAGGAAGTAGCTCACGTGCCGCAGGTGGTCGCCGAACTCGCCCTGCATGTAACGGCGCGTGCGCAGCGGGTGCATCTGGTGGATGCGGACGCCCTCCAGCCGGTCGGCGTGCTCCTCGAGGGCGTCGATGACGGCCGCGGGCTCGCCGTTGGCGAGCGGCACGATGAGGTCCGCGCCCGCCGTCACGTGCTCGAGGATGGTGTCCGGCTGGGAGGTGGTGCGGAGCAGATGCGGTCGGGGCACGGCGCGATTGTGGCTCAGGCGGGCGCGGCGTGCGGATCGCCCGCGACGAGCCGCTCGATCTCCGCCCGGCGCTCCGGCGTCGTGCGTCGCCAGGCGGGCAGGTAGCCGAGCGCTTCCTCGGCGGTCCGCGACCGGTAGCCCTCCTCCATCAGCTCCAGCTGGTCGGGCGTGATCAGGGACGGATGGGCCTCGCCGCAGGTGCGCGTGAGCGCGCCGAGCTCGCGGCGCAGCGTGCGCACGTAGTTCGCGGCGCGCGCGGCCTTGATGTCGGGGTCCAGGCCGCGGACCAGCCAGGGGTTCTGCGTCGCGACGCCGGTCGGGCAGCGGCCGGTGTGACAGCGCTGCGCCTGGATGCAGCCGATCGCCATCATCGCCTCACGGCCGACGTTGACCATGTCGGCGCCGAGCGAGAAGGCGAACAGGGCGGTGTGCGGCATCCCGAGCTTCGCCGAGCCGATGAACGCGATCCGCTCGTTCAGCCCGTTGTGGGCGAACGGGGCGTAGACGCGGGAGAACGCCATCTTGAAGGGCAGCGCCACATGGTCGGCGAACGACAGCGGCGCCGCGCCCGTGCCGCCCTCGCCACCGTCGACGGTGATGAAGTCCGGTCCGCCGCCGGTCGTCTCCATGCGCGCGGCGAGCTCCTCCCAGAACGGCTGCTCGCCGACCGCCGACTTGATGCCGATCGGCAGGCCGGTCGCCGCGCCGATCCGCTCGCAGAACTCGATCAGCTCGTCGACGGTCGTGAACGCCGAGTGGCACGGCGGGCTGTGGCAGTCCTTCCCGGCCTCCACGCCGCGGATCGCGGCGATCTCGGGCGTCATCTTCGCCGCGGGCACCATGCCGCCCACGCCCGGCTTGGCGCCCTGCGAGAGCTTGACCTCGAGCGCGCGAACCGGACCGCGAGCGATCGTCTCCAGCAGCACATCGAGGTCGAAGTGCCCATCGGCGTCGCGGCAGCCGAAGTAGCCGGTCCCGATCTGGAAGATCAGCTCGCCGCCGTGACAATGGTGCTCGGAGAGCCCGCCCTCACCGGTGTTCTGCAGGCACGGAGCGAGCGCGGCACCGCGGTTCAGCGCCTCGACCGCGGGCGCCGACAGCGCGCCGAAGCTCATCCCGCTGATGTTCACGACCGACCTGGGGCGGAAGGCGTGCCGGCGTCCGTGCGCGGCGCCGAGGATCTTCGCCGCCGGGATGAGGTGCTCCGGCCCCGACCCGGGGCCGCCCTCGGGCGGCGCGGGATACGGGCGGGCGTCCGGCTTGATGATGAGGTACCCGAGCCCGTTCTCCATCTCGTTGTCGGAGCCGAACCCGACCGTGTTCGGCTTGAGCTTCGAGGACTGGTAGACCCAGGTGCGCTGGTCGCGCGAGAACGGCCGCTCCTCGTTGTTCGAGGTGACGATGTACTGCCGCAGCTCCGGGCCGAAGGTCTCGAGGATGTAGCGCAGGTGCCCGACGACCGGGAAGTTGCGCAGGATCGCGTGATGGCGCTGCGTGACGTCGTAGGCCACGACGCCGCCGAGCGCGACCGCGCTGCCGGCGGCCAGTCGGCGGAGGCGGCTCATGTGCTCACGTGGTGCTCGGACGTCGGCATACCGACCTCTCTCTACCAGACCGGGGTCCCCTGACGGAAGCCGCGGCTACCGTCTGTGCACATGCTCGCCGCGCTCGCAGCGCTCGCGCTGGCCGTCCCCGCCGCAGCGCCCGCCCGCCCCCCGATCGCGTGGACGCCGATCCCGTACCCCGCGAAGCGGCGCGCGGAGATGGCCGCCTACGCCCGCCGGCACTACGGCCTCAGCCGCTTCCGGCTCGTGCGCCCGCGCGTGATCGTCGAGCACATGACCGAGGGCGCGACCTTCCGCTCGGCCTTCAACACCTTCGCGCCCGATGTGCCGGACGGGGAGCTCGGCGAGCTGCCGGGCGTGTGCGCGCACTTCGTGATCGACCGCGACGGGACGATCCACCAGCTCGTCCCGCTCGCGCTCATGTGCCGGCACACCGTGGGCCTGAACTGGACGGCGATCGGGATCGAGCACGTCGGCTTCCGCGAGGCCGACGTCCTCTCGGGCCCGCAGCGGTCGGCGTCGCTGCGCCTCACCGCGTGGCTGCGCTGCCGCGAGGGGATCGCGCTGAAGCACGTCATCGGGCACAACGAGAGCGTCAGCTCCCCCTATCACCGCGAGCGCGTGGCGCGGCTGCGCACACAGACCCACGGCGACTGGCCGGCCGCCGCGATGCGCCGCTACCGCGCGGCGCTCGCGCGGATCAGCTGTTCTCCGTGATCCGGGCCATGATCGCGGCGCGCTGCTCGGCGAAGCGCACGTGCTCGTAGGTGACGAGCGCGACGAGGACGGCCGTCACGAGCGCGAGCGCCGGGAGTGCGTCGATGGCGTGTGCCACCGGGATCAGCGCGACGAGCGCGATCGCGGCGACGAGCCGTTGCCTGTTGACCGTTCCGACGTTGCGCAGCCGGAACGCGATGTGGCCCAGCAGGTACAGCGCGGGCCCGGCGCACAGCGCGATCGCCGGGACGAGCTTCAGCGGCTCCTCGCTGTCGAGCAGCGACTTCTTGGTCCCGAGCGCCAGCAGGACGATTCCGGCGATCATGAAGAAGTGGATGTAGCTGTACGAGTCGCGTGCGATCCGCGAGCGCTCGGCACCTCGGGCCTGCTTCATCCGGTGCTCGGCGACGATCGCGACGATGTCGAAGTAGAGCCACCAGAGGGTCGCCGCCGCCGCGACGCCGAGCGACGCCCCGATCGCGCGCGAGACGTCCACCGTCTCCTCGGTGACGCCGGACCCGAGCACGACGATCGACTCACCGAGCGCGATGATGATGATCAGCCCGTGGCGCTCGGCGAAGTGCCCGGCGTGGACGCGGAACTGCGAGTTGCCGACCACGAGCGGGGTGAGGACGTCGATCATGATCGCGACGAGCCAGATCCACGGCTGGGCCTCGCCGCCGACGCCGGCGCCGAGGACGATCAGCCCGGCGCTGATCAGGAACCCGGGACCGAGCTTCAGGATCGCGCCGTGGTTGGGGTCGTCGTCGTCGGTGCCGTACGCGTACAGGCCGACCTGCATCGCGCGCACGACCGCGTAGGCGAGTGCGAACGGCAGCGCGTCGTCGCCGTACGCCGCCGGGACGGCGAGCGCCGCGACGGTGAACGCGGCCATCGCGACGAAGATCGAGATGCGCGTCGCGACGTCGTCGAGGTCGATGCTGTTCGTCAGCCACGAGTAGCCGACCCACGACCACCACAGCAGCGCGAGGATCAGCAGGCCCCGGAGCATCCCGCCGAGCGTCAGGTCCTCGGCGAGCAGCAGCGTGACCTGCGTGATCGCCAGGACGAAGACGAGATCGAAGAACAGTTCGAGGACGCTGACGGGATGCTCGTCCTCGTGCTCGGGGTCGACGCGTGCGTCGGTCGTGAGGCCGACGGACGCCCGGGGGGTGGCGGGACTCATTCCCGCATCCTCCCAATGACGCCGACCGGACCTCCCGCGCTAGCGTCCCGCCGGTGATCGAGCGCATCACGTTCCTCGGACACGCGACCCTCCTGATCGAGACCGGCGGCGCGCGGCTCATCACGGACCCCGTCCTGCGGTCGCGCCTGGTGCACCTGCGCCGCCACGGGCGCGCCGTCGACGAGGACGTGCAGCGCGACCTCGACGGGATCCTCATCTCGCACCTGCATCGCGACCACTGGGACACGCCGTCGCTGAAGCTGCTCGAGCGCTGGACGCCGATCGTCGTGCCGCGCGGCGCGGGCGCGCTCGCCGCGGACGCGGGCTTCACCGACGTGCGCGAGGTGGCCGCGGGCGAGAGCGTCGAGCTGTCCGGCGTGCGCGTGCGCGCCGTCCACGCCGACCACGACGATCGCCGCGGGCCGGTGG
>DAIPYF010000218.1:0-4755 GCA_036782855.1 Solirubrobacteraceae bacterium
GGCGCGAGGGGCGTGTGGACTCCGAGCTCATGGAGGAGGCCTACCGCGAGTACGTGACCACCTCGCCCAGCTATCACCTGCTCGCCAGCGCGGACGCCGCGGTGCGAACGCTCGTCGCGGGCGGGGAGGAGGCGCTCGGGACGGCGATCGGCCGCACCCGGGAGCTGAAGGCCGGGCTGCGCGAGCGGCTGCCCGACCTGGAGCTGCTCGACGACCCGGCGTGGCTGACCGCGATGACGGACCACGTGGCGGGCATGGACCTCGTGAAGACGACGGTCGGGCTCGCGCGCTACGACGTGTCCGGCTACGACGTCGTCGAGGCCCTGATCGAGAAGGGCATCGTGATCGAGAAGGCGGGCGTCAACACGCTGACGCTGATCACGACCTTCCAGCTCGGGCCGACCGCCGTCGCGGAGACGCTCACGGCGCTGGAGGACGTCCTCGGCGGGCGCGTGCGCCCCGACGGGGCGCGGCGCAGCCCGCCGGCCAACCCGTTCCGCGCGATGGACGACCGGCCCGTGATGCACCCGTACGCCGCCCGGCGATACGCGAAGTCGGTCGGGCGCGAGGTCCCGATCCGGGAGGCCGTCGGGCACGTCGCCGCCGAGTCCGTCGAGGTCTACCCGCCGGGCGTGCCGCTCATTCTGGAGGGCTTCCGCGTCAGCGCCGACGCCGTCGACTACCTGCTCTCCGCACGGGACGAGGGCGGGTCGATCGTCGCGCGGGACACGTCGCTGGGGACGCTGCGCGTGCTCTAGACGCGGCGGCTGGGGCGCGGGGGCGTCGGTCGATCTCCCCGCCCCCGTAGCCTGCGCGGGGTGCCGGCCGACCTCGCCTACACCGTCCGCCGTTCGGCGCGCGCCCGCTCGGTGCGCGTGCGGGTCGAGCACGACGGCGAGGTGCGGGTGACACTCCCGCGCCGTGCCCGCGATCGCGAGGCCGCGGCGGCCGTCCGCGAGCTGCGGCCGTGGATCGACCGCCGGCTCGCCGAGGTGGATGCGGCGCGGCGGGCGATCCCGCGGACGCCCGGCACGGTCCCGGTGCTCGGTCGTGAGCTGCGGCTCGCCGAGCAGCCGGGCCGCACGCGCGCCCACCGTCGGGGTGAGCTGCTGCTCGTGCCCGCCTCCGGCCCGGAGCAGCGCGCCGCGGTCGAGCGCTGGTACCGGCGGACGGCGCGCGCGGAGGCCGCGGCGCGCCTGGACGCGGCCGCTGCCGCACTCGGCACGACGTACGAGCGGCTGACGATCCGCGAGCAGCGCACGCGCTGGGGATCGTGCTCGGCGACCGGGGCGATCGCGATCAACTGGCGACTGCTGCTCGGGCCCCAGGAGCTGCTGGACTACGTCGTCTGGCACGAGGCGTGCCACCTCGTCGTCCTCGATCACTCCCCCCGGTTCTGGGCGCTGCTGGGGCGCCACCTGCCGGGCTACGAGGCGCAGCGCCGCTGGCTGCGTGACAACGGGGCGGCACTGCAGCTGTGACCGCGGAGCCCCGGGTCGGTGTGGTCGGCCACGTCGAGTGGATCCAGTTCGCGGTCGTGCCGAGCCTGCCCGCACCGGGTGCGATCGTCCGTGCCACGTCGGCCTTCGAGCTGGCGGCCGGCGGCGGGGCGGTCTCCGCGGCGCAGCTCGCGCGGCTCGCGGGGACGGCGGCGTTCTACACGGCCGTCGGCGACGACGATCACGGGTCGCGGGCGTGCGACGAGCTGTCGGCTCGCGGGCTCGACCTCCACGCGGCGGTGCGGCCCGGCACGCCGACCCGTCGCGGGTTCACGTTCCTCGACGACGACCACGAGCGCACCATCACGCTGCTCGACCCGCGGATGGTCCCGCACGGCGACGACCCGCTGCCCTGGGAGCGGATCGCCGACCTCGACGCCGTGTACTTCACCGGCGGTGACGTCGCCGCGCTGCGCGCTGCGCGCACCGCCCGCGTGCTCGTCGCGACGTCCCGCGCGTTCGGCGTGCTCACGCAGGCCGGCGTGGCGGTCGACGTGCTCGTCTCCAGCGCGAGCGATCCGGGGGAGCACGTGGACGCCCGGGCGCTGGACCCCGCGCCGGGCCTGGTCGTCCACACGCGCGGCGCGCGCGGCGGCGCGTGGACCACGCGCGACGGCGACGTCGGCCGGTGGATGCCCGAGCCGCTCCCCGGACCGGCGGTCGACGCCTACGGGTGCGGCGACGCGTTCGCCGCCGGGCTGACGTACGGGCTCGGCGCCGGGATGAGCACGCAGGACGCGCTGGCGCTCGGCGCCCGCTGCGGTGCGCACAGCACGTCCGGCCGCGGGCCGTACGCGGCGCAGTTCACGAGGCGATCGACCGCTGGTACGCCTTGACGGCCAGCGGCGCGCAGACGAGGACGATCGCCACGATCCAGATCACGGTGTAGACGATGGGGTGCTGCAGCGGCCACGGCGCCCCCGGCCCGGCGGCCCCGCCGGGGTTGCCGAACAGCTCGCGCAGGGAGCCCGCGAGCGAGCTCACGGGGTTCCACTCCGCAAACGTCCGCAGCGGCTCGGGGAGCGTGTTCGTCGGCACGAACGTGCTGGCGATGAACGTGATCGGGAAGATGGCCGAGAACGCGAACCCCTGGACCCCTTCCGGCGTCTTGAGCAGGCTGCCCATCAGGATCCCCACCCAGATCATCGCGAACGAGAAGCCGATCATCAGGCCGTAGCCGGCGAGCGCGTCGAGGACGCCGCCGTTGATCCGCCAGCCGATGATGAGGCCCGTCAGCGACATCAGCACGATCGGCAGGAGCGACTTCAGCAGGCTCGCGACGGAGTGGCCGCCGAGCACCGCCCCGCGGGAGATCGGGAGCGAGTGGAAGCGGTCGATCGCGCCGTTGTTGCGGTCGTAGGCGAGCGCCATCGCGACGCCGAAGCAGCCGAACACGATCGTCTGGGCGAAGATGCCGCCCATCAGGAACTCCTTGTAGCTGCCGCCGTCCGGGACCTTGATCGCGCCGCCGAAGACGAAGGCGAACAGCAGCACGAACATGATCGGCTGGATCGTCGCGTCGGTCAGCTGCTCGGGCTGGCGGCGCATGTGCTTGAGCCCGCGACGGGTGATGACGAGCGTGTCGGAGACCGCCGTCGTGCCGCGCCGCCCGGACGCCGCGTCCGCCATCAGGCCACCTCCGCCTCGTGGACCGGCGTGCCGGTCAGGGTCAGGAACACGTCGTCGAGGGTCGGCTGGCGCAGGCCGAGGTCCTCGACGGCGATGCCGGCGGCGTCGAGCTCCCCCGCGAGTGCGGCGATCGCGCCCGCGCCGCCCTCCGAGGGCGCGGCGACCGAGCGCTCGGCGGCGTCCACGGTCGGCGTCGTGCCCGAGACCCGCTCCATGATCGTCGTGACCGCGCCGAGGTCCTCGGCGCGCGCCACGACGACGTGCAGCTGGTCGCCGCCGAACTCGAGCTTCAGGCCGCGCGCGTCGCCGCGCGCGATCACGTGGCCGTGATCGACGACGATGATGTCGTCCGCGAGCCGGTCGGCCTCCTCGAGGTACTGCGTCGTCAGGAGGATCGTGGCGCCCTCGCCGACGAGGCCGTCCAGGACGCCCCACAGCTCGTTGCGCGCGCGCGGGTCCAGGCCCGTCGTGGGCTCGTCGAGGAAGAGGATCTCGGGGCGGGCGACGAGCGTCGCGGCGAGGTCCAGCCGGCGGCGCATCCCGCCCGAGTACTCCTTCGCGAGCTTCGAGGCGGAGTCGACGAGCGCGAACTGCTCGAGCAGCTCGGCGGCGCGCGCCCGCGCCGGTCGGCGGCCGAGATGGTGAAGCTCCCCGATCATCTCGAGGTTCTCGCGCCCCGTCAGCAGGCCGTCAACCGTGGCGTCCTGCGCGGCCAGCCCGAGGCTGCGCCGCACGGACACGGGGTCGGTGAGGACGTCGTGTCCGGCGACGCGCGCCGTGCCGGCGTCCGGGCGGGTCAGGGTGGTCAGGACGCGCACGGCCGTCGTCTTGCCGGCGCCGTTGGGACCGAGCAGCGCGCACACCGCGCCGCGCGCGACGTCGAGGTCCACGCCGTCGAGGGCGGCCTGCTCGCCGTAGCGCTTGACGAGCCCGACGGCTTCGATCGCATGACGTTCGGTCACCGGAGCACCTTTGCACACCGCCCGTGCGACCTAGCGGGGGTCGACACCGAGCGCCCTGCGCAGCGCGTCGTACGGGCTCTCGCCCGTCCGCTGCTCGATCAGCCGCCGCCGCAGGCGCCCGGTGAACGCCTCCGCGGCGCCGTCGCCGCGGACGTCGACGCCCGCGCGGATGCGGGGGCCCGCGATCTCGGCTCGCAGGGCGACGATCTCGCCGGGCTCGTACGTCCGCATGATCCCGGCCGCCGCGTTGCGCCGCTCGGTGTTCGCGAACGCGCGCGCCTCCAGCTCGAGGCCGTCGAGCGCGCCCGCCAGGGTCTCGAAGTGCTCCTTCTCCACGACGCCCTCGCGCGTCGTCCTCAGTGTGTAGCGGCCGGCCACGGGCGCGAGGCTATCGGCGCGCCTAGGCGGCGAGGGTTGCGACGACCGCGTCCGTCGCGCCGTCGTGCTCGACGTCCAGGCGCTCGGAGATCGCGGCGAAGAGGCGCTGCACGGCGATGTTGTCCGACAGCATCGTGGCGGTGAACCGGCGCACGTCGCGCAGCCGCGCCGCGTCGGCGATCGAGAGCCCGAGCCGGCGACCGAGACCCTGACCGTGGAGGGCGTCGCCGACCACGATCGCGGCCTCGGCGGCCTGCGGGTCGCGCTCGTCGCGGATCCAGCGCGCG
>DAIPYF010000219.1:0-4722 GCA_036782855.1 Solirubrobacteraceae bacterium
CGGAACGGCAAGCGGCCCGGGCAGCCCACCGGCCCAACGGTGAGCCTGCCCGCCCGAGCGCCGCGAAGGTCTCGAAGAACGCGGCGGTGTTCAGCGCGGGGCGGAACGGAGCGATTTCTCCTGCGCCTTGTCAGTCGCGCCCGCGCGCCGCGCGGGTACGGACCGGTCGGGCGAGCAGCGTGGCGAGCCCGTCCTCGCCGGGGTCGGGAATCGCGCAGGCGCCTGCGGATCCGTGGAGCTCTGGGGCGCGGGGGTCGCGGCCGGTCCGCCGGGCGATCGCGGCGAGCGGCCTGAAGAGCGCAGCCTGGACGGCGGCGGGCGGCTTGATGAAGCGGATCGCGTCGCGGTACTCGTGCGCAATCGCCGCCAGCCACAAACGGTCGGGCACGCCCTGGGCGTTGACACGCCCGAGCGCGCCGAGCGACCACAGCGCCTCGATCATCGACACGAACCGCGCGGCTGGACGCCCCGGCGCCGCCTGCGTTGCCGCGACCTCGACCTGGACGTGGGCGACGCCGCTCCCCGCGTTCCACCAGTCGTGCCCGGTGCCGGCGGGCACCTCGACGGCGACGTCGCCCGCGTGCGCGACGCGCTCGTTCCCGGCGACCTGGAAGCCGACATCGCCCGCGCGCACCTGGAACCGCTCGACGACGTGGTCGTGGATGTGCGGCCCGGCGACCGCGGCGCCGGCCTGCAGCCACAGGTCGACCTCGATGCGCCGCCCGCCGGCATCAACCGAGGTCAGTGCCGCGATCTCGCCCGTCGCGGGGTTGTGGAGCCACGCGCCGGCCGCCAGCTCGGCGGACGCGGACGCGGCGGAGGGATTCGTAGCCAAGGGGGACCGTCCTCGGATGCAGATACAGTTAGATGTTCTAACCATTATGGTTCGCCCGTCTAACGAAAGTCAAGTGCAGCGGTTCCTCCCGCGCCGCCGGCCGAGCGGCACGGACAACTTCGGCAACCTCTTTCGCGACACGACGCTGGCCGGGCAGCAGCTGGTCGCCGAGGAACTCGAGCGGCACGGCTTCGCCGACCTGCGGCCGGCGCTGCTGGCGGTCGCCCAGCATGTCGGGGCGGACGGGGCGCGCGTGACCGAGCTGGCCGCGCGCACGTGGCTCACCAAGGCGACCGTCGTGCGCGCCGTCGACGAACTCGAGCGGCTCGGCTACGTCACCCGCAAGCCCGACCCCACCGACCGCCGCGCCAAACTCGTCACGACGACGGCTCGCGGCCGAGCGGCGGAAAGGGTCGCGCGCGACGCGATCGCCGACATGCGCGACGCCTGGGCCGAGCTCATCGGAGAGGACGAGATGACGGCGCTCGAAACAGGGCTGCGCCGGCTGCGCAGCGCGCTCTGGCCGCAGACCTGACGCTCGCAGCCGGAGGACACCACGCCCGCTTGGGCAGGAGCGGTCGACATGTTCCCTGCGGCGTCGAGCGCGACGACCGTGTAGCGGTACTCGGTCCTGTGGGCGCGATCGGTGTCGGTGAACTCCGGTGTCGCGCTCGTCCCGGCGAGCGCCCCGTCGCGGTACACCCGGTGGCTCACGACGCCCTTGTCGTCGGCCGGCGCCGTCCATACGACCCCGATCGCCGACCGTCACGCCCCACCGAGAGCGCCCCGAGACCCGCGAACCGCTAGTGGCGGAAGTGCCGGCGCCGCGTGAACACCATCGCGGCCCCGCGCTCATCCACCGCCGCCACGACCTCGTCATCCCGAATCGACCCACCCGGCTGGATGATCGCCTTGACGCCCAGGTCGAGCGCCTCGGTCGGTCCGTCGGCGAACGGGAAGAACGCGTCGGAGGCGAGCACGAGGCCGTCACGGCCCTGCACCCATTCGCGGCTCATGGCGATCTTCACGGAGTCCACCCGGCTCATCTGGCCCGCGCCGACGCCGAGGGTCGCCTCACCCTCGGCGACGATGATCGCGTTGGACTTCACGTGCCGGCAGATCCGCCAGGCGAAGAGCAGGTCGCGCCATTCGGCCTCGGTCGGCTGCCGGGCGGTGACGACCTCGAGCTGCGCGCGGTCGGCGATGACGACGTCGCGGTCCTGGACGAGCAGCCCGCCGTCGACCTGGCGGACGTCGAAGTCCGGGTTGCGCTCGCGGCGCCGCTCCTCGTCCTCGAGGATCCGCACGTTCGGCTTCTCGGTCAGCAGCGCGAGCGCGTCCTCGTCGTAGCCGGGTGCGATGAGCACCTCGATGAACTGCTGCGACAGGGCCTGCGCGAGCTCGAGGTCCACCGGCCGGTTGAGCGCGATGATGCCGCCGAACGCGCTGACGGGATCGCCCGCGAATGCTTTGCGATAGGCGGCGAGACCGTCGTCGCCGAGGGCGGCGCCGCACGGGTTGTTGTGCTTGACGATGACGCAGGCGGCCTGCTCGTCGCCGAGCTCGGCGAGCACGGCGCGCGCGCCGTCGAGGTCGAGGATGTTGTTGAACGAGAGCTGCTTGCCGTGGAGCTGGCGCACGCGCGTGAGGACGCCGCGGCGCGCGCCGACCTGGGTGTAGAAGGCGGCGCGCTGGTGCGGGTTCTCCCCGTACGGCAGGTCCATCGCCTTCTCGTAGGCGCGGGCGAAGAGGTCGGGGAAGTCCTCGCGGCGCTCGGAGAACCAGCGCGCGATCGCGGTGTCGTAGCGGGCGGTGTAGGAGAACGCCTCGGCGGCGAGCGACTCGCGCGTCTCGGGCGACAGCGTCCCGCCGGTGCCGCTCAGCTCCTCGAGAACCGCGTCGTAGGACTCGGGGCTCGTGACGACGGCGGCGAACCCGTGGTTCTTGGCGGCCGCGCGGATCATCGTCGGCCCGCCGATGTCGATGTTCTCGATGACCTCGGCGTCGGGCACGCCGGCGCGCGCGACGGTGCGCTCGAACGGGTAGAGGTTGACGCACACGAGGTCCACGAACTCGATGTCGTGCTCGGCGGCCTGCGCCATGTGCTCGGGGTTGTCGCGGAGCGCGAGCAGCCCGGCGTAGAGCCTCGGGTTGAGCGTCTTGACGCGCCCGTCCATGATCTCCGGGAAGCCGGTGAGGTCGTCGATCGCGCGGACGTCGAGGCCGGCGTCGCGCAGCGCGGAGGCGGTGCCGCCGGTCGAGACGAGCTCGACGCCGAGGTCGACGAGGCCGCGCGCGAAGTCGACGACGCCCGTCTTGTCGGAGACGGACAGCAGCGCGCGGCGCACCCGGACGTCTCCGGGCCGGGTGAGCGGCTCGTCGGTTGCTGGGGCCTGCTCGGAGATGGGGCGAGACTACCGAATGGATCGGGCGTTTCCCGCCTTGGCGCAGCGGCCCCGCGGTGCGATCATCGGCCTTCCCGGACGGAGGTTGCATCGATGACCCAGGAGCAGCAGGGACAGGACGCCGGCAAGCCCGCCGCCGACGATGTCGCGGCCGACATGGAGCGCCGCCTCGAGACGCTCGGCGAGCACGTGCACGATGCCGAACGGCAGGCCGCGGCCATCCCGGAGAACCCGCTGAGCGGCATCGCGGGCGACCCGGAGGCCATCACCGAGGGCCCGCTCTCCGGTGGCGCGACGCTGTCAGCCGCCGAGTCGCACGCCGACGAGGACGACGCGGCGTAGCCGTGGCCGGAGGGCCGGAGCCGCACCAGCCGCGTCGTCATCTGCCGCGCGAGGCGCCGCACGAACGGCCGTTGTCGCGCGGCGAGCTGGACGAGGAGCGCTGGTTCGAGGAGCAGGGCGACGTCATGGAGTCGCGCGTCCACGATCTCGAGCACGACATCGAGGACGCCGACCGCGTGGCGCCGCCGCACCCGGGGCCCGGGGACGCCGCGCCGGAGGGCTAGGACGCGTCGGCGGGCGCGATGACGACGCGCCCCGGCTCCGCGGGGTCGCGCCGGACCCGGCCGGCAGCGAACAGACGGACCGCCGCGGGGAGCAGCTCGTGCTCGAGCGGCTGCAGCGCGGCATGGACCTCCGCCGCCTCGCGCGTGTCGGGCATCGGGATCGCGCGCTGCAGCAGGATCGCCCCGGTGTCGACGCCCTCGTCGACGAGGTGGACGGTCACCCCGACGACCTTCACCCCGCGGTCGATCGCCTGTTCGATCGCGCGGATGCCGGCGAACGCGGGCAGCAGTGACGGGTGGACGTTGACGATCCGGTCCGGGAACCGGGTGACGAACTCCGGAGTGAGCAGCGCCATGTACCCCGCGAGCACGACGAGCTCCGCCCCGCGCGCGAGCACCCAGTCCCCCATCGCCAGGTCGCGCTCGGTCCGGTTCTCGTAGTCGGCGCGCGGGAAGACCGCGGCCGGGATCCCCGCCGTCGCCGCGCGCTCGAGGGCGGGGGCGCCGGCGCGATCGGACGCGACGGCGACGATCTCGGCCTCCCGCCCGTGCACGCCCTCGATCAGGGCCTGGAGGTTCGACCCCCGGCCCGACACGAGAACGGCGATGCGCACGGGCGGACCGCTACGCCGCGGCGGCGAGCTTCGGGAACCGGCCGCCCGTCGAGACGAGCCGCCCCTCGTCGAGCAGCTCGTCGACGCGCGCGAGGACGTCGTCTGCGCGGACGCCCGCGAACGCCCCGTAGGCGGGCAGCCCGTCGTACCCGTGCTCGGCGACGACCTTCGAACGGCCGCCGCGCAGGATCTCGACGGCACGCGTGCGGCCGACCGACGGCTGGGCGCGCTCGACGACGTCCAGGATCGCCGCGTCGAGGTCGCCGAGATCGGCCTGCGGGATGCGCGCAGCGTCGCCGCGC
>DAIPYF010000220.1:0-4721 GCA_036782855.1 Solirubrobacteraceae bacterium
CGATGCGCACGACATGGCCGGAGACGACCTCGCCCTCCTTGAAGGAGGTGAAGGTTGCGTCGTAGTTGGGGACGATCTGCCCGTTGACTTCGAGAAGGAGGCCGTCCGAACCGGGGACGACGGTCGCCTCAGCGGGGGCGTCGGTAGTGGTGGTGGTCATTGGACCGGCAAGGGTAGCGCTATCGGCCCGGCCTAGAATCCCGCCGAAATGCCGGTTCGCGCGACGAAACGGGGCGCCGAGCGCTCACCGCTGTCCGGCTCGGCCGACGTGCTGATCTGCGGCGCGTCGTTCGCGGGGCTCGCGGTGGGCAGGGAACTGGCGGGCTCGGGAGCCGACGTCCTCGTCCTCGATCGCTACGAGATCGGGGAACGCCAGACCTCCGCCTGCGCCGTGCCGACCGCGTGGCTCGAGGCGCTGGACCTCCGCGACACGATCCTCCAGACGTTCGGCGACCTCGTCATCCACACGCCGTCGCGGACGCTGCGCTGGGATCTGCCGTGGTCGTTCTCGACGTTCGACTACCGGCGCCTGTGCGCCGCCCTGTGGGATGCCTGCGGCGCCGCGCGGTTCGAGACGGCCACGGTCACGGGCCGCTCCGCGGGGGACGCGGGCGACGTCGTCGTCCACACAGACCGCGGCGACCTGCGCGCGCCGCTGGTGGTCGACGCGCTCGGATGGCGCCGGGTGCTCGGCGCCGGGAAGCGACCGATCCAGCCGCCGGAGGCAACGCTCTCGCGGGGGCTCGAGGTCCACCCGGCGGGATCCGGAGCGGACTTCGAGCTCTGGCTCGACCCGCGGTATGTGCGCCAGGGCTACGCCTGGAGCTTCCCGGCCGGCGACGAGGTCCGCGTCGGCGTCGGGTCGTTCGAGCCGCGGGACCACGTCCGCGCCCCGACCGTCGACCTCGCGCGCGACCTCGGCCTGCCGGCGGAGGGATTCCAGGGCAACTGGATCCCCCACCGGATGCGCGAGCCGGTGGACGCGGGGGTCTTCTTCGTCGGTGACAGCGCCGGGCACTGCATCCCGGCCACCGCGGAGGGCATCCGTCCCGCCTTCCACTTCGGCGCGGCGTGCGGGCGCGAGCTCGGCCTCGTCCTGGACGGGCGGCAGGCGCGCTCCCAGGCGCTGGAGCGCTACGCCGGCTTCTGCGACGACCGCCGCTACGCCTACCGCGGGATGCTGCGCGCGCAGCGCTTCGTCGCGCGGGCCAACCCCCACCCGCTCATGACGAGCGTCCTGGAGGCGTCCGGCAACCCGCGCTTCGTGCACTGGGCGTTCAACCGCTACCGGGACATCTGCCCGCCGCCGGTCACGCCCGCTCGCGCACGATGAGGTAGACGCCGAGCGCGAGCAGGGCGATCCCGAGCAGCTTCCCCGCGGTCAGGGGCTGCCGGGTCACGCCGAACAGGCCGAGGCGGTCGATCGCGACGGACGCCGTGAGCTGGCCGGCGACGACCGCGGCCGTCACGCCGCCCGCACCCAGGTGGCCGACCGCGAAGATCGACGAGGTCACGACCGCGACGCCGCACGCGCCGCCGAGGAGCGCCCACCACGGCACGTCGGGGACGTCGCGCAGGCCGCCGAAGCCGCCCGCGGCGATGGCGACGATCGCGGTGAGGATCAGGAGGCCGACGGCGAAGTTCACGAACGCGGCCTGCCACGAGCCCACGACCCGGCCGAGGGCGCCGTTCATCGGCGCCTGCGCGCCCACCGCGGCCCCCGCCGCGACCACGAACACCGCCGCCGTCGTGCGGTCCACTACTTCGCCTCCAGCCACGTGCGGCCGACGCCGGCGTCCACCGCGAGCGGCGGGGTGCGGTCACCCCACGGCGCGACCATCTCGCGCTCGGCGAGCGCGCGGACGGCGTCCATCTCCTCGGGCGGGCCCTCGAACAGGAGCTCGTCGTGGATGGTCAGGATCTGACGGGTCGTGAGGCCCTCCGCGGCCAGCGCCCGCGCCGCACCGATCATCGCGAGCTTCAGCACGTCCGCAGCGGTGCCCTGGACGACCGTGTTCACGGCGAGCCGCTCACCGAGCGACCGCACCTGGAAGTTGCGGGCGCGCAGCTCCGGGATCGTGCGGCGGCGGCCGAACAGCGTCGTCACGAACCCCTGATCGGTGGCCTGCTCGATCGTCGCGGTCATGAAGGCGTGCACGCGGTCGAAGCGCGCGAGGTAGGCGTCGATGAACTCCTTGGCCTCCTCACGCGGGATGTTCAGCCGGTCGGCGAGCCCGTAGTCGGTCAGGCCGTAGACGATCCCGTAGTTGATCATCTTCGCCTTCGAGCGCATACCCGGGTCGATGTCCGCCTCGGCGACCTGGAAGACCTCCCGCGCGGTCGCGGTGTGGACGTCCTCACCGCGGATGAAGATCTCCTTCAACACCGGTTCGTCGGCGACGTGGGCGAGCACGCGCAACTCGACCTGCGAGTAGTCGGCGGCGAGCAGCAGGTTCCCGGGCGCCGCCTCGAAGCAGCCGCGGATCTCACGGCCGAGCGGGGTGCGCACCGGGACGTTCTGGAGGTTCGGGTTCGTCGACGAGAGCCGGCCGGTCGAGGCGACGGCCTGCACGAACGTCGTGTGGATGCGGCTCTCGTCGTCCACGAGGCCCGGGAGCACGTCGAGGTACGTCTTCGTGAGCTGGTTGAGCTCACGCCAGCGCTCGATCAGCGGGACGACCTCGTGCTCGTCGCGAATCGACTGGAGCACTCGCGCGTCGGTCGAGAAGCCGGTCTTCCCGCGGCGCTTCTTCGAGAGCCCGAGCTTGTCGAACAGGATCGCCCCGAGCTGCTGCGGCGAGCCGATCACGAACTCCTCGTCGCACAGGTCCCAGATGCGGCGTTCCAGGCCCGCGATCTCCTCGCCGACGCGCGCGCCGATCACCCCGAGCGCCTCGGTGTTCAGGCGCACGCCGGCGATCTCCATGCCGCGCAGCACCGGCACGAGCGGCAGCTCGATCTCGTCGAGCAACGCCTCCTGCCCGCGCTCGCGGAGCTCCTCGCGCTGCCGCGAGGCGAGCTCCTGGAGCAGCACCGCGTCCGCTCCGGCACCTTCCTCCGCGGCCGTCACGAGCCCGCGCTCCTCGCAGAGCTCGCGGAACGGGAAGGCGCGCCGGGCCGGGTCCAGCAGGTAGGCCGCGAGCAGCGTGTCGTGCGCCAGGCGCGGCGGCACCACCCCGATCGCCTTCGCGTCGTGCGCGATGACCGGTCGCAGGGCGAGCGCCGCGACGACGTCGGCGGGGTCCTGCGTCTCGCCGGTGACGACCTCCTCCCCGCAGGCGACCCCGAACCGCCAGGTCTGCTCGCGGGCGAACAGCTCGCCCTCGTCCTGCTCGGGCGGCAGGAGCGCGAGCGCCACGGGGGCCTCCCCGTCGCCCAGGCGCGCCGCGTCGGCGGGCGAACCGGCGCGCACCCGGGCCGGAATCGACGTGTCCGATGCCGACGGCGCCGCCGCGTCATCACCCAGCGCCTCCTCCAGGCGGCGCAGCGGATCACGCAGCTCGAACTCACGGAAGGTGTCCCGCAGGCGCGAGCGGTCGGGCTCGCGCGCGACCTCGGCCGCGGGGTCCAGCTCGACGCCCGGCACCTCCCGGTTCATCGTCGCGAGCACCTTGCTGACGCGCGCGTCGCCTGCATGCTCGCGCAGGTTCTCCTGACGCTTGGCACCGGAGATGTCGTCGACGTTCGCCAGGACCTCCTCGAGCGTCCCGAACCGCTGCAGAAGCTGCGCGGCGGTCTTGTCTCCGATTCCCGGGACCCCTGGGATGTTGTCCGACGTGTCGCCCTTCAGCCCATAGAAGTCGGGGATCAGCGCGGGCGCGATGCCGTAGCGCTCGATGACGGCATCGTGGTCGTAGAGCTTCGTCTCGGTGATGCCGCGCGCGGTCGCCATGACACGCACGCGGCCCTCCGGATCGATCAGCTGGAACGCGTCGCGGTCGCCCGTCACGATCACGACCGGCACCGGCGGGTCCGCCGTGCGCGCCTGCTCGGCGAGCGTCGCGATCACGTCGTCGGCCTCGAAGCCGGGAACGGACACGTTGCGGTAGCCGAACGCGTCCACCAGCGGCTCCAGGTGCGGCCACTGCTCCTTGAGCAGGTCCGGACGCGAGGGACGATGGCCCTTGTAGTCCGCATAGACCTCCTTGCGTCCCGACGAACCCGCGTCCCAGCAGACGATCGTCGGCTTCTGGCCATGCTCGGTGAGCAGCTTCACGAGCATCGACGCGAACCCGAAGATGGCGTTCGTCGGCTGCCCCTTCGAGGTCGCGATCGACTCCGGCAGAGCGAAGAACGCGCGGTAGGCGAGGCTGTTGCCGTCGATGAGGTACAGCTCGTCGGGCACGGACGCCTGACGCTACCGCAGGTGCCCGGCGGCGGCGCCCGACGTAGACTGCTCCGTCGTGACCACGCCGTCCGCGCAGTACAGCCTCACCATCCGCGTCGAGATCGACGACCGCCCCGGCATGCTCGGGCGCGTCGCCGGTGCCATCGGCGAGGCGGGCGGGACCATCGGCGCGGTCGACCTCGTGGAGGTCGGCGAGCGACTCGTGCGCGACGTCACCGTCGACGCCAACGACGCCGACCACTGGGACGAGATCCTCGGGGCGATCAACGGTGTCGACGGCGCGCAGGTGATCGACGCGACCGACCGCACGTTCCTGCTGCACGTCGGCGGGAAGATCGAGCAGCACAACAAGCATCCCCTGAAGGCGCGCGAC
>DAIPYF010000221.1:0-4678 GCA_036782855.1 Solirubrobacteraceae bacterium
GATGAAGTCGTCGACGTGCTGCTCGTGGTACCAGAGCGGCACCTCGTAGATGTCGCGCACGTCCTTGGCCGAGATGACGGCGTCGAGCGGCAGCGAGGCGAACAGCGCGATCTTCCTGCGGATGTCGGCCGACAGCTCGCTCTCGCTGCGGCAGAGCAGCATGTCCGGCTGGATGCCGATGCGCCGCAGCTCGTTGACCGAGTGCTGCGTGGGCTTCGTCTTGAGCTCCCCCGCGTGCCCGATGTACGGGACGAGCGTGAGGTGGATGTACATGCAGTCGCGGCGCCCGACATCGACCGGGAACTGGCGGATCGCCTCGAGGAACGGGAGCGACTCGATGTCGCCGACGGTGCCGCCGATCTCCGTGATCACGACATCGACGTCGCTCGTCTCGGCGATCAGCCGCACGCGCTGCTTGATCTCGTCGGTGATGTGCGGGACCACCTGCACGGTCGCGCCGAGGTAGTCCCCGCGCCGCTCGCGCCGGATCACGCTGTTGTAGATGCCGCCGGCCGTGACGTTCGAGGCCCGCGAGGTGTTGGAGTCGGTGAAGCGCTCGTAGTGACCGAGGTCGAGGTCGGTCTCCGCGCCGTCCTCGGTGACGAACACCTCGCCGTGCTGGTAGGGCGACATCGTGCCGGGGTCGACGTTGATGTACGGATCGAACTTCTGCAGGCCCACGCGCAGCCCGCGGGCGACGAGCAGGCGCCCGAGCGAGGCCGCGGCGATGCCCTTTCCGAGGGACGACACGACGCCGCCGGTGATGAAGATGTAGCGAGGCTTGCGTGGGGCGTCAGGCACGGTGGGTCCTTCCGAGTGAGTCTAGGTGACGAAGACCGGGAGCGCGTTCGACCAGGGTGTTGATCGAGCGCAGCTCGCCGTAGAGCGTGAGCGCGACGAGAACGGCCACGGCGATCGCCAGACCGGTCACGTCGAGGGTGAGGACGAGCCAGATGCCGGCGACCGCGCCGACGACGTTCGAGCCGGTGTCCCCGAGCATGCCGCGCTCGCGCAGGTCGAGCGCGCCGGCGACGAGGATCGGCCCGATCCAGATGCCGAGGTCGAGCAGGGCGCTCGTGTCGAGCGACCCGATCGTCAGCCCCGCGCCGAGCAGCACGAACGCCTTGACCGACCGCCCGGGCCGCAGGTCGAGCAGGTTGAAGAGGTTCGTCGCCAGGACGAGCACCGCGGCGGCGAGCAGGAACGTCGCCGCGTCGTCCTGGGTCAGCGCGCTCCAGGCGAGTGCGAGCCCGAGCGTGCCGGCCGCCTTCAGGGCGCCGGTGCTGAACGACCCGTGGAGCGCGGCCGCACCGTGCCCGCGCCATCCCCGAGACGGTCCCGCGTACGCGTCGTCGGCGAGTCCCAGCGCCGCCACCGGCAGCACGAAGTACAGGCCCGCGATGGCGAGCGTCTCGGTGTCGAGCAGGCCGTTCAGCAGCGCGAGCGGGATCAGGGCGACGAGCGCCGCGGCGGGAATCAGCAGGCCGAGCGGGCACGGAATCCGGGCGCCGCGGTAGTTCTCCCGCAGGTGGCCGTTCTCCTGCAGGAACGCGAGGATCGGGCGTGCGAGGACCAGCGCGGCGGCCATCGAGAGAATCAGGGGCAGCGCGCGCATCCGGGCAACCTAGCGGCCGGTGGCGATGGAACCCGGAGCGGCGCGTAACGTCCGCGGGAGCCCGGCGACCGTATCCCGACCGGACCCGACGAAAGGCAGGCGATGGACTCCCGGCAGGACAGCGAGAAGGTCGTGCGCAGCGACGAGGAGTGGCGTGCGCACCTGGACCCGGATGCCTATGCCGTGCTGCGCGGCTCCGCCACCGAGCCCCCGTTCACCGGCGAGTACGTCGACCAGAAGGCCGACGGCACCTACCGCTGCCGCGGCTGCGGGGCCGAGCTCTTCGCCTCCGGGACGAAGTTCGACTCGCGCTCCGGGTGGCCGAGCTTCACGGACCCGATGATCGCGGACGTGGTCGAGCTGCGGCCCGACACGTCGCACGGCATGGTGCGCACCGAGGTGCTGTGCGCCCGCTGCGGCGGCCACCTGGGGCACGTCTTCGACGACGGTCCCGGAGCGAGCGGGCAGCGCTACTGCATCAACTCGCTGGCGCTGGACTTCGACGCGACGCCGGACTGACCGTCCGGCGTCCGCCTCAGGGGGAGGCCGCTCCGACGCTCTCGGCGCCCGGCAGCAGCGCTTCGGCGGCGGGCCCGAGGCCGAAGCTGCCGGTGGCGCCGGAGAGCGCGAACACGAGCGCGGCCTGTCCGGCGACGAGGTCGACGTCGTCGACGCTGGAGAGCCCGCGATCGCGATACCACGTGACCTGCGAGGGCTCGGTGCCCGTCCGCTCGACACCGACCGCCGCGACCGGGTTGTCCGTCAGCCCGCGCACGATCCCGTCCTCCAGATCGGACGTCTGGCGCTTCTCGTCCCCCTTCAGCTCGGTGTCGCTGCGGGCGACGACGACGCCGTCGAACGGTCCCAGCGAGCCGGCGCGGGTCGAGAAGAGCGCGCCGGACGCCCGGCGCAGCAGCGCCCCGCCCTGGACGAGCTGGATCCCCATGCGCCGGCCGAACGGGCCCAGGAGCTCGGGGTCGGTCTCCAGGCGCTCGTACCGCGTGCCCGACGCGGCACTCGCGAGCGCCGCGAGGTCCGGCGGCCGGCGGACCGCAAGCGTCCCGGCGAGCGTCGCGCCCGTCCCGGTGAGCGCCTCGCGCACGTCGTCCGCGATCGCCTCGGACGGCTTTCCGAGGAAGACGAGGCCGATGCGCTGGCCGTCGAGCCGGCCCGCGACGAGCAGCGGGTAGGCGGCCTTCGCGTAGCGGCGCTCGGCGGCGAGCGCCGCCTGGGTGGCGCGGCGCTCCTCGCGTGCGCTGTTGACGTCCGACCGCAGGGACTCGCGCACCGATTTCTCGGCGGACGAGACGAGCCCCGCGTCGCCGATCGCCACGCCGAGCAGCACGCCGGCGACGAGCGCGACGAGGACGGCGACGAGCGAGACGGCGTGGTAGCGGAAGTCGAACATGGCAGGGCGGACCCGCCGCCCGCCGCGAGCCTACCGCCGTCCCAGGGCCCTGACGGCGTGCGCGGCGCGAGCCGGCCGCTCAGATCTCGCCGCCGAGGAGCAGGCGCAGCTTGAGCCAGAGCAGGTCGGCGACGTCGCGCAGCCCCGGCGTGGCGAGCACGACGGCGGCGAGCACGAGCAGGCCGACGACGAGGATCAGCGCCACCGGTGCGATGCCCGGATTCGGCCGGTACAGCCGGCTCACGCCCTTGGCGTCGACGATCTTCTCCCCCAGCCGCAGCCGCGTCAGGAACGTCGAGGACATGCCGCGGCGGTTCTTGTCGAGGAACTCGACGAGGTTGAACTGCGAGCCGACGGAGACGATGAGCTGCGCCCCCTTCTCCCCGGCGATGAGCATCGCGACGTCCTGGCTCGTCCCGGGCGCCGGCACGACCTTGTGGGCGAGGCCGAGCTCCTCCAGCAGCTCGCGGCCCGGCGCGCGGACGTCGAGGTACGCATGGACGACGAGCTCCGCACCGCAGCGCAGGGTCGCCTCCGACGCCGAGTCCATGTCGCCGACGATCATGTCGGGGCGAAAGCCCGCCTCGAGGATCGCGTTCGCCCCGCCGTCGACGCCGACGAGCACCGGCCGCACGTCCCGGATGTACGGGCGCAGGGCGTGCAGGTCGGCGCGGTGGTCCACGCCGCGGACGACCACGAGCGACGGTCGGTCGCGGAAGTCCGTGTCGAACCGCGGCAGCTCGATCTTCCCGGAGAGCAGATCCTGCTCCTCGACCATGTGCTCGACGGTGTTGCGCGCGAACGCGGCGAGCGCGCCGCCGATCTCCTGCCGGCGCTGCTCGGTCGCCGCGAGCACGGAGGCCGGGTCCTGCAGCGTCCCGCGGGCGAGCACGCGCCCCGCGACGAGCACGTCGCCGCCCTGCAACTCCACCGCATCGCCGTCCTTCAGCAGGTCGAAGAGCCCGTCGTCCGGCAGGTCCACGAGCGGGATGCCGGCCTGGACGAGCAGGAGCGGGCCCATGTTCGGATACTCGTCCGCCGCGGACGGCCTGCAGTTCAGGACCGCCGCGACGCGGGCGGCGATCAGGTCCTCGGCGGACACGCGGTCGAGGTTGCGGTGGTCGATCACCGCGACCTCGCCGGGGTGCAGCTTCTTCACGAGCAGCTTCGTGCGCCGGCCCCGGCGCACGGGGCCGCGCACGGCGGGCGCCTGCGTGGCCACGGAGCGCTCCATCGCCCGCGAGTCTATGCGGCCTTCAGCAACTCCCGCGCATGGCGGCGGGCCGCCGCGTCGTCGGCGTCGGCGCCGAGCATCCGCACGAGCTCGCCGACGACCTCGCGATCGGCGAGCTCGGTGACCGTCGTCAGCGCCGGATCGGCGAGCGCCTCCTTGGCGATCGAGAAGTGCCTGCCGGCGAGCGAGGCGATCTGCGGGAGGTGCGTGATGCAGAGGATCTGGCGCCCCTCGGCGAGTTCCTGCAGGCGCGCTCCGACGGCGCGCGCGGTCTGGCCCCCGATGCCCGCGTCGACCTCGTCGAACACGAGGGTCGCCGACGAGCCGTCGCTGGCGACGCCGAGCAGCGCGAGCATGACGCGCGAGAGCTCGCCGCCCGAGGCCGTCTCGCGCACCGGGCCGGCCGGCACGCCGCTGTTCG
>DAIPYF010000222.1:0-4657 GCA_036782855.1 Solirubrobacteraceae bacterium
CCGCCTGGATCGGCACGTCGTACTGCTGGCGCGGGATCTTCTCGCGCAGCTTCTCCGTGAGCGTGCGCCCCACGGTGTAGGCCTTGTCCTTGTGGACGAGCATCGAGAGCGCGTCCACCGGCTCGCCGGCGAGCAGCACGTCGAGCTTCACGAGGTTCGACGCCTTCAGGTCGGTGACCTCGTAGTCGAGCGAGGCGTAGCCGCGCGTGCGCGACTTCAGCTGGTCGAAGAAGTCCAGGACGATCTCCGCCAGCGGCAGGTCGTAGGTGAGCTGCACCCGCTCCGAGCTGAGGTAGTGCATGCCCGCGTGCTCGCCGCGCTTCTCCTGGCAGAGCTCCATCACGGCGCCGATGAACTCGGTCGGCGTCAGGATCGACGCACGGATCATCGGCTCGCGGATCTCCGCCACACGCGCCGGGTCCGGCATGTCCGACGGGTTGTGGACCTCGATCACCTCGCCGTTCGTCAGCTCGATCTCGAACCCGACGGACGGCATCGTCGCCATCAGCTCGAGGTCGTACTCCCGCTCGAGCCGCTCGCGCACGATGTCCATGTGCAGCAGGCCCAGGAAGCCGCAGCGGAATCCGAAGCCGAGGGCATCCGAGGTCTCCGGCTCCCAGGTCAGTGCCGCGTCGTTGAGCGTGAGCTTCTCGAGCGCGTCGCGCAGATCGGGGTACCGGTCGCTGTCGATCGGGAAGAGCCCGCAGAAGACCATCGGCTTGACGTCGCGATACCCCGGCAGCGGCGCGTCCGACCCGCCGATCTTCGTCGTCAGCGTGTCGCCGACCCGCAGGCGCGTGACGTCCTTGATGCCGGTGATGAGGTACCCGACCTCACCGGCGCGCAGTTCCTGGGCGGGCATCTGACCCGGGGAGAAGAACCCGATGTCGTCGATGTCCGACTCCGTTCCCGCAGCCATCGCCCGGATCGCCTCGCCCTTGCGGAAGACGCCGTCCACGACGCGGATGTAGGCGATCACGCCGCGGTACTGGTCGAACTCGGAGTCGAAGATCAGCGCCCGCGCCGGCGCCTCGGGGTCACCGGACGGCGGCGGCACCTTGCTCACGAGCTCCTCGAGCACCTCGATCACGCCCTCCCCCGTCTTGCCGGAGATCGCGCGGATGCCCTCCGCGGGCTCACCGAGCAGCTCGCTCACCTCGGCGCCGACCCGCTCGGGCTCGGCCCCGGGAAGGTCGATCTTGTTCAGGCACGGGATCAGCTCGAGGCCCGAGTCGATCGCCAGGTACGTGTTGGCGAGCGTCTGCGCCTCGACGCCCTGCGAGGCGTCGACGACGAGCAGCGCACCCTCGCACGCGGCCAGCGAGCGGCTCACCTCGTAGGTGAAGTCGACGTGCCCGGGCGTGTCGATGAGGTGCAGCTGGTACTCCTCCCCGTCACGCGCCGTGTAGAAGACGCGCACGGCCTGCGCCTTGATCGTGATGCCGCGCTCACGCTCGAGGTCCATCGAGTCCAGCACCTGCGCGCGCATCTGGCGCGGGTCGACCGTCTTGGTCATCTCGAGGATGCGATCGGCCAGCGTCGACTTCCCATGGTCGATGTGGGCGATGATCGAGAAGTTGCGGATGTGGGCCTGGTCCATGGCGGTCACCGCGGGCGGCGGCTCACACAGGGTAGGAGGCGCGCCGCGCGCGCCCGCTCAGCTGGCGGAGCCGCCGGCGCGCGGGGCCACCACGCGGACGACCGGGGAGGCGCCGTCGAGCGCGACGCCGTCGCGCCCATCGTGCTTGGCCGCGTAGAGCGCGCGGTCCGCGCGGCCGATGATCGCGTCGTCGGACTCCTCCGGGCCGGAAACCGCGACCCCGACGGAGACCGTCAGGCCCGCGTCGGACGCCGCGACCGCGGCCCGCATGCGGTGCGCTGCGGCGAGCGCCTCCTGCTCGTTGCGCACCGCCAGCAGCGCCGCGAACTCGTCGCCGCCGAGCCGGAACAGGAGGTCGCCGCGGCGCAGCGCGCCCTCGAGCGCGCGGACCGCGGCGACGAGGGCGCGGTCGCCCTCCTGGTGGCCGAAGCGGTCATTGAGGGTCTTGAAGCTGTCGAGATCGCACAGCGCGACCGCCGTGGCGATCGGCCGGCGGTGGGAGGCGCTGAGCGCCTCGGCGAACGCGCCGCGGTGGCCGAGGCCCGTGAGCGGGTCGGTGGAGGCGCGATGGCGCAGGTCGGCGACCGCCGCCGCGGTGCGCAGGTTCGACGCCGCCTGCGTGGCGATGAGTTCCACGAGCTCCGCCCGCTCGGTCGAGGGCTCGAGCACGCGGCTGTCGGCGAGGACGAGCAGCCCGAGGGTGCGGCCGCGGGCGATCAGCGGCGCGACGATCGCGCTGCGCACGCCCGCCTCGCGCAGCGCGGCGAGCCCGAGCGGCAGCTCGGAGTCCGGGCGGCTCGCGTCGCGCGTGAGGAAGCACGACCCCCCGCCCTCGACGAGCATCGCCAGCCCGTCCAGCGGCACGATGCCGAGCAGCGCCAGGCGCGCGCCGAGCACCCCCGCAGTCGACGCGACCGCCCAGGTGCCGTCCGGCTCGGCGCGGAACAGCGCTGCGCTCTCCATGCCGGCGAGGTCGAGAGCGGCGACGAGCGTCGCCCGCTCGATCCGCGCGGTGTCCTCCATGCCCGCGAGCGCCGCCGAGTGCTGCGCCAGACGACTCGCCGGCCCCTCGGCCGGCGGCCCGCCGAGCGCGGCGATCCGCGCCGCGAGCGCGCCCGCGACGGTCCGCAGGACGCCGAGCGACTCCTGGTCGATCACCGAGCGCGCCTCGACGGCGAGCACGCCGAGAAACGCGCCGTCGACGGTCGTCAGCGGCAGGCTGACGGCGATCGCTGCGCCGGGCTCCGGGGTGTGCTGCTCCTGACCGGTCGCCGCGCACCGGCCCACCGGACCCGACGCCGCCGACACGCCGTCGAGGACGTGGGCGGACCCGGCCGACGCCAGACAGCGAAGGCGGCCGGCGCGACCGACGTGGACCGCCACGGCGAGGCGCCCGTCCGCCGCGAGTGCGGTGGCGGCGGTCCGGCAGGCGCCCCCAAGGTCCGGCGCCTGCGCGAGCACCTGGTCAAGCGCCTCGGCGTCCACACACGAAAGGTACCGGCGAACGCGGGCGATGCGGGCCGGATCGCCCGCCGTTCAGCGCTGCACTGCATCCGCTGGGCGCAGCGCATCGACCGTTCGTCCACTCAGCGCGCGAGGCGCGCCCGCACGAAGTCGCCGATCTGCCGCGCCTCCGGGACCCGCAGCGCCGAGACCACGATCCAGTACACGACCAGCCCGGCGACGATCGCCGGGCCGACGGCGAGCACGCGCGTGATCACGGTGGCGTCGCCGAGCGCCCCCTCGAGCACTCGCCAGAGCCCGTAGGAGACGACCCCCAGGACGGCCGACGCGGCGATGATCTTCGCCGACGCGATCGCCGTCTCGCGGCCCTCGATCTGCCCGCCGAGCTGACCGCGCAGCGACCGGGCCTGCGCGAACGCCATCACCCCGGACGCCACCGCCGTGCCGATCACGGGCCCGGCGATCCCGAGCGGCCCGTAGAGGGCGAACGAGATCGCGACGTTCACCACGAGGCTCAGCGCGGCGAGCGCCGTCGGGATCCAGGGCCGCTGCAATGAGAAGAACGTCCGCGTGAACAGCAGGTTGACCCCGGCGAACGGCAGCGAGAACGAGAACCAGAACAGCGCCTGGGACACCTCGTCCGTGGACGCCGCGCCGAACGACCCGTACTGGTAGATCAGCTCGACGATCGGCGCGGCGAGCGCCATCGTCACCGCCGCGGCGGGCACGAGCAGCAGCAGGTTCTGGCGCGTGCCCGTCCCGAGCAGGCCGCGCAGCCCCGGGATGTCGCCGCGGGCGACGAGCCGGCTCAGCGAGGGGAAGAGGACCGTCGCGAGCGCCACGCTGAACATGCCCTGCGGCAGCATGTAGATGCGGAACGCCGCGTCGATCGCGCGCGGCGCGCTCTCGGAGATCAGCGCACCGATGACCGAGTTGATCAGCAGGTCCACATTGATGACGCCGAGCCCGATGGTGACCGGGAGCATCAGCACGAAGACGCGCTTGACACCGGGATCGCGCCAGTTCAGGTGGAGCTTCAGCCGGAAGTCGATCCGCCCCAGGACGGGGATCACCATCGCCAGTTGGACGATCGTGCCGAGGAGGACGCCGATCGCGTACGCGTAGATCTGGTCGTCGCCCTCGAACATCGGGTGCAGCACGACGAGCGCGCCGATGATCACGATGTTCCACACGAGCGGGGCGATCGCCGGGATCGTGAAGTGGTGATAGGCGTGGGCGATGCCGACGAGCAGCCCGTTGATCCCGAGCAGCACGACGACCGGGAAGAGGATCTGCGACAGCCCGACCGTCAGGTCGACGAGCGACGGTGTGAACTCCGTCCCCGGGATGAACAGCGGCATGATCACGCCGGCCCCGACGATGAAGATCGCCGTCATCGCCCCCAGGACCAGCAGGATGATCCAGAAGAGCGTCGAGGCGAGCAGCACCGCCTCACGCCGCCGGCCCTTCTCCAGGTACTCGGAGAAGACCGGGACGAAGGCGGCGCTCAGTGCGGCGTCGGCGAACAGCCCGCGGACGAGGTTCGGGACCTGGAAGGCGATCGTGAACGCGGACGCCGCGCCGCTCGTGCCG
>DAIPYF010000223.1:0-4649 GCA_036782855.1 Solirubrobacteraceae bacterium
ACATGTTCGGCGACATCCTCAGCGACGAGGCGTCGGTCATCACCGGCTCGCTCGGCCTGCTCCCGAGCGCGAGCATCGGCAACCCCGACGGCCCGGGCCTCTTCGAGCCGGTTCACGGCTCCGCGCCGGACATCGCGGGGCGCGGCGTCGCCAACCCGCTGGCGATGTTCCTGTCGGCGGCGATGATGCTCCGCCACGGCCTCGGTTGGGATTCAGAGGCCGCCGCCCTAGAATCGGCCGTTCACGCGGCGCTTGCAGGCGGTCTGCGCACCCGCGACCTGGGCGGTGAGGCCACGACGGCCGAGGCGACCGGCGCGGTGCTCGGCCACCTCTAGCGCGAGATCAAGGAGTCAGCGGTGCAGCCCAGCGAGGTCATCTGGATGAACGGCGAGTTCGTGCGCTGGGAAGACGCCCAGGTGCACGTCCTCACGCACGCGCTGCACTACGGCACGTCGGTCTTCGAGGGCGTCCGCTGCTACGACACCGAGATCGGCCCGGCCGTGTTCCGCAACCGGGACCACGTCGACCGGCTGTTCCGCTCGAGCGAGCTCTACTACATGCCGGTCCCGTTCGAGCGCGAGCAGATCCGCCAGGCGACGCTCGAGACGATCGCGCGCAACAACCTGCGCTCCTGCTACATCCGCCCGCTCGTCTTCCGCGGCTACGGAACGATGGGCCTGTTCCCGCTCGAGGCTCGCGTGGACGTCGCGATCGCCGTCTGGGAGTGGGGCGCGTACCTCGGCGAGGAGGGCAAGCAGAACGGCATCCGCGCGAAGGTCAGCTCGTGGCGGCGGATCAGCCCGGACTCGCTGATCCCGGCGGCGAAGGCCGGCGGCCAGTACCTCAACAGCGTGCTCGCGAAGATCGAGACGCACAAGGCCGGCTACGACGAGGCGATCCTGCTCGACGACCACGGCCACGTCTGCGAGGGCTCCGGCGAGAACATCTACGTCGTGCGGGAGGGGGTCATCTACACGCCACCGCAGACCGCTTCGATCCTCGACGGCATCAACCGCCGGACGGCGATCCGGATCGCCGGAGACCTGGGCTTCGAGGTCGTCGAGCGCGACCTCGCCCGCGCCGAGCTCTACATCGCCGACGAGATCTTCATGAGCGGCACCGCCGCCGAGCTCGTGCCCGTCCGCGAGGTGGACGACCACCAGATCGGCGAGGGGCGCCCCGGCGAGATGACCCGTGCGATCCAGCGCGTCTTCGACGACGCACTCCACGGGCGCGACGAGCGCTACCGCGAGTGGCTCGACCCCGTCCCGGTCCGGTCGGCCGCAACGCCGTGAGCGCGCCCGTCGAGCTCTACGACGCCACCCTGCGCGACGGCATGGGCGGCGGCGGCATGAGCCTCACCGCCGAGGAGAAGGTCCGCGTCGTGCGCCGGCTCGACGACCTGGGCGTCCACCTGATCGAGGCCGGCTTTCCCGCGTCCAACCCCAAGGAGCAGGAGCTGTTCGAGCTGCTGGCGGGGGAGACGCTGGCCCACAGCGAGGTCGTGGGCTTCGGCATGACGCGCCGCCGCGGCGTCGCGGCCGGCGCCGACGACGGCCTGCGGATCCTCGCCGGGTGCTTCGCGCCGGTCATCACGCTCGTCGGCAAGGCGAGCGTCCTCCACGTCGAGAAGGTCGTACGGGTCGAGCGTGAGGAGAACCTCGCGATGATCGCCGAGTCGATCGCGTTCCTCGTGGGGGAGGGCAAGCGCGCGCTGCTCGACGCCGAGCACTTCTTCGACGGCTGGATCGCCGACCCCGGCTACGCGCTGGACTGCGTGCGCGCAGCGGCGGATGCCGGAGCCGAGCGCGTCGTGCTGTGCGACACGAACGGCGGCACGCTCCCCGGCCGGATCACCGCCGCGGTCACCGCCGTCCGCGAGGCGCTTCCGTCGCTGCCGCTCGGCATCCACACGCACGACGACGGCGGCTGCGCGGTCGCGAACACGCTCGTCGCGGTCGAGGCGGGCGCCACGCAGGTGCAGGGGACGATCAACGGCATCGGCGAGCGCACCGGCAACGCGAACCTCGTCACGATCATCGCCGACCTCCAGCTGAAGATGGGGATCGAGGTGCTCGCGCCCGAGCGGCTCGCGCGGCTCACCAGCACCGCCCACTTCGTGGACGAGCTGCTGAACCGTGCGCCGGACCCCGCGCAGCCGTTCGTGGGCAAGCACGCCTTCGCGCACAAGGCCGGGCTGCACGCCGCCGGCATCCGCGCCGACGCGGCGACGTTCGAGCACACCGATCCCGCGCTCGTCGGGAACGCGCGCGAGGTGCTCGTCTCCGAGCTCTCCGGCCGCGGCACGATCGCCGAGAAGGCCGAGTCCGCCGGAATCGCGGTCGATGACGACGCCGCGGCGCGCATCGTCGAGCGCGTCAAGCAGCTCGAGCACCTCGGCTACCAGTTCGAGGCGGCCGACGCGTCCTTCGAGCTGCTGATGCGGCGTGAGACCGGCGCATACGAGCCGCTCTTCCAGCTCGAGTCCTGGCGCACGATCGTCGAGCAGCGCGCCGACGGCAAGGTCGAATGCGAGGCGACCGTCAAGCTCTGGATCGACGGCGAGCGCTATGTGCGGACCGCCGAGGGCAACGGTCCGGTCAACGCGCTCGACAGCGCACTGCGCGACGCGATCACGGAGATCCACCCGCACCTGGCCGACATCGAGCTCGTGAACTACAAGGTCCGCATCCTCGACGAGACGCACGGGACGGGCGCGACGACCCGCGTCCTCATCGACGCCTCCGACGGCGACGACGTGTGGGGGACGATCGGCGTCGCCGAGAACGTCATCGCCGCGTCGTGGCAGGCCCTCGTCGACTCGCTCGTCTACCGCGAGCAGCCGGGGCGCGCCGGCGCGCCGGCGCCCGCGGCGAGCACCGGCACCGACGCGTGAGCGCGGCCGACGAGGTCGTCCCGCTCGCGCGGCCCGTCCTCGGGGAGGAGGAGGAGCGGGCGGTCGTCGAGGTCCTGCGCAGCGGTCAGCTCTCGCTCGGCCCGCGCGTGCCGGCGTTCGAGGAGGCGTTCGCCGCCAGGCTGGGCGTCGCCCACGCGAGCGCCGTCTCCAGCGGCACGTCCGGGCTGCACCTCGCGCTGCGCGCCGCCGGCGTGGCGGACGCCGACGAGGTCGTGACGTCCCCGTTCTCGTTCGTCGCCAGCGCGAACGCCGTGCTCTTCGAGCGCGCCCGGCCGGTCTTCGCCGACATCGACCCGGTCACGCTGAACCTCGACCCGCAGGCGGCCGCCGCCGCGATCACGACGCGCACGACGGCGCTGCTGCCCGTCCACATCTTCGGCTACCCCGCCGACCTGCCGGCGTTCGAGGCGCTCGGCCTGCCGATCGTCGAGGACGCCTGCGAGGCGCTCGGCGCCGTCCACGCGGACGGCACGCCGGTCGGCGGCCGCGGCCACCCTGCGGTCTTCGGGTTCTACGCCAACAAGCAGCTGACGACCGGCGAGGGCGGGATGGTCACGACCGGTGACGCCGCGGTGAAGGAGCGGATCGACAGCGAGCGCAATCAGGGCCGCGCGCCGAACATGGACTGGCTCGACCACGACCGCCTCGGGTTCAACTACCGCCTGAGCGACATCGCGTGCGCGATCGGGCTGGCCCAGCTGGACCGCCTCGAGGGCATGCTCGCGGGCCGCGCGCGCGTGGCGGGGCGATACCGCGAGGCGCTCGCCGGGATCGAGGGGCTGGCGCTCCCGTGCCCCGACGCGCGCGGTGACCGCCGCGGCTGGTTCGTCTTCGTCGTGCAGGTCCCGCACGAGGGCCCCTCGCGCGACGAGGTGGTCGTCGCGCTGCGCGACCACGGGATCCAGAGCAAGCCCTACCTGCCGGCGATCCACCTCATGAGCCTCTATCGCGAGCGATTCGGTCATCGCGAGGGCGAGTTCCCCGTCTGCGAGGACGTGGCCGCCCGCTCGCTCGCGCTGCCGTTCTTCCCCGAGATGACGGACGGGCAGGTCGAACGGGTCGCCGCGGCGCTGCGGCGAGTCCTGGCGCGCGCCTAGACTCGCGCAGCATGTCGCGCTTCGCCGAGCCCCAGGATCCCGACTTCGCGTCCATCAACCGCTCGCTCGACGTCGATCGGCGCCTCTGGCCCTACGACGTCGCGCAGTCGCGCGCCCACGCGCGCATGCTCGCGGCGCAGGGGATCGTCAGCGACGAGGACCGCGACGCGCTGCTCGCCGGGCTCGACGCCGTCGAGGCCGAGCTGCGCGCCGGCACGTTCCCCTTCCTCGAGGACGACGAGGACATCCACATGGCGGTCGAGCGGCGCCTGACGGAGATCGCGGGGCCCGTCGGCGGCAAGCTCCACACCGCCCGCTCGCGCAACGACCAGGTCGCGACCGACGTCGCGCTGTTCGTCCGCGAGTCCGCCGAGGAAATGGCGGAGCGCATCGAGGACCTGATGTCCGCCCTCCTGGACGCCGCCGAGGCCCACATCGACTGGCCGCTGCCCGGGTACACGCACCTGCAGCGCGCCCAGCCCGTGTATCTCGGTCATCACCTGCTCGCGTACGTCTGGATGCTCGAACGCGACCGGCGGCGGTTTCGCTTCGTCGGCACGCAGGTCGCCGACCTGCCGCTCGGCGCGGGCGCGCTGGCGGGCGTGAACTTCGACACCGACCGGCGGATGGTCGCC
>DAIPYF010000224.1:0-4645 GCA_036782855.1 Solirubrobacteraceae bacterium
CGCTGATCGCCGGCGGGCTGCACGGCGTCGAGCTGGGCCTGCCGCTGGAGCCGCCGGTGACCGGGAACGCCTACGCGACCGACCACGAGCGCGTCCCGGGCACGCTGCGCGACGCCCGCGACCTGTTCGCCGCGAGCGCGGTCGCCCGCTCGGCGTTCGGCGACGACGTCGTCGACCACTACCTCAACGCCGCGCGCGTCGAGCTCGAGGCGTTCGACGCCGCGGTGACCGACTGGGAGCGCGTGCGCGGCTTCGAGCGGCTGTAGTCGATGACGGACGAGGGACACGCGGGCATCTCGCTGGACACCGTCTTCGCGCCGGTCCGCTCGCAGACGGCCTTCGAGGAGACCGTCGACCGGCTCGGGACGGCGATCAAGCTCGGGCTGCTGGCCCCCGGCACGCAGCTCCCGCCCGAGCGCGAGCTGTGCTCGCGGCTGGGCATCGCGCGCTCGACGCTGCGCCAGGCGCTGACCGCCCTCACCGAGAGCGGGCACCTGTACGCCGTCCGCGGGCGCGGCGGCGGCACGTTCGTGTCCGACCCGCTCCCGCCGACCGGCCGGCCCGGGGACGACGTCCTCGCGCGCTGGCGCGAGGTGTGCGACCTGCGGCTGGCGATCGAGTTCGGAGCGGTGGCGCTGGCCTGCCAGCGGGCCGACGCGGAGGCGCTCGCCGCGCTCGCGGCCCACGTCGAGCAGATGGACGACCTGCTCGACGACTACGACGCGTACCGGCCGATGGACGTGCGCTTCCACATCGGCCTGGCCGAGGCGTCGGGAAGCGGACGGCTGATCGCCGCGATGACCGAGGCGCAGGGCGAGATGACCGACCTCATCGCCCACATCCCGCACCCCCAGGAGGTGCTGCTGCACAGCAACGAGCAGCACGCCCAGATCCTCGCCGCCGTCCGCGCCGGGGACACCGCGCGGGCCGTCGGGATCGTCGCCGATCACCTGCACGGCACCGAACACGTCCTCGCCGGGCTGCTCCCACAGGGCTGACCGCGGCAGGGCAGGCCGACCGCCTGTCGAAGGTCTTTGTGCAATTCGTCGCTTGACTTCCGTCCGCGTGCGTTCGTATGGTCGCGCCGGGCCAGAGGACGGACGGCCAGACCTTTATCGGGTCGGCCCTTCCCCTCTGGGAGGTGAACGTTCCAATCTGCAGGACGTCCTGAGGAGGGCACCGGGTGAGCACCACCGAACAGAGCGCCGCGCTGACCGACGACGAACGTCGGCTCGCCGAGCTCGGCTACGAACAGAAGCTGCATCGCGGCTGGAGCGGGTTCCAGAACTTCGCGATCTCGTTCACGATCATCTCGGTCCTTGCCGGCTGCTTCACGACATATGGCCAGGCATGGAACAACGGCGGCCCCATCGCGATCTCGTGGGGCTGGCCGATCATCTGCGCGCTGATCCTGACGGTCGCGTTCTCGATGGCCGAGCTCGCCTCGTCCTTCCCGACGGCGGGTGCCATCTACTGGTGGTCCGCCCGTCTCGGCGGACGCAAGTGGGGCTGGTACACCGGCTGGTTCAACCTCATCGGGCTGATCGCCGTCGTGGCCTCCGTCGACTACGCCGCGGCCGGCTTCGCGAACTACCTGCTGAGCCTCTACGAGGCGAACATCTTCGGGATGAACTTCGCGGACGACGCGCACATCCTCGCGGAGACGTTCGTGCTGTTCGCGCTGATCCTCGGGCTTCACACGCTGATCAACATCTTCAGCTCACCGCTGGTCGCGCGGTTCAACTCGATCTCCGTCTGGTGGCACGTCCTCGGCGTGATCGTGATCATCGCGATCCTCGTCATCGTTCCCGACAAGCACTCGAGCGTCGACTTCGTCTTCACGGAGCGCCTGAACAACTCCGGCTTCGAGGACGGCTCGACGGGCGGCGGGTTCTTCTGGTTCTACGTCCTCCCGCTCGGCTTCCTGCTGACGATGTACACCGTCACCGGCTACGACGCCTCGGCGCACGTCTCGGAGGAGACCAAGGGCGCATCCATCTCGGCCGCCAGGGGCGTCTGGCAGTCGGTCTTCTACTCGGCGATCATCGGCTGGTTCGTCCTGCTGGCGATCACGTTCGCCGTCGGCAGCGCGGACGTCGGCAACGAGGCCGCGGGCTACACGCCGGCGATCTTCGCCGCCGTCATGGACTCGTGGGCGGCGAAGCTCGTCATCCTCATCGCGCTCATCGGGCAGCTGTTCTGCGGCATGTCCTGCCTCACGAGCGCCTCGCGGATGACGTTCGCCTTCTCCCGCGACGGGGCGATCCCGGGCCACAGGACGTGGACGCGCCTGAACCATCACCGCGTCCCGTACATGGCGGTGCTCTTCATCGGCTTCTGGGCGCTCGTCATCACCCTCCCGGCGCTCAAGGGCAACGAGGGCGGCATCCCGTTCGCGTTCTTCGCGATCGTCTCGATCGCCGTCATCGGCCTCTACATCGCCTACGTCATCCCGGTGTACCTGCGCTGGCGCCAGGGCGAGAGCTACGAGCGCGGCCCGTGGAACCTGGGCCAGAAGTACCGCTGGCTCAACCCGATCGCGATCGTCTGGGTCGCGCTCTGCGTGGTCATCTTCTCGCTGCCGTTCGTGCCGGCCGCCGTCCCCGGCAACGAGGACTTCACCTGGGAGGCGTTCAACTACGCACCGGTGACGGTGATCGCGGTGATCATCTTCGCCGCGATCATGTGGGCCGTCAGCGGCAACAAGACGTTCCACTCGCCAGCAGAGGAGGACGCGGCCGCCCTGGCCGCCGAGATCGGCGAGCCACCGAAGTTCCCCGAGGCCCCGTAGGCCTGCAGGACTCGTGCTCGTCCGGCCCGCTCCGCGGCGGGCCGGACGAGCGCCGTCCCGCACGAATGGCATGACACTCGGTCCTTTGCCACACTGCGGCGCATGAGCGAGACGCTGTCCGTCCTGGAGCCGGCGACCGCGGAGGTCCTGCGCACGCTCCCCCGGGCCGGCGTCGAGCAGACCGACGAGGCTGTCGCACGCGCGAAGGAGGCACTCCCCGCCTGGCGCGCACTGGCGCCCGGACCGCGCGCCGGGATCCTGCGCGACCTGACGGCCGCGCTCGAGGACGCCCACGAGGAGCTCGCGCTGCTGGAGGCGCGCAACGCCGGCAAGCCGATCGGCGCCGCCCGCGGCGAGATCGGCGGCGCGATCGCGACCTTCCGCTACTTCTCCGGCGCGCCCGAGCGCCTGCTCGGCGAGACGATCCCCGTCGACGGCGGGATCGCGATGACGTTCCGCGAGCCGATCGGCGTCGTCGGGCTGATCACGCCGTGGAACTTCCCGCTCGCGATCGCCTCGTGGAAGCTCGCCCCCGCCCTCGCCGCCGGCAACACGGTCGTGCTCAAGCCCGCGGAGCTCACCCCCCTCACCGCCGTGCGCTTCGCCGAGATCGCCGCGGGCGCCGGCGTGCCGGACGGCGTGGTGAACGTCGTCGTCGGACCGGGCCGCACCTGCGGTCAGCGCCTCGTCGAGCATCCCGACGTGGGCAAGATCGCGTTCACCGGATCGACCGAGGTCGGCGCGTCGATCGCGGCGTCCGCCGCGTCGACGATCAAGCGCGTGACGCTCGAGCTCGGCGGCAAGTCGGCGAACGTCGTCTTCGCCGACGCCGACGTGCCGGCGGCGGCACGGGCGGCGCCGTGGGCGGTCTTCGACAACGCCGGCCAGGACTGCTGCGCGCGCTCGCGCATCCTCGTCGAGGAGGGCGCGGTGGACGAGTTCCTCGCGGCGCTCGAGCCCGTCGTCAGCGCGATCCGCGTCGGCGACCCGCTCGACCCCGCGACCGAGATGGGCCCGCTGATCTCCGCGGGCCAGCGTGAGAGCGTCGCCTCGTTCGTGCCCGACGGCGCGCCCGTGGCGATTCGCGGCAGCGCCCCCGACGGTCCCGGCTTCTGGTTCCCGCCGACGATCCTGCACCCCGTCTCCCCGGACGACCGCGCCGCGACCGAGGAGATCTTCGGGCCGGTCGCATGCGTCATCCCGTTCACCGGCGAGGAACAGGCGATCCGGTTGGCCAACGACACGATCTACGGCCTCTCCGGCTCGGTGTGGACGCGCGACGGCGCGAAGGCGCTGCGCGTCGCCCGCGCCGTCGAGGCGGGCAACCTGTCGATCAACTCCAACAGCTCGGTGCGGGTCACCACGCCGTTCGGCGGCTTCAAGCAGAGCGGCTACGGCCGCGAGCTCGGGCCGCGCGCCACGGACGCGTACACCGAGGTGAAGACCGTCTACTACCGCACGCAGGAGGACTGAGGACATGGCCGGACGTCTGGCAGGGAAGGTCTGCGTCGTCACGGGGGCGAGCGGCGGGATCGGGGCGGCCACCGTGGCCGCCTTTCAGCGGGAGGGCGCGACCGTGGCGGGGGTCGACCTCGTCGACGGGGCGCCCGGCGACCTGTCCCTGAGCGTCGACGTCACCGACGACGACGCGGTCCGCGACATGTACGCGCAGGTGAAGGCGCGGCTGGGCGCGATCCACGTGCTGTTCAACAACGCCGGGATCTCCCCCAACGACGACGACTCGATCCTCAGGACCGGCCTCGACGCGTGGCAGCGCGTGCAGGACGTGAACCTGAAGTCCGTCTACCTGTGCTGTCGCCACGGGATCCCGCACCTGCTCGAGAACGACGGCCC
>DAIPYF010000225.1:0-4227 GCA_036782855.1 Solirubrobacteraceae bacterium
ACGACGAGGTTGTCGAGCGTGACCATGAAGAGGGCGATCGACGTGACGACGAACGTCCAGATGGCGTGGGCTCGGGTGGCGGGTGACATGGGGTCCTCCGGGTGTGGGTGATCGGTGTGGTCCTGCACGGGCATGTTGTGTGAGTCATCACACACAAGGTGCGAGCACTCACTCACTCTCGGGTCGAGCGAGATCGGGGACGACGCGCGCATCGAGCGGTCCCCTCAGCAGTCCTTGCCGGTCATCAGCGCCTGGAGCCAGGGCTCGTCGAGCCCCTGGGCGCCCATGGCGGCGACGACGTTGATGAGCATCCCGATCGCGAAGAACCGCTGGATCTCCTCGTCGGGTGCGCCGCTGAGGTGCTGCACCAGCTCGACGAGCTGCTGGTAGCCCTCGCGGACGGCGGTGCGGATCGCCGGCTCGCGACAGGCCGCGTAGCCGTGGAGCTGGCAGAGCAGCACGTCGCTCGTCTGCAGCAGCTCGTTGTACCGGTCGCCCATGGCCGTCATCACGGCCTCCTGGTCCCCGGCGTGCGGCGCGCTGACCTTCACGAACTCGTCGTGCACCGTGCGGTACGTCCGCTCGACGCAGGCGACGAACAGCTCCTCCTTGGTCGGGAAGAGACGGAACAGGTACGCCTGCGAGATGCCGGCGCCCCTGGCGACGTCCGTCGTCGGCGTGCCGTAGTAGCCGCGCCGGGCGAACTCCCGCATCGCCGCGCGCATGACGTCCTCGCGCCGGTCCTCGGCGGTCTGGAGCTTGCGCGGGCTGGTGGCGACGGCGTGCATCGGGTGTGAGTATGCACTCACACACCAGTGGTGTCAAGGCGCCGCCGGTCAGTCCAGCAGGACGCCGGGGTTCATGACGCCGGCCGGGTCCACCGCCGCCTTGGCGCCGCGCAGCGCGGCGGCGAAGACGTCCGGGCGCTGGCGGTCGTACCAGGGCCGGTGGTCGCGGCCGACCGCGTGATGGTGGGTGATCGTCCCGCCGCCCGCGATGATCGCGTCGCCGGCGGCGCGCTTCATCGCGTGCCACTGGGCGACCTCGTCGCCGCGCCGTGCGGGCGCGATCACGGTGATGTACGGCGCCGGGCCGTCCGGGTACACGTGCGTGAAGCGGCACGTGACCCGGCAGGGCTCGCCGAGCGCCTCCCGCACCGCGCCGAGCACGGTCTCGTGGAAGGCCGGAAAGCGCTCCCAGGTGATCGCGGTCTCGAACGTGTCCGAGAGGATGCCGAGCCGCAGCAGCAGGTCCCGCAGGTAGGGCATGCGGATGAACGCCTCGCGCCACGCCCCGACCGACCCACCGCCGCCGCCCGCGGGCTCGTCCCACACCCCGCCGTGGTCGCGGCAGATGCGCAGCCCTTCCGCGAGGTCGGCGTCGACCGGATGGTCGGTGGACTCGAAGCCCAGCACGAGCACGGCGTGCGTCCCGTCGCCCGCGCCGGTCTGCAGCGCCTCCAGCTCGTCGATCAGCCTGCAGTTGGCCGGGTCCAGCCCGGACTGCGCGAGCGCGCGCACCGCCTCCGCGCCGCCGAGGAACGTCGCAAAGCGCACGGCCCGCGAGGCGCGATGCTCCGGGCGCGGCTGGACCCGCACCCACGCGTCCGTGATCACGCCGAGCGCGCCCTCCGAGCCGAGCAGCATCCGATCCGGCGACGGGCCGGCCCCCGACCCCGGCAGGCGCCGCGACTCCCAGGTCCCGGACGGGGTGATCGCCCGCACACTCTCGACGAGGTCGTCGACGTGCGTCAGCTTCGTCGCGAAGTGCCCGCCGGCGCGGGTCGCGACCCAGCCGCCGAGCGTCGAGAGCTCGAACGACTGCGGGAAGAACCGCATCGTCAGGCCGTGCGCCCCGAGCAGCTCCTCGACCCGCGGCCCGCTCGCGCCGGCGCCGATCCGGGCGGCGCGGGAGACCTCGTCCAGCTCGAGCAGGCCGTCCAGGGCCCCGAGGTCGAGCGAGAGCGCCCCGTCGAACCGCCCGGGGATCCGCGGCTCCACGCCGCCGACGACGCTCGTCCCCCCGCCGTAGGGAACGACCGCGACGTTCGCGCCCGCGGCCCAGTCGAGCAGCGACGCGACGTCGACCTCGTCGCGCGGGCGCGCCACGAGGTCGGGAACGTGCTCGTAGACGCCGCGGAAGGCGCGCACCGTGTCGAGATACGACTTGCCGTAGGCGTGCGTCGCGCGCTCTCGGTGCCCCTGCGAGCAGACCGACGCGAGGTCCCCGGTCGGCGGCGCGACCCGCGGCTCGGGGAGTGTCACCCGCTCGAGCGGGACGGGCTCCTCGGGCTCGCCGGCGCCGAAGCCGAGCAGCCCGGGGATCCCGGGCGCCGCCTCGAGCGCCTGCGCGGCGGTGAACGCCGCATCCTCGAAGCCCCAGCCCCACGTGCTGCGCGTGCGCCCCGGCATCGGCGGGACCGTACCCTGTGTCGCGATGACAGCGCGTCATTGCTCGACGGTCGCCGCACCGAACCCGGACAGCGAGCCCTCGCCGTGAGCGCGGCGCCCGGCCTGCTCGCCCGCGGACCCTGGTCCCCCGACCAGGTCGAGGCCCGCTGGACCGACGTGCACTACCAGCCGCCGGCGGATGCCACCGCCGCCGCCGACGCCGCGGTCGCCGCCCTGGCCGAGCGCGGCTCACCGAGCCACGACGGGCTCGGCGCGCGGATGACCGGCCACAGCGTCGCCGAGGACGGCCGGCTGACCATCGACCTGCAGCCCGCGCGCTGGTCGCTGCGCCTGGTCGAGGGCGACGCCTCGGGGTCGGTCGCGGCGCTCTGCGCCGTGCGCGACAGCGACGGCCGCTGGCTCGCCGGGCGGCGAGCCGCCTGGCTCGCCTCGTGGCCGGGGCGCTGGGCGCTGGGCGCCGGCGGCGCGGTCGACGTCGGCGAGAGCCCCGTCGACACGCTCGTGCGCGAACTGCGGGAGGAATGGGCCGTCGCGCCGGAGCGCGTGCAGGCCGAGGCGCTGGTCCTGCTGCCGCACGCGCTCGTCATGTTCATCGGCCAGGCCTGGCTCGCGCCGGGCGCACAGGTCCAGATGGACCACGAGCACGACGACTACGCGTGGTGGCCCGCCGACGTCGGCTCCTGGCCCGACGAGGCGGACGAACCGCTGCGCCGGATGGCGCAGCTGCTGGGCGAGGGCACCCCGTGAGCACCGCGCCGACCGCCGCGCCGGCCGCGGCCCGCTCCCCGAGCCTCTCCTTCACGGCGCTCAAGCGACTCTCGTTCACGCACTCGACGATCTACGTCTGCCTGCTCGCCGTGTGGCTCATCCCCGGGCTGGCCGCGGGCGAGACGGTCTTCGGGTTCGCCCACGGGGTCGGCTGGATCTGCATGGTCCTGCTGATCCTGCTGGCGCTGCGCGCACGGGTCGTCCCGCTGCGCACCGCGTTCGCCGTCTCCGTGCTCGGCGGGATCGCTCCCTTCTTCGGGAGCTGGGACTTCGTGCGCGAGAGCCGCAGCCGCGAGGCCGCCGGTGAACGTCCTGATGCACCCGCCGACGTGACGCCACCGGCGCGCTAGGGTACGCGCAGACCCTGCCGATGGCCGTCTCCACCACAGTTCAGGTCACGTTGCCGGCGATGGGCGAGTCGGTGACCGAGGGCACCGTCCTCGAGTGGCACAAGGCCGAGGGCGACCACGTCGACGCCGACGAGACCCTCGTCGAGATCTCCACCGACAAGGTGGACGCCGAGGTCCCCGCCCCCGTCTCCGGAACGGTCGTGAAGGTCCACGCCGCCGAGGGCGACACCGTCACCGTCGGCGCCGTCCTCGTCGAGATCGCCCCGGACGACGGCGCGTCCACGAACGGATCCGGCGGCAACGGCTCCGCGCCCGCGGCCCCGCCGGCCGACGCGACGGCGCCCGACGACGCCCCCGGCGAGGTCATCGACATCATCACCCCCGGCGCCGGCGAGTCGGTCACGGAGGGCACGCTCCTGGAGTGGCACGTCACGGTCGGTGACGCGGTCGGCGACGGCGACACGATCGTCGAGATCTCCACCGACAAGGTCGATGTCGAGCTGCCGGCCCCGGCCGCGGGCGTCATCACCGAACTGCTGGCCGCCGAGGGCGAGACGGTCACGGTCGGCCAGGTGATCGCGCGCATGCAGCTCGGCGCGGCCGCCGCGCCCGCCGCGCCGCGGCCCGCCGCGGACGCTCCGGCGCCCGGCGGGGCGCCCGCCGCCGCGGCCGCCCCCGAGGGCATGAGGGTCTCCCCC
>DAIPYF010000225.1:4237-4564 GCA_036782855.1 Solirubrobacteraceae bacterium
CCGCCGCGGTCGTCGCGCCGGGGACGCGGCTCGCGCAGCCCACCCCGCGCACGCTCGACACCGCGTCGGTGGAGACGGTGACGGAGCTCGCCGCGCCTGCCCCCGAGGGCATGAAGGTCTCCCCCGTCGCGGCGCGCGTCGCCGCGGCCGAGGGCGTCGATCTGGCTGGCGTCACGGGCTCCGGGCCCGGCGGCCGCGTGACGAAGGCGGACGTGCTCGCCGCCGGCGACGCGCCGGCGGCGACGGCGACCGCCGCGACGGCCCAGCCCCTGCGCGGCGGCGCCGCGATGCTCGCGAAGTACATGGACGAGAGCCGGTCGATCCCGA
>DAIPYF010000226.1:0-4545 GCA_036782855.1 Solirubrobacteraceae bacterium
TCGCGATGCGGAAGAGGATGGCGTAGCCGATCTGGCCGGCGGCGCCGGTGACGGTGACGTTCACGGGGGTCATCGGTGGTTCTTCTCCTGGAGAGGGGACGTCGTGGAGGGCGGGCGGGTGGGACGGACGCTACCGGTGCGCCTCAGGCCATGGCCTGCCGGAGGTTCTCGTCGATCGATGCGAGGAAGTCCTGCGTGGTCTGGAACGGCTGGTCGGGACCGATGAGCAGGGCGAGGTCCTTCGTCATCTTCCCGCTCTCGACCGTCTCGATGCACACGCGCTCCAGCGTGTCCGCGAACGCCGTGACCTCGGGCGTCCCGTCCATGCGCCCGCGCGCGGCCAGGCCGCGCGTCCACGCGAAGATCGACGCGATCGGGTTGGTGGAGGTCGGGTTGCCCTTCTGGTGCTCGCGGTAGTGGCGGGTGACGGTCCCGTGCGCGGCCTCGGCCTCGACGGTCTTGCCGTCGGGCGTCATCAGGACGCTCGTCATCAGGCCGAGCGAGCCGAAGCCCTGCGCGACGGTGTCGGACTGCACGTCGCCGTCGTAGTTCTTGCACGCCCACACGTAGCCGCCCTCCCACTTCAGCGCTGCGGCGACCATGTCGTCGATCAGGCGGTGCTCGTAGGTGATGCCCGCGGCCTCGAAGTCGGCCTTGAACTCGGCCTCGTAGACCTCGGCGAAGAGATCCTTGAAGCGGCCGTCGTACTTCTTGAGGATCGTGTTCTTCGTCGACAGGTAGACGGGGAACCCGCGGTCCAGGCCGTAGCGCAGCGACGCCCGGGCGAAGTCGCGGATCGAGTCGTCGAGGTTGTACATCGCCATCGCGACGCCCCCGCCCGGGAAGTCGTAGACGTCGAGCTCGATCGGCTCACCGCCGTCCCTGGGCGTGTAGGTCATCGTCAGCGTGCCGGCACCCGGGACGACGAGGTCCGTCGCGCGGTACTGGTCGCCGAACGCGTGACGGCCGATGACGATCGGCTTCGTCCACCCCGGCACGAGCCGCGGGACGTTCGAGATCACGATCGGCTCGCGGAAGATGACGCCGCCGAGGATGTTGCGGATCGTCCCGTTGGGGGAGCGCCACATGCTCTTCAGGCCGAACTCCTCGACGCGCGCCTCGTCGGGCGTGATCGTCGCGCACTTCACCCCGACGCCGTGCTCCTTGATCGCGTTCGCGGCGTCGACGGTGATCTGATCGTCGGTCGCGTCGCGCTGCTCGATCCCGAGGTCGTAGTACTTCAGGTCGACGTCGAGGTACGGAAGGATCAGCTGGTCCTTGATGAACTGCCAGATGATGCGGGTCATCTCGTCGCCGTCGAGCTCGACGACGGGGTTCTTCACCTGGATCTTCGCCATGGTGTCCTTCGGCTCGGGTGTCGGTGGGGAGGCGGGCGATGCTAGTCGCTCGCTGGCCTCCGGGCGGCTCGGAGCGTAGCCTGCGCCCATGGCCACGATCCGGGCGGCGAACGCCCCGCTCATCACACACGAGGTCGAGAACCAGCCGCCGCCGCTGAGCGGGCGCAACATCGCGCTGGACGACCGGCCGATGCTCGAGGCCGTCGAGCGCGAAGGCGGCGCGTGGGCGCTCGATCGCATCACGGCCGACGGCGCCTTCTGGGGTGGCGAGCCGCAGCGCTGGGGCGTGCTCGCGAACGAGCGTACGCCGGTCCTGCGGACGCACGACCGCTACGGGAACCGCGTCGACCATGTCGAGTTCGACGAGTCCTGGCACCACCTCACCCGCGCGGGCATCGAGCGCGAGCTGCACGCGCTCCCCTGGCGCACCGACCAGGAGGGCGCCCACGTCGTCCGCTCGGCGCTGTTCATGCTCGCCGGCCAGGCGGAGGCGGGCTTCCTCTGCCCGGTCACGATGACCTACGCCGTCGTCCCCGCCCTGCGCGCGCAGCCGGAGCTCGCCGCCGAGTGGGAGCCGCTGATCACCGCGACGACGTACGACCCCGACACGACGAAGACGGCGGCCGACAAGGGCTCGGCGATCTGCGGCATGGCGATGACCGAGAAGCAGGGCGGGTCCGACGTGCGCGCCAACACGACGGTCGCGGTGCCCCTGAACGGCGGCGGGTCCGGAGCCGAGTACGAGATCACCGGCCACAAGTTCTTCTGCTCGGCGCCGATGAGCGACCTGTTCCTCATCCTGGCCCAGACCGACGAGGGCCTGTCGTGCTTCGCCCTCCCCCGGATCCTGCCCGACGGCACGCCGAACGCGATCCGCGTGCAGCGACTGAAGGACAAGCTCGGCAACCGCTCCAACGCCTCCAGCGAGGTCGAGTACCACGGCGCGATCGCGCGCATGGTCGGCGAGCCGGGGCGCGGCGTGCCGACGATCATCGAGATGGTCGGGCACACGCGCCTTGACTGCCTCACGGGCGCGGCGTCCGGCATGCGCGCCGCGGTCAACCAGGCGACCTGGCACACGAGTCACCGCGCGGCGTTCGGCCGCACGCTCAGCGACCAGCCGCTGATGCGCAACGTCCTCGCGGACCTCGCCATCGAGTCGGAGGCGACGACGGCGATGGCGCTGCGCATGTCGCGCGCCTACGACCGCGCCGACGCCGACCCCCGGGAGGCGCACATGAAGCGCCTGGGCACCGCGGTCGGCAAGTACTACGCCTGCAAGCGCGCGGTCCAGCACTCCTACGAGGCACTCGAGTGCTTCGGCGGCGTGGGCTTCGTCGAGGAGTCCGGCATGCCGCGGCTCTATCGCGAGGCGCCGCTCAACTCGATCTGGGAGGGCTCGGGGAACGTCATGGCGCTCGACGTCCTGCGCGCGCTCTCGCGCACGCCGGAGGCGCTCGAGGTCTTCTTCGCGGAACTGGACCTGGCGGCGGGCGCGGACCCGCGACTGGACGCGTTCGTCGACGACCTGCGCGGCGCGTTCGCCGACACCGAGGCGATCGAGCACCGCGCGCGGCGCGTCGTCGAGGACATGGCGAAGGCGCTGCAGGGCTCGCTCGTCGTCCGCCACGCCCCGCCGGCCGTCGCCGACGCGTTCTGCGCCGCGCGCCTGGCCGGGGACGCGGGCCTGAACTACGGCACGCTGCCCGCGGGCGTGGACGTCGAGGCGATCATCGAGCGCCACACGCCGGCGGCCGCGGCCTCGTGAGCGCGGGGCGTTGCGGGTTGTGACCAGTGACTGGTCATTTCTCGCAACGAGCGCGATCGTCGGCGCACTGGCTGCGAGTTTCGATCAGTCACTGATCACTTCTCGCGCGCTTCGCCGGACGATCGTCGCCGCGCGGCCCACCACCCTGCGACCATAGGCCCACGGTGCTCGGCGACCGCTCCATCCAGCTCTTCCGGGTCTTCGGGATCCGCATCGGCGCGAGCCCGAGCTGGTTCCTCGTGCTGTTCCTGATGATCTGGTGGCTGTCGAGCTACTTCCAGCGGGTGCTCACGGACTCCTCGAACACCGTCGCCTTCGGCATCGCCGTCGCCGCGACGGTCCTGTTCTTCCTCTCGCTCCTGCTCCACGAGCTCGGCCACGCGCTCACGGCGCGCCGCTTCGGGATCGGCACGAGCGGCATCGACCTGTGGCTGTTCGGCGGCGTCGCAAAGCTCACGCGCGACTCGAAGAGCCCGAAGGAGGAGTTCTACGTCGCGGCCGCCGGCCCGGCGGTGACCGCCGTGATCGTCGGCGTCTGCGCGGGCCTCGGCGCGCTCGTCTCGAAGATGGCGGGCGTCGTCGACTCGGCGACCTTCCAGGACGTCAGCACCACTCCCGGCGTCGCGCTGATCGGGTACCTGGGCCTCATCAACCTCGTGCTGCTGGTCTTCAACCTGATCCCGGCGTTCCCGCTCGACGGCGGGCGGATCGCGCGCGCGATCGCGTGGAAGGTGACCGGGGACCGCAGCCGCGGCACCCGCTTCTCGGCGCGGCTCGGTGAGCTCTTCTCCTGGCTGATGATCGGCCTGGGCATCTTCGTCTTCATCCGGGGCGACGTCGTCAGCGGCCTGTGGTTCGGCCTGCTCGGCTGGTTCCTCGGTCAGGCCGCACGCGGCGCGGTCGCCGGATCGAAGTACGCCGAAGCGCTCGAGGGCGTCACGGCCGGCGACGTGATGGACGAGCAGCCGGTCACGATCCCGGCGCCGACGAGCGTCCTGGATGCTCACGACCGCTACTTCGGGCTGTACCGCGCGCCGTGGTTCGCGGTGACGGACGAGCTCGGCCGCTTCGAGGGGATCCTCCAGTCCGCGCAGGTCGACGCGGCGCTCGCCGACGGCCGGCCCGCGCTCCCGGTCCGCGAGCTGCTCGACCCCGCCGCCGAGCCCGAGGCATGGGTCACGCGCGACACGCCGGTCGAAGCGCTGCTCGGCCTCGACGCGGTGCGGCGCCTCGGCGCCGTGATCGTGGTCGACACCGACGACCGCCTGTGCGGCGTCGTCACCGCCGACCAGCTGCGCCGCGCCATCGCCGCCGCCGCGCAACGCTGAACAGCCCGCGAATCCGACCTCCGCGCTTGGAATTGCGCCGCGTCAGGCGGGCCGAGGGCGCAGGCCGCGGGACCCCTCGTCGCGTATAGCA
>DAIPYF010000227.1:0-4525 GCA_036782855.1 Solirubrobacteraceae bacterium
CGTCAGCGTCGCCTGCACACGCCGACCCTACCCGCAGTTCGGTTCACGACAGCGGTATGCGACCAGTCCCAATCGGGGCGGCCGGATTCGAACCGGCGAAACCTCCGCGTCCCAAACGCGGCGCTCTACCAGGCTGAGCTACGCCCCGAAGCGGCGAACTGTACGCAGTGCATGGCAGTTCGCACAGACGAGCTCGCACTTCTCGATCTCCTCGAGGAGGCGCCGCCTGGAGCATTTGCGAGCCAGATCGCTCGGGTTCGCGCACTTCTCGAAGCCGGGAAGATGATCCCACTGCATCACCGCCGCTTCGAACCTTCCGCCGCAGTCGGTGCAAGGCGCGTCTTGAGGTCGCGGTACCACCGGGCGAACTCCTGCTCCCGCAGGCGCTTCTGTGCACGCCGTTCCTCGCCCCACGTTCGGCGGTGATCGGCGGCATCGTAGGCACGGCGACACGCCTTACACCATGCCTGCCGCCCATTGGCAGTCGAGAGGTGGAATTCCGCGATCTCCTTGACCAGCTGGCACCGGCTGCAACGCTTCTCTTGCCCGACCACAGGGAGAACATGCGTTCGTAGCCGGACGATCATGCGCCGCTGGTCATGCCTCCGCAACCTTCCCGCCGCTGCGACGTTCCAGAAGTGATGCCACGTTTCCAGCACATCCCCCTCGCCACCGCCGCGTTCGCCGCCCTGGCCCTCGTCTCCGCCGCTCCCACAGCCGTCGCCGCCACCAACACCGGCTCGGTCCGCGTCCCGTTCTCCTCGACGGTGAAGATCGCCGGCCTGCCCGGTAAGACCGGCCAGATCTCCACGACGCTCCTCGTCCCGAACAGCTGGAAGCGCCAGAAGTCCAGCGGCGCACCCGTCTGGCTCGCCGGGCACGGCTCGTGCTTCTACCGCGTCACGACGAAGGCGACGCTCACCCTCGCGCCGTCATCCACCGCGACGGCCCGCGTCGCCCGCGACCTTCCGGACATCGGCCCGCGCATCCTCGACAGCGGCACGCGCAACAGCGCAGCCTGGCGCGTCACCCGCCCGCAGATGGACCGGCGCACGCACCTGCGCGCCGTCCGCGCGTTCTCGACCGCTGCGACCTCCGGCGCGACGATCCCGCCCGGCCAGTCGCTCTGGCTGGAGACGTGGCTCGACGGCCTCTCCCGGCCGGGCAGTGAATGCCACTCCGGCACGTACCGCCAGACGCTCGGCCCGCAGATGGGCGACGTGCTCGCGGCCGTGCGCACGCGGTCGTACATCAAGCCGTAGCGGGCCGGCGGGCGCCGGGCCCGGCGCTGCTCTAGCGTGCGGGCCATGGCCGATGTCCAGCCCCTCCGCGCCCTCCACTACGACCTCGCCACCGTCGGCTCGCTCGACGCGGTGTGCTCGCCGCCGTACGACGTGATCGACCCCGCGCAGCGCGCGGACCTGGAGACGCGCTCGCCCTACAACGTGGTGCGCATCGACCTGCCCGAGCCCGCCGAGCCGGGCGGCGACCCGTACGAGCACGCAGCACGGCAGCTGTCCGCGTGGCGCGAGGCCGGCGCCGTCGTCCGCGACGGGCAGCCCGCGATCTGGGCGCTCACCCAGGAGTACACCGGGCCCGATGGAACCACCCGCACCCGCAACGGCTTCCTCGCCCGCGTGCGCGTCGAGGACTACGGCCCGGGCCGCATCCGCCCGCACGAGCGCACCCACCCCGGCCCCAAGGAGGACCGGCTGCGCCTGACCCGCGCCACGCAGGCGAACCTCTCCCCCATCTTCTCGCTGTACGGCGACCCCACCGGTGCCGCGTGGGGCGCGCTCGCCCCACACGTCGCGAACGACGAGGCGTACGGCGAGCAGACCGACGCCGAAGGCACACGCAATCGCCTCTGGCGCGTCGCCGACCCCGACGCGATCGCGGCGGTCCACGCGGCGCTCGAGCCCGCGGAACTGCTGATCGCCGACGGCCACCATCGCTACGAGACCGCCCGCGTGTACGCCGAGGAGATCGGCGGTGAGGGCGAGCACCGGTACGTCCTGATGCACCTCGTCGCGCTCGAGGACCCGGGCCTGATGGTGTTTCCCACACATCGCCTGATCAGCGGTCTTCAGGGTGACGCGGCCCGCCAGGAGGCGCTCGCCGCCACGCTGCGCGACTGCTTCGACATCACCGAGCTGGCGAGCACCGACGACCTGCCGCCCGGCCCGGCGGCCGATCCGCGGGCCCCGCTCCAGCTCGGCTACCTCGACGGGCATTCCAGGACGCCGTTCCGGCTGACGCTCAAGGACCAGGCGCTCGCCGACCGCGCGCTCGCCGATTACCCGGAGCCCTACCGCCACCTCGACACGGCGATCGTCGAGGGCCTGATCCTCACCGGCCCGCTCGGCCTCACCGAGGACGACATCTCGCACTTCAACGGGCTGGGCTACTCGCGCAGCGACGCGGAGGCCGTCGAGCAGGTCCTGTCGGGCGCCTTCGACGCCGCGTTCTTCCTCCCCGGGGCGAGTGTCGAGCAGATCGGTGAGATCGCGGCGGCGGGCGTGAACATGCCGCCGAAGTCGACGTTCTTCGTCCCCAAGGTGCCCACCGGGCTCCTCTTTAACGTCTTGGGGGCATAATCGAGGGACGATGAAGAAGGCAACCGCAACCCGCCAATCCGGTTTCCGCCACTCGGTCACGATCCGCCAGCACGAGCTCACCGCTGACGAACCGGCAGACCTGGGCGGCACCGATGAGGGGCCCAGCCCGCTCGAGCTGCTCGCCGCCAGCCTCGCGAGCTGTGTCGCGATCACGACCGAGATGTACGCCACCCGCAAGGGCTGGGACGTCGGGACGCTCGAGGTCGAGTGCTCCTTCACGCCCGCCGAGCGCGGGTCACCGACGAAGTTCGACACGGTCCTGCGCCTCCCCGACCACCTCTCCGACGAGCAGGTCGAGCGTCTGCGCGTGATCGCGGCCAAGTGCCCGGTCCACCGCACGCTCGAGGGCGAGGCCATGTTCGATGAGCGTGTCGAGCGCGTCACGCTCGCGGGCTGAGCTCGCGCAGACGCTGGCTCCCGTCCTCCTCGACCCCGAGGAGGCGGCGGCGCTCGACGTCCACGGCCGCATCGACGCGGCCGTGCTCGTCCCGCTGTTCTGGCGGGACGGGGGCCTGGGCGTCGTCCTCACGAAACGTCGCGACGACCTGCGCCGGCACGCCGGCGAGATCTCGTTCCCCGGTGGCCGCCAGGACATGGACGAGGACGACCTGCGCGAGACGGCGCTGCGCGAGGCGCGCGAGGAGATCGGGTTGCCCGGCGAGGCCGTGGACCTCGTCGGCGCGCTCCAGCCGACCCCGACGATCGCGACGAACTACGCCGTCTACCCGTTCGTCGGGCTGATCGAGGCGGGACACGAATGGGCTCCGAGCGCCTTCGAGGTCGAGGAGGTGCTCGAGTTCACGCTCGCCGACCTGCGTGCCGGCTACGAGCGCCGGCGGCTGCTGCGCCGCGGCGTGCCCTTCCGCACGGACACGTACGTCGTGGATGAGCATCTCGTCTGGGGCGCGACGGCGCGGATCCTCCAGGATCTGCTCGAGCGCGTGGACGCCGCCGGGCTGGCCTGAGGCGTGCGTGACCGGCACGCCCGCGGCGCCGTTTCTGGAACACTCCCCGCGATGCGCACCCTCCTCACCGTCGCCCTGAGCGCGGCGGTCCTCGCCCTCGCCGCCGGCTGCGGCTCCGACGACACGTCGACGACGGCAGCAACGACGGCACCCGCCGCGACGACCGCGTCGACACCTGCCACGACCACCGCCGAGACGACGGCGCCGAAGAGCGACTCCGCAGCCCAGCGCGCAGCCTTCATCAAGAAGGTCAACCCGATCTGCGAGGACTACAACGCCGAGATCCAGGACGTTCAGCGGGATCTCCAGGCGGTTGGCAAGACCGGCAATGTCGACGTGTTCGCGCCGCCGCTCAGGCGCGCCACGAAGGCCGCCAACCGCGCGAGCAGGCGCTACGACGCGATCAAGCCGCCCAGCGACCAGGTGCAGCAGGCCGCGTTGATCGGGCGCGCCCTCAAGGCTCAGGCGACGGGGAACCAGCTGCTGCTGGATGCCGCCGAGGCCGACGACCCCCAGCAGTTCGGCGTTGCCACGCAGGCACTCCAGCAGGTCACCCCCAAGCTCCAGGCGCTCATGCGCGAGTACGGCATGACCGTCGCCGGCGCCGCCGGCTGACGCGATCTCAGGCGGAGACGCGCCGCGGCCCCGCGAGCAGCCGCTCGACGGACGCCCGCACCTGCGCGAGCCACACCGCCCGGTCTCCGCGCGGGTCCGCGTCGATGACGGCGAACGGGATCTCGTTCGTGCGCCGCGCGTGTTCCATCTCCGCCACGCCGGCCGCGAGCACCTCGGCGCCGACTGTTCCGGCGGCCTCGTAGATCACGCCGCGCACCGTCGTGTCGGTGGTCTTCTCGAGCATCATTCGCAGCCGCGAGCCGTGCAGCGCTGCGAGCCGCTCGGCGTCCGCCCCGCTCGCCGTCCCCAGGAGCCACAGCACGAGCG
>DAIPYF010000228.1:0-4456 GCA_036782855.1 Solirubrobacteraceae bacterium
TGACGCCGGCCGCCTTCTTGCCGGCCGAGGCGCCGCGCGAGCAGCGGGTCTTCGTGACCGACCAGCCGAGCTCGGTCATGATGATCGGCCGCTCGGCATGCCCGTTGCGCGCCAGCACGTCGTGGACCTCACGGAAGCCGAGGAAGCTGAAGCGCCCGATCTTCCCGCCCGGGTCGCGGTAGTAGCTGTCGGGCGGCGTGACGAGGCAGGCGGTGTCCGTGTGGACCGCGACGCCGCTGAACGCATCGCCTGCGCCGTTGGCGTAGAGGCCCTCGAGGAAGGGGTAGTCGTTGCCGGTCGACGCCCCGGCGAGCACGAGCGCGCCCGGGTCCGCCGCGGTGATCCCGGCGTGGGCGGCCTTGAGCAGCGGCGCGTAGTACTGCGGGCCGACGGGCCCGTGCCAGAAGTCCTTCTCGTCCGGCTCGTTCCAGATCTCCCACGCGGCGATGCGGCCGCGCTCGCGCGCGGCGAGCGCGTTCAGGAAGCGCCCGAAGTCGGCCGGGTCGCGGGGCGGGACGTACGGGTCCGTCGTGCCGTTCGCCCACTGCGGGGCCCCGGTGACGACGGCGACGACCTTGACGCCGCGCAGGGAGGCCGCCGCGGCGTACTCGTCGAGCGTCGCCAGCGACTCGGTGACCCAGCGCCCCGGACCGCCGGGCTCGACCTGGTCCCAGCGCACGAACGCGCGCACCCAGGTGGCGCCGAGCTGCCCCATCGCGTCGAGCGCCTGGGACGGCTGCTGGGAGATCGGGTTGATGCCGACCTCCGCTGCGGGCGCGGGCGCGGGCGTGACCGCCACGGAGGCGGTCGCCAGAGACACCGCGAGGGCGGCGAATGTGCAGCGCCGGATCATCTTCACGCTGTGCATCGTCATTTCCGGCACGATGCTTGATGCCCGGTGGACGACGTTCCGCGCCGGAGACCGGCGTGTGGTCAGGCGGCGGGCAGGACGCGCGGGATCGCGGCGCGCAGGCGCTCGAGGAGGCCCGCGACCTCGCGCTCCTGCGGATCGAGCCGCAGCGCGCGCTCGCACGCGGCGACCGCGTCGCTCGTCCGGTCCGTCCGCGCGAGGGCGTGGGCGTATCGCGCCCACGCCGCACCGTCGTCCGGCTCCAGGAGGGTCGCCTGCTCGCAGGCGGTGACCTCGCCGCCGACGTCGCCGGCCAGATGCAGCACGAGCGCCAGGTCGAGCAGCCCCTCGACACTCGGGCCCAGCCTCCGTGCGTGCTCGAGCGCCTCGAGCGCGCCGTCCCGGTCCATCAGCCGCAGCCGCAGGCGTCCGACCCGCTCCCATGCGTCGGCGTCCTGCGGCGCCCGGCGGGCGGCGCGGACCGCGGCCTCCTCGGCGAGCGCGACGGCGCCCATGTCCTCGTAGATCCGGGCCGCGAAGCGATGGGGTGCCGGGCGATCCGGCTCGGCGCGCGCCCAGTCGCGCACCGCGCGGCCGGCCGCCGGCAGGTCGCCCGACTGCCAGAACGCGAGCGTCATCAGGCGCAGGACCGAGGCGTTGCGCGGGTCGGCGTCGCGGGCGTAGATGAGGCGCCTGGCGGCGAGCGCGAAGTCGCCTTCGGCGAGCGCGTGCTGGGCCGCGGTGACGAAGCGCTGGACCCGTTCGGCCCCGGGGTCGGGCTTGCTGAAGTCGACGAACTGCAGCGAGTCCGCGGGCACCGTGCGGATTCCGGGCTGGAAGCGCACCCGGGCCCATTGCTGGATGTCGTCGCCGCCGCCCGTGAAGTAGATGCCCGCGACCTCGCCGACGCCCCACTCGGGGTAGGAGAGGCAGCGCGCGTAGCGGTGCACGACCGAGTGGTCTGGCATCTGCGAACCGAACGGGTCGTGGGTGGCGCGGTCGGTCTCCGCGGCGCGGCGCCGCTGCTCGGCCTCGTAGGCCCGCCGTCCCTCCTCCTCGCGCGCCTTGCGCGCGGCCGCGGCGCTCACCTTCACGGCGTTGCGGCTGACGGTGCCCCCGCGCGAGGTCTCCGCGATCCGCTCGAGCTCGTCCGCCGCCTCGTTGATCGCCTTCAGGTGCCGCTCGTGCGCCACCTGTTTTCCGGGCGGCGCAAGATCGGGATGCCACACCTTCGCCTGCCGGCGCCGCGCGAGCTGCACGGCGCGCTTGTCGAACGGCGGCTCGAGCTCCAGCAGGAGCAGCGACTGCTCGATGTCCAGCACCGTGGGCATGAAACCTCGAGGCTACCGCGAGCAAAGGGTGCACTCGACGATGTGGGCGCGGGAACGGGGGTGATCGGCCCGGCGCGGGGCTATGAGGGGCATGGAGGAGTCACCGCCGGGTCCCGGCACCCCGCACCAGCGCATCGGCCCGAATCCGCCCGCCAGCGGCGATGGAATCGGGCAGACGGCGCCTGCCGCACAGCCGGAACCCGCGACTGCACGTGCGGGCGGGGCCGACCGTCGCGTCGCGGCCCGCGCTGCGCGCCAGCGCGGCGTCGTCACCCCCGCGCAACTCCAGGCAGCAGGACTCAGCCGATCGGCGATCGCTCATCGACTGGACCGGGGCCGCCTGCACCGCTTCGTCGCCGGTTCGCTGCTCGGCGGCCACGCCGCGCCCGCTCCGTTGGCCGCCGAGACCGCGGCGCTGCTCATGTGCCGACCGGATCCCGTGCTGAGTCACCAGACAGCCGGCGCGATCTGGGGGCTCGTCGCGTCCGGCGCCGTCCCGCACGTCACCCTCGCGCGGAGCGGCTCGTCATCGAGGAGCGGAGTCGTGATCCATCGCGTCGAGCGGCTCGAACGGGCGGACCGGACCGTCCGCGAAGGGTTCCCGCTGACGTCACCGGCGCGCACGCTCGCAGACCTCGCCGGGGTCCTCGATCGGGACGAGCTCGATGCGGCGCTCGAGCGCGCGCGCTCAGGACGGCTGGTCCGGCCGGCCGAGGTCCTCGCCGCGGTGGCCCGAGGCCCGTCGCGCCGCGGCGCGGGCGCGCTCCGCGAGCTGCTCGCCGAACGCCCGACCTTGACCCGCTCGGAGGCCGAGCGCCGGCTGCTCGCGCTGATCGGACGTGCGCGCCTGCCCGCGCCCGCCACGAACGTGCGCGCGGCGGGCCACGAGGTCGACTGTCTCTGGCTCAGGGAGCGCCTGGTGGTCGAGGTCGACGGCTACGCGTACCACGCTGGACGCGACGCGTTCGAGCGCGACCGGCGCCGCGATGCCGACCTCCTGGCCGCAGGTCATCGGGTCATCCGGGTGACATGGCGCCGCATCGTCGACGAGCCGGAAGCGGTGATCGCAGCGATCGCGCAGGCGCTCGCGCACGGGCCAGCCGGCGTGTGATTCCGGGTTCCGGGAACGCCGGCGGCGGTGTCTGCCCGATTCCGCCTCTCCGGGCGGGCGATGTCGGGCGGGCGCACCTCGCGTCGCGATCCGAACCCGCGAACGCCCGCACCCCCTCAGTCGATCAGCTTCCGCGTCATCGCGACGATCGCGAGGCGCCACATCGCGAGGCCGAACACGACGATGAAGGCGAGGTTCCAGACATCGACCCAGCCGTGCAGCCCGAAGACCGCGTGCCGCACGAGCTGGACGCAGTGGAAGAGCGGGTTGAGCTCGGCGAGCAGCTGGGCCCAGTCGGGAAGGCCGGCGATCGGGAAGAACGAGCCCGCGAACAGGAACAGCGGGGTGATCACCGCGCTCGTGACGTAGTTGAAGTTCTCGATGCCCTTGAGGAAGCCCGCGATCGCGACGCCCGCGCACGCCCAGCCGTAGCCGGCGATGAAGTTGATGAAGGGGACGAGCAGCATGCCCCAGCTCGGCTCGAGGCCGAAGAGCATCGCGACGACCATCGGCGCGCAGCCGTAGACCGAGGCACGCATCGCGAGCCACAGGGCCTCGCCGGTCACGAGCTCCTCGACGTCGACCGGGGCGGCGAGGATCGCGTCGTACGTGCGCTGGAACTTGTACTTCACGAACGTCCCGAACATCGCGGGCAGCACGCTCGAGAACAGCACCGCGGTGGCGACCGTCCCGGTGCCGACGAAGTCGACGTAGTCGTAGCCGCCGACGGTCGACACCAGCGAGCCGAAGCCGAAGCCGAACGCGATCAGGTAGATCGTCGGCTCGACCGTCGACGAGAACGTCGTCGAGCGCCAGTACGAGCTGAAGTTGATGATCTCGCGGACCAGCACGCCCGCGAGCGCGGGCCGGTCAAGGCGCCCTGGGGCGGCCTCCGCCGGTCGCGCGACAGCCTCGGTCGCCATCAGCCGATCTCCTCTCCGGTCAGCAGCACGAACACGTCCTCAAGGTTGGCCGAGCGCCGCTCGCCCGCGGGCGCGCGGCCGCCGGCGTCGTCGATCCGCAGCACGGCGATCGAGGTGCCGGTGCGCCGCGTCGGGAAGCCCTCGCGCGCCATCTCGGCCTCGGTCTCGGCCAGCCGCGCCGGCGAGCCGTAGACCTCGATCGCCTCGCCGCCGGTGTGCTCGGCGACGAGGTCGGCGGGCG
>DAIPYF010000229.1:0-4448 GCA_036782855.1 Solirubrobacteraceae bacterium
CGGCCGGATCGGGCAGCTCGTCGCCGAGCGCGCCCAGGGCTTCGGCATGAAGGTCATCGCGTACGACCCGTACGTCGGCGCCGACCGCTACCGCGAGCTGGGGGTGCAGCAGGCCACCGGTTCCGACGAGGTCTACGCGGCCGCGGACTTCATCACGATCCACCTGCCGAAGACGCCCGAGACCGAGGGGTGGTTGAACGCCGAGACGTTCGCGAAGATGAAGGACGGCGTGCGCATCCTCAACGTCGCCCGCGGTCCGCTGATCGTCGACGAGGATCTGCAGGCGGCGCTCGACTCCGGCAAGGTCGGCGGCGCGGCGCTCGACGTGTTCCGCAGCGAGCCGATCACCGATCACCCGCTCTTCTCCTACCCGAACGTCGTCGTGACGCCGCACCTGGGCGCCTCGACCGCCGAGGCGACCGACCGGGCGGGCTTCCAGGCGGCCGAACAGGTCGTCGCGGCGCTCACGGGCGGCAGCGTCACCACCGCCGTGAACGTTCCCGCGGTCGCCTCGGAGGACCTCGAGGTGCTGGGGCCGTTCCTGCCGCTGTGCCGGCGGCTCGGCCGGCTCGCCGCGACGATCGGCCAGAACGGCTCGATCGACCGCATCGAGGTCGAGTATCTGGGACGACTCGCCGACCGCGACTGCCGCCCGTTGACGACCGCCGTCCTCCTCGGGGTGCTCGCCGGCCACACCGAGGACGAGGTCAACGCCGTCAACGCTCCGGGGCTCGCCGCCGAGCGCGGCATCGTCGTCTCGGAGACCACGCGCACCAGCGCCCGCGACTTCACGGAGCTCGTCCGCGTGACCGTCGTCGCGGGCGGGAAGCCCTCGCGGGTCGTCGGCACGACGCTCGGCCGCCGCAACCGCCCGCACCTGCTCGAGGTCTGGGGCCGGCGCTTCAACCTCCAGCTCGAGGATCACATGGCGCTGTTCCGGTACGAGGACCGCCCGGGCATCATCGGCCTCGTCGGCACGACGTTCGGCAGGCACGGCGTGAACATCGACGCGGCCGCCGTCGGCTACGAGCCGGACGAGGACCCGGGGGAGACCTCCGGCGAGGCGGTCATGGTCGTCACGACGCACGACCCGATCCCGGAGGCGCTGATCGCGGAGATCACGGCCACGGGCGGGTTCTCGGCGGGCCGCGCGGTCGGCCTGGCCTGACCGGACGGTCAGCTGCGGCGGTTGCCAACGTCCTGCGCGATGCGTAGGGTCGCCGCCCATGGAGGGTGCATCTGCAGCGGTGCCGGCGTCGACCCGTGCCGATGGTCCGGCGGGGTCGGCCCCCGGCGACAAGGGGCTGAAGGCGAACGCCATCGGCTTCGTCTCCGGCGTGGTGATCGGCGTCGCGTCGACGGCGCCGGGCTACTCGCTCGCCGCGTCGCTCGGGCTCGTCGTCGCCATCTCCGGCGTCGGCGTCCAGGCGCCCGTGATCATGATCGCGGCGTTCATCCCGATGCTGCTCGTGGCGTCGGCCTACTACTGGATGAACCGCGCCGACCCGGACTGCGGCACGACGTTCTCGTGGGTGACGCGGGCGATGGGCCCCTCGGCCGGCTGGATCGGCGGCTGGGCGATCATCGTGGCGGACGTCATCGTCATGGCGAACCTCGCGCAGATCGCCGGCCTCTACAGCTTCCTGCTCTTCGGCGTCGACGCTCCCTCGACGCTCGCCGTCACCGCGATCGGCGTCCTGTTCATCATGGCGATGACCTGGATCTGCGTCATCGGCATCGAGCTGAACGCCAAGACGCAGATCGGACTGCTCGGCGCCGAGATCGCGGCGCTCGGCCTGTTCGCGGTCGTCGCGCTCGTGCGGGTCTGGGCGGGCGACGGCCTGGACACGTCCATCAACCCGTCGCTGAGCTGGTTCAACCCCGCGGAGATCGGCTCGGTCTCGGCGCTGACCTCGGGCGTCCTCATCGCGGTGTTCATCTACTGGGGCTGGGACACGACCGTCACCGTCAACGAGGAGACCGAGGACTCCGGTGAGACGCCGGGCCGTGCCGCGATCGTCTCGACGCTGATCCTCGTCCTGACGTACGTCATCGTGACGGTCGCCGCGCTGTCGTTCGGCGGTCCGGAGCGCCTGGCGACCGACGACTCCGGGGACGTCCTCGGACTGCTCGCCAACGACGTCTTCGGCAGCGACCTGCTCGGGAAGATCGTCATCATCGCGGTCCTCACCTCGGCGGCGGCCTCGTGTCAGACCACGATCCTCCCGACGGCGCGCACCGCGCTCTCGATGGCGCGCGCGAAGGCGATGCCGGCGAAGCTCGGCGAGATCGACAAGCGCTACCTGACGCCGGCCTTCGCGACCTGGCTCATGGGCATCATCTCGGTCGTCTGGTACGTCGGCCTGACGCTGGTCTCCGAGAACATCCTCTTCGACGCGATCGCCGCGCTCGGCCTGATGATCGCCTTCTACTACGGCATCACGGCCTTCGCCTGCACGATCTACTACCGGCGTGAGGTCGTGAGGAACGCGCGCAACTTCGTCATGCTCGGCGTCGCCCCGCTGGCCGGCGGGCTGATGCTCGGCTTCGTGTTCGTGAAGTCGTGCATCGACCTCGCGGATCCGGCAAACTCGGAGTCCGGCGACTCCTGGCTCGGGCTCGGCCCGCCGTTCGTCATCGGCATCGGGTTCCTGCTCATGGGCGTCGTCCTCATGACCATCTGGCGGATCCAGGGGCATCCGGAGTTCTTCGGGCGCAAGCCCGAGGTCGCGGACCCGGCCCTGGTCGCCGCGTCACCAGCTGGAGGAGACTGAGATGGCCGACACGATCATCGTCGGGTACGACGGGACCGAGGGCGCGGACGCCGCGCTCGACGAGGCGCTGCACCTCGCTGTGGGCCTGGGCGGTGACCTCCTGGTCGTCTTCGCCTACAAGAAGGTCGTCAGCGGCGGCGAGTCCGCCGATCTGGACCGGCAGGTCGGCGAGATGGCGACGGGCACCCTCGCGAAGGCGGTGGACCGCGCGTCGGCCGCCGGCATCACGGCGCGCACCGCGTTCATCGAAGGGACCCCGGCCGACGTGCTGTGCGATCTCGGCGAGTCCGAGGACGCCCGGTACATCGTCGTCGGGTCCTACGGCGAGCGCCCGCTGCGCGGAGCACTCGTCGGTGCGACGCCGTACAAGCTCGTGCACCTCTCGTCGCGCCCGGTGGTCGTGGTCCGGGCGCCCGAGCCGTCCTGACGCGTCCGCCATCCGGTCCAGCGGGGCGGGGCGCAGGCCGCCACCCTGGCCAAACCTGCGACGCAGCGGCGCCGGAGGGCCGTCTCGGGGGGTAGTCTGCGCGCCCCAAGGTCCGATCGGAGGGTGCGGGCGGATGGACCAAGAGACGGCGAACACGGCGGACATCGCGCTTCATGGCGTCACCAAGCGCTTCGGCGAGATGACGGCCGTCGACGACCTGACGCTCGACATCCCCCGCGGCAGCTTCTTCGCGCTGCTCGGCCCGTCGGGGTGCGGCAAGACGACGACCCTGCGGATGATCGGCGGGTTCGAGGAGCCGACGGCCGGCCGGATCGAGCTCGCCGGGAAGGACGTGACGAACACACCGCCGCACAAGCGCGACGTCAACACGGTCTTCCAGAGCTACGCGCTGTTCCCGCACATGACGGTGGAGAAGAACGTCGCGTTCGGCCTCGAACGCCGCAAGGTGCCGAAGGCCGACGTCCAGCGGCGCGTCGCGGAGGCGCTCGATCTCGTCGAGCTCGGCCCGCTCGCGCGCCGCCGGCCCACGCAGATGTCCGGCGGCCAGCAGCAGCGCGTCGCGCTCGCGCGCGCGCTGGTCAACCGCCCGCAGGCGCTGCTGCTCGACGAGCCGCTCGGCGCGCTCGACCTGCGCCTGCGCAAGCAGCTCCAGATCGAGCTCAGCCACATCCAGCGGGAGGTCGGCATCACCTTCGTGCACGTGACGCACGACCAGGAGGAGGCCATGACGATGGCCGACACCATCGCGGTCATGCGGGACGGGCGGATCGACCAGCTCGGGTCCGCCACCGAGCTCTACGACCGCCCGCGCACCGAATTCGTCGCGAACTTCCTCGGCTCGTCGAACCTCATCGACGCGAAGCCCGTCGGGCAGACGGCGGACGTCGCCGAGTTCGAGGCCGAGGGCGCGCGACTGCGCGCGCCGGCGTCGCTGTTCGGCGCCGACCTGAGCTCCGGTCCGGTGCGCATCGGCGTCCGGCCGGAGAAGATCACCCTGCGGCCCGCGGACGAGGCGGTCCAGTCCAACGGGAGCAACGTGCTGCTCGGGCACGTGACGGACGCCCGCTTCCTCGGCGTCTCGACGCAGTACGTCGTCCGCACCGATGGCGGCGACGACGTCCAGGTGTTCGCGCAGAACGCCGGATCGAGCACCGAGACCATCGGCCCTGGCCGCCGCGTGGCGGCCAGCTGGGACCCGCAGCACACGTTCATCGTCGCGAAGGAGA
>DAIPYF010000230.1:0-4425 GCA_036782855.1 Solirubrobacteraceae bacterium
TCTCCCCCGGGCGCCGGCCGACGACCTCGATCGCGATGTCGACGTCGGGTCGCAGGCCCGAGAGCTCGATCATGTCGCGCGCGAGCTGCACGATCGGGACGGGCTCGCCCATCTCGAGCACGAACACCTCGCCGCCGCTGCCGAGCGAGCCCGAGCGGATGATGAGCTGCACGGCCTCCGGGATCGTCATGAAGTACCGCGTCATGCGCTCGTCGGTGACCGTGACCGGGCCGCCGCGCGCGATCTGGCGGCGGAAGATCGGGACGACCGACCCGGAGGAGCCGAGGACGTTGCCGAAGCGCACGCTCGCGTATCGCGTGCCGGGGAAGCGGGCGCTCATCTCCTCGATCGCGAACTCGGCGAGCGCCTTCGAGGCGCCCATGACCGTCGCGGGCGACACGGCCTTGTCGGTCGAGACGAGCACGAAGGCCTTCACGCCCGCCTCGCCCGCCAGGCGCGCGACGAGCCGGGTGGCGATCGCGTTGTTGCGCACCGCCTCCACCGGGTTGGACTCCATGAGTCCCACGTGCTTGTAGGCGGCCGCATGGAAGACGACCGTCGGGCGATGCTCGGCGAGCACCTCGCGCATGCGCTCGCCCTCCTTGCAGTCGGCGAGCACGGCCGCGAGCGACGAGGGATGGACGTGCCGGTCGTCCTCCAGCTCGCGCTGGATCGTGAAGAGGTTGTCCTCGGCGTGGTCGAGCAGGATCAGCCGGCGCGGCGCGACGCGCGCGATCTGGCGGCACAGCTCGGAGCCGATCGAGCCGCCCGCGCCGGTCACCAGCACGACCTCGCCGGAGAGGTAGGCGCCGACGCGGTCGAGCTCCATGCGCACCGGCTCGCGGCCGAGCACGTCCTCGACCTGGACCTCGCGCACCTGCCGCGCGACCGCGCCGCCGCCGGACAGCAGCAGCTCGAAGACCGTCGGCATGGTGCGAACCGGGATGCCGCGCTCGCGGCCTGCGCGCGCGACGCGGGCGCGCAGGGTGCCCGGCGCCGACGGGATCGCGATGAGCATCTCGTCGGGCTCGGCCTCGTCGAGGATGCGCGGCAGCTGATCCGTCGCGCCCAGGACCTTCACCCCGTCGATGCGCACGCGCTGCTTGAGCGGGTCGTCGTCGACGAAGCCGACGGGGCTCATGGCGAGCTGCGGGTTGCGCACGATCTCGCGCAGGAGCAGCCGCCCGCCGTCACCGGCGCCGACGATCAGCACGCGGCGCGCGCCCTTGCGTGCGCGGAACCCGCGGATCGGGCGTTCGGCGAACGCGTGGGCGACGAAGCGCACGCCGCCGACGAGCGCCAGCGCCAGCAGCAGGAACAGCGCGGTGACGCCCGTCGGGACGCCGACGTTCACCTCGACGCCGGAGGGCGACCACGTGACGGGCTTGGCGATCGCGACCAGCCCGACGACCGCGAGCGCCAGGACGACGACCGCCTGGACGACGCCGAGGTAGTCGCGCGAGGTGACGTAGCGCCACTGCTTCTGCTCGATCCGGAACAGCGTGAAGACCACGAGGGCGATCACGACGACCCATGGCAGCACGCTGTCGCGCAGCTCGGCGAAGCGGTCGGGCACCCCCACCGCCTGGTCGAAGCGCAGCCAGTAGGCCAGCCACCAGGCCCCGGCGACGAGCCCCGCGTCCAGCGCGAGCTGGATCAGGGAGTGCCGGTGGAGTGGGAGCGCCGTGCGGAGACGTCGGCGCATTTCCCAGCAGTTTAGCCCTGCACAGGACGCCCGAGGGGGCTGCAGAGCAGGTCCACGAGGAGCTGCGGATCGCGGCGGATCCGCGCGACCGGCGCGGCAGCCTCACGCCGGGCGAGCACGACGTCCTCGGGGCGCGTGATCCGCCGCAGCCGGCCGTCGGCGATGAGCCGCTCGTCGACGGCGCCGAGCCGTCCCTCGAACGTCGTCCACACCGGTGTGCCGAGCGCGACCGCCTCGCGGTTCATCGTGCCTCCGGCACTGACGACCAGGTCGGCGAACGCGACGAGCGACGGCGCGTCGATCGCGTGGTCGGGGACGATGAACCCGCCCGCGGCCTGGATCTCCGCGCGCTGCTCCGCGGTGCGCGGGAGGACGACGACCTGCCCCTGCTCGCGCAGGCGGATGAGGATCGCGCCGAAGAGGTCGTTCTCGAAGCGGTGATACAGCGAGACCTCCGGCGGCGTGCGCACGAGCGCGATCGGCGCGGCGCGGTCGAGGCCGAGGGCGTCGAGCACGCCGGGGTCCGGCTCGAGGTCCGCGAGGTAGTACTCCTCCTTCAGCCCCGGGTAGCGGCGCAGCTTCCGCGTGGCGCCGTAGCGCGCCAGGCGCTCCGGCGGGATCGCGTCCGGGACGACCACGGCCTGCGCGAGGCGGCAGTTGACGTTGTGCTGCACCGTCGCCCACTCGTAGTCGAACATCGTCGAGCAGGGGATCCGCAGCAGGCGCGCCGCGACCGTCACGTCGTTGGACCCGTGTCCGAGCGCGAGGTCGAAGCGCCGGCCGCGCGCCCAGCGCGCGAGCGTCACCGAGCGGTCTGCGAGCCCGATCGCCTTCGCCCCCAGGCGCGCCCCGCGGTGGCGGCCGACGACGGTCGCGTCGAGCCCGTGCCGCTCGGCGAGCTCGACGGTCTGCGCGAAGTCGCGCGCCGTGACCTGCACGTCGGCGCCCTGTGCGCGCAGGCGCTCGATCACCGGGCGCAGCACGAGGACGTGCGGGCTGTTGGTCAGGTCCACCCAGACGCGCGGCGTCATCGGCGGCTCGTCAGCTCAGGCCGGACGCACGGATCGCCTCGACGACCTCGGCGACCTGCTCGCGGGTGATCACGGCGCTGATCGGGAGCGCCAGGTGCGTCCGCGCCGCCTCGTCGGTGCCCGGCAGGTCGGTCGTCCCGGCCCACTCGCGCATCGCCGCCTGGCGGTGCACCGGGGTGCGGTAGTAGGCGCGCGACTCGATGCCCGCGGCGGCGAGCGCGGCCTGCAGCGCGTCCGCGCGCGGGTGGCGGATCACGTAGAGGTGCCACGCGGGGGCGCACGCCGGCGTGGCCTGCGGGATGCCGGCGAGGTCGCCGAGGCCGGCCTCCTCGTACCACGCGCCGGCGAGGTGCCGGTGCGCGGCCCAGTGCTCGAGCTCGGGCAGCATCACCCGCAGCGCCGCGGCCTGCAGCTCGTCGAGGCGGCTGTTGTAGCCGACCTCCTCGTAGCTGACCTTGTCGCGCGAGCCGTGGAAGCGCAGCGTGCGCACCCGCTCGGCGAGCCCGTCGTCGCCCGTGGTGATCGCGCCGCCGTCGCCGAGCGCCCCGAGGTTCTTCGACGGGTAGAACGAGAACGTCGCGATCGCGCCCAGCGCGCCGGGGCGCCCGTCCGGCCCGATCGACCCGGCGGCCTGCGCGGCGTCCTCGACGACGGGGACGCCGAGCGCGGCGATCTCGGGGACCGGGGCGACGTTGCCGAAGAGATGGACGACGATGACCGCCTTCGTGCGCGGCGTCATGACCGCGCGCACGCTCTCCGGCGTGGCGAGGAACGTCGCCGGGTCGACGTCGCAGAAGACCGGGGTCGCTCCGGTCGGGGGGATCGCCTCCGCGCTCGCGTAGAAGGTGAACGACGGGACGATCACCTCGTCACCCGGGCCGACGCCGAGCGCGCGCAGGGCGATCGTCAGCGCCTCCGTGCCGTTCGCGACGCCGACGGCGTGCCCGGCGCCGAGGAACGCGGCGAACTCCTCCTCGAACGCCGCCACGTTCGGGCCCAGGATGAAGCGCCCGTCGTCGAGGACGCCGAGCAGCGCCTCGTCCAGCCGGTCGCGCAGCGGGATCAGGGGTGTCCCGGAGTCGAAGAGGGGCACGGGCATGCGGGACCCAACGCTACCCTCCCCGCCGGTGCCCCTCTCCACGCTCTTCGTCCTCGCGTCCGTCACGGACAAGCTCGCGGACTTCGTCACCGGCGTGGTCGAGGACATCGGCCTCACCGGGATCTTCGTGCTGATGACGCTCGAGAGCATGGGGATCCCGTTCCCGTCCGAGCCGACGATGCTGTTCGCGGGCTTCAACGTCAGCGAGGGCACGTACGGCTTCTGGACGGTCGTCGCGGTCGCCGTCGGCGCGAACGTCGTCGGCTCGTGGATCGCCTACGGCATCGGCTACTTCGGGCGCCTCGAGCTGATCGAGCGCCACGGCAAGTGGCTGCACATCAAGCCCTCGCACGTCGAGTGGGGCGATCGCTGGTTCGAGAAGTACGGCGACGCGGCGGTGTTCTTCAGCCGCATGCTGCCGATCATCCGCACCTTCATCTCGTTCCCCGCGGGCGCAGCGCGCATGCCGTTCGGGCGCTTCACGCTCTTCACCGTCCTGGGCTGCATCCCGTGGATGGCGGGGCTGACGTTCGCCGGCAAGCAGGCGGCGGACAACTGGGAGGACCTGCGCTCCTACCTGCACTGGATCG
>DAIPYF010000231.1:0-3427 GCA_036782855.1 Solirubrobacteraceae bacterium
CGGTTCGTCGCGGCGATCACGATCACGCCGGACTCGCCCTCGAAGCCGTCCATCTCCGTGAGGATCTGGTTGAGCGTCTGCTCACGCTCGTCGTTGCCGCCGCTGATCCCGGCGGCCGCCGAGCGCGCCCGGCCGATGGCGTCGAGCTCGTCGATGAAGATGATCGCGGGGCCCGCCTCCTTGGCCTGCTTGAACATGTCGCGCACGCGGGACGCGCCGACGCCGACGATCGCCTCGACGAACTCCGAGGCGGAGGAGCTGAAGAACGGCACGTTCGCCTCACCGGCGACGGCGCGGGCGAGCAGCGTCTTGCCGGTCCCGGGCTGGCCGTAGAGGAGGACGCCGCGCGGGATGCGCGCTCCGAGCCGCGCGTACCGCTCGGGGCGCTTGAGGAAGTCGACGATCTCCGTGAGCTCGTCCTCGGCCTCGTCGATGCCCGCGACGTCGGCGAACGTGACGCGGGTCTGCCCCGGCTCGGCGAGCCGGGCGCGCGAGCGGGTGAACGCGCCCAGGCCACCGGCGCCGCCCATGCCGGAGGCGCGGCGCATCAGCCAGATCAGGCCGCCGATGATGAGGATCGTCGGGCCGAAGGCGAGCAGGAACGTCAGCAACGGGTTGCGGCCGGTGTCGGGCGGCTCGGCGTTGAGCACCACGCCGCGCGACTGCAGGTCCTTCGTCAGCTGGTCGGTGTTGACGAACGTCGGGACCTGCGTCTTGAAGTGGTCGACCTCCTTGGCGTCCTTCGCGCCCTCCGGCCTGTAGGGCGTCTTCTCCTTGAGCGTGCCGTCGATCGTCTCCTCCTGAGAGGAGATCTCCTTGACGTTGCCCTGCTCGACCTGCTGGAGGAAGAACGGGCTGTACGGCACCTGGGTCGCGCGATCGGGCCGGCCGGTGACGAGCGCGAAGATGACGTTGACCGCCAACAGGGCGACGAAGATCGCGAGCAGTGTGCGGCGGCCCTGCTTGGGCACCATCGGCTTCTTCTCCGGCGGCGCGCCGCGCCCGTCGGAGGACGGCTCGACGCGGGGCCATGCCGGCGGCTCCTCGCCGCGCCCGCCCGGTGGGCGCTCCGCGACGGGGCGCTCCGGGGTGCTCGCTCGGTGGCTCTGGGGTTCGCGGTCGGCCATGGTGCCTCTGCGGGTCCTACGGTCCCCGCCGCCGCTCCGGACGACTACCGGAGGCTTGCGAGGTCTTCGAGGAACCGAGGATAGGAGACCGCGGCCGCGTCCATGCCGTTCACGGTGACGCCCTTGGCCGATGCCAGTCCGGCGACGGCGCCGAGCATCGCCATGCGGTGGTCCCCCTGGGAGTGCACGATCCCGCCGCGCAGTCCACCGGTGCCGCGGACGACGAACCCGTCGTCGGTCGCCTCCGCGTCCCCGCCGAGCGCGTTCAGCGCCTCGACGACGCCCGCGATGCGGTCCGATTCCTTCACGCGCAGCTCCTGCGCCCCGGTGACGACGGTCTCCCCGTCCGCGAAGCACCCGAGCAGCCCGACGAGCGGGAGCTCGTCGATCGCGAGCGGGACCTCGTGCGGCTCGACCGTCGTCCCGACGAGCGGCCCGGAGGCGACGTCGAGGTCGCTCGTCGGCTCGCCTTCGAGGACGACGCCGTCAGCGGGCGCCTGCTCGAGGTCGCCGAGCACGATCGCGCCCATCCGCTGGGCGATCGTGATGAAGCCCGTGCGCGTGTGATTGACCCCGCACCCGCTGATGACGAGGCGCGAGCCGCGCACGAGGACGCCCGCCGCGATCGCGAACGCGGCCGAGGAGGGGTCCGCCGGGACCGTCAGCGTGCCGGGGAGCGTGAGCTCGTCGAGGCTGGACACGGTGATCGCGTTCCCCTCGCGGCGCAGCGGGGCGCCCGCTGCGGCGAGCAGCCGCTCGGTGTGGTCGCGGCTGGCGGAGGGCTCGACGACGGTCGTCGGGCCCTCGGCCAGCAGCCCGGCGAGCAGCACGCAGGACTTGACCTGCGCGCTGGCGACCGGCAGCTCGTAGGTGATGCCGCGCAGGCGGCGCCCCGTGACGGTGAACGGCGGGAAGCGGCCATCCGTCGCGGCGAGATCGGCGCCCATGAGCGCGAGCGGCGCGGCGATCCGGTCGACGGGGCGGCGGCGGATCGAGGCGTCCCCGTCGAGGATGAACGCGCGTCCCTCCTGCGCCGCCAGCCAGCCCGGCAGGAGCCGCATGAGCGTGCCGGCGTTGCCGACGTCGATCGGCTCGTCCGGCTCGCGCGCCTGCCGCAGCCCGGCGCCGCGGATCACGACCTCGTCCGGCCGGTGCTCGACGAGGGCGCCGAGCGCCGCGACCGCCCGCAGCGTGGAGAGGGTGTCGTCGGCCTCCAGGTAGTTGGAGATCCGCACCGGCGTGTCCGCCATCGCCCCCAGGAGCGCCATCCGGTGCGAGATCGACTTGTCCGGCGGCGGGACGAGCGTGCCCTTCAGCGGACCGCTCGGCGAAACCTTGACGCGGCTCATCCGAGGGCCACCCCGAGCTCGCCCAGCACCTCCGCTGCGCGGGCGGCGTGCTCCTCGGCGACCCACAGCGCGATGCTCCCGCGCGTGTTGTCGGGTGAGGGCGTGAGCGACATGTCGGTGATGTTGATGCCCGCGCGCCCGAGCGTGAGCGCGATGTCGGCGATGACGCCGGGGCGGTTGGGCACGGCGGCCCGCAGCTCGCGCACGGGGCCGCCGGCCAGCCCGGCCTCCAGCAGCGTGCGGCGCTGCTCGGCGGCGGTCGCCTGCCAGGCCTCGAGCGTCGCCGCGGCGTCCGCCTCGAGCGCCGCGCGCACGCTCCGCAGGTGCGCGATCGCGCCGTCGACCTGGTCGAGCAGGGCGTCGCGGTTGGAGCGGTAGATCCCCGTCCAGATGCCGGGGTTCGCGCCCGCGACGCGGGTCGCGTCGCGGAAGCTCGGGCCGGTCGCGGGCATGCGCTCGCCGCCGAGCGCGCCGGCGGCCTGGGCGACGAGCACGTTCGCGAGGACGTGCGGCAGGTGGGACACGGCGGCCATCGTGCGGTCATGGTCGGCTGGCTCGACGATCAGGGGACGTGCCCCGACGCCCGTGACGAGCCGGTGGACCCGCTCGAGCAGAAGCCCGCTGGTCGCGCCGTGCGGGGTCAGGTACCAGGTGGCGTCGTCGAACAGGTCTTCGCGGGCGTGGTCCACCCCTGCCACCTCTGCGCCCGCCAGGGGATGCCCGCCGACGAAGCGCTCGTCCCCGCCCGCCGCCGCGACGACGTCCTGCTTCGTGGAGCCGACGTCGGTCACCGCGCAGTCCGCGGGCGCGAGGGCGAGGATCTCGCGCGTCAGCCCCGGCAGCACGTCGACGGGAGCGCAGACGATCGCGAGGTCGGCGTCCCGCAGCGCCTCGCCGACCGTCGCGCACGCCTCGTCCAGCGCGCCGAGCTCCACGCCGAGCGGCGCGCGG
>DAIPYF010000231.1:3437-4416 GCA_036782855.1 Solirubrobacteraceae bacterium
CGGTGCCGCGGACGTGGGCGCCGAGGCGCCGGCGGGCGGCCAGGCCGACCGACCCGCCGATGAGCCCGGTGCCGATGACCGCGACGTTCAACGCCTCATGCGGCCGACGCCTGCTCCTGCAGGAACGGCAGCTTGCCGGCGATCTGCGCGACCTGCTCGACCTTCTGGGCGTACGCGGCGAACTCCGCGGCGCGCAGCGCCTGCGGCCCGTCGCAGATGGCCTCCTCCGGGTTCGGGTGCACCTCGACGATGATGCCGTCCGCCCCGGCGGCAGCCGCCGCGAGCGAGAGCGACTCGACGAGGTCCCGCCGGCCGGCCGCGTGGCTGGGATCCACGACGATCGGCAGGTGCGTCATCTGCTTGAGCACCGGCACCGCCATGAGGTCCAGCGTGAACCGGTAGGCGGACTCGAACGTGCGGATGCCCCGCTCGCAGAGCATGACCGTCTCGTTGCCCTCCTTGAGGATGTACTCGGCGGCCATCACCAGCTCCTCGAGGGTGCTCGAGAGGCCGCGCTTGAGCAGCACGGGGCGCCCGGCGCGGCCCAGCTCGCTGAGCAGGCCGTAGTTCTGCATGTTGCGCGCGCCGACCTGGATGACGTCGGCGACCTCGAGCACGGGCTCCAGGTCGCGGGCGTCCATCAGCTCGGTGACGATCGGCAGGCCGGAGATCTCCTTGGCCTCGGCCAGCAGTCGCAGGCCCTCCTCGCCCAGTCCCTGGAAGGAGTACGGGGAGGTGCGCGGCTTGTAGGCACCGCCGCGCAGCATGTTCGCGCCCGCCGCCTTCACGACGTCGGCGGTCTCGAGCAGCTGCTCGCGCGACTCCACGGTGCACGGCCCGGCGATCAGCGCGAAGTGGTCGCCGCCGATCCTGGCGCCGCCGATGTCGAAGACCGACGCCTCGCGGTGCTGCTCCTTGCTGGCGAGCTTGTACGGCTTGAGGATCGGGACGACCTTCGAGACGCCGGGCTGGCCGTCCA
>DAIPYF010000232.1:0-4394 GCA_036782855.1 Solirubrobacteraceae bacterium
TCCGCCGCTTCGTCGCCCTCGGCGACTCGACCACCGAGGGTCTCGAGGACCCGTACCCCGGCGGGAGCACGTACCGCGGCTGGGCCGATCGCCTCGCGGCGCGACTCGCGGCCGTCGACCCGGACGTGCGCTACGCGAACCTCGCGGTCCGCGGGCGCAAGCTCGCGCAGATCCGCGCGGAGCAGCTCGGCCCGGCGCTCGCGATGGAGCCGGACCTCGCGAGCGTCATCGGCGGCATCAACGACGTGCTGCGCCCGAAGGCCGACCTCGACGCGCTCGCCGCGGAGATGGACGCGATGGTCGGCGTGCTCACCGGGTCGGGCGCGACCGTCCTGATGCTCACCTACCCGAACGTCGGGGAGCTCATGGCCGTCGCGCGGCGCCTCAGCCCGCGGCTGCTCGCCTACAACGAGGTGCTGCGGGCGATCGCCGGCCGGCACGGCGCGCGGCTCATGGACATCGAGCGCGGCGGCGCGGCCGACGGGCGGCTCTTTCATCCCGACCGCCTGCACGCCAACGCGGAGGGGCACGAGCGGATCGCGCTCGCCGCGGCGGAGGCGCTCGGGCTGCCGGGGGCGAGCGGCGCGTGGCGCGACCCGCTGCCGCCGGAGCCGGCGGCGTCACGGCGTCACCGGATGCGCGAGGACGCGCGCTGGGCCGGAGCGCACCTGGCGCCGTGGGTGAGCCGGCGGCTGCGCGGCGTCTCGTCGGGGGACGGCGTGCTCCCGAAGCGCCCGCAGCTCGCGCCGGTCGATCCGGCGGCTGCGACGATGTGACGCATGGCCCCTGCACAGGATCGTGACCACGACGTCGTCCTCTTCGGCGCGAGCGGCTTCGTCGGCCGGCTGACCGCCGCCTACCTCGCGCGCAGCGCGCCGCCCGAGGCGCCGCTGTGCACCGCCGGTGCCTTCAAGTCGGCGGCGCCCGAGGCGCGGATCGCGCTCGGCGGCCGCTCGCGCGCGAAGCTCGAGCGCACGCGCGCCGCGCTCGGCGCGCGCGCCGCGGACTGGCCGATCGTCGTCGCCGACAGCGGCGACGAGGCGGCGATGGCCGAGCTGGCGGGCTCCACGCGCGTGGTCGCGACGACCGTCGGCCCGTACATGCGCCACGGCCTGCCGCTCGTGGCGGCGTGCGCGGCGGCGGGCACGCACTACGCCGACCTCACGGGCGAGGTGCTGTTCATGCGCCGGTCGATCGACGACTACGACGCGGCGGCGCGGGCGAGCGGCGCGCGGATCGTGCACACGTGCGGCTTCGACTCGATCCCCTCCGACCTCGGCGTGCACGCGCTGTACGCGTACGCGCGGGAGCACGACCTCGGCGACCTGCGCGACACGACGCTCGTCGTCACGGCGACGCGCGGCGGGGTCAGCGGCGGCACCGTCGACTCGCTGCGCGGCCAGCTCGACATCGCGCGCAGCGACCCGGCGGCGCGCAAGCTCATGTTCGACCCGTACTCGCTGAGCCCCGACCGCGCGGCGGAGCCGCAGCTCGGCCCCGAGCGCGACCCGATGTCCGTCGTGCACGACGCGCAGCTCGGCGGGTTCCTCGCGCCGTTCGTGATGGGCAGCGTCAACACGCGGGTGGTGCGGCGCAGCAACGCGCTGCTCGGTCACGCGTACGGGCGCGAGCTGCGCTACCGCGAGCTGATGCTCGGCGGCGGGCTGCCGCTCGGGCCGGTGAAGGCCGCGGCGATCGCGGGCGGCCTCGGTGCGCTGATGGCTGGGCTGTCGCTCACCCCGACGCGCAAGCTGCTCGACCGGGTGCTGCCCGACCCGGGCGAGGGCCCGAGCGAGCAGGCGCGCGAGCGCGGGTTCTTCCACATGGACATCCACACGCGCACGTCGACCGGGGCGCACCTGATCAGCGAGATCCGCGCGACCGGCGACCCGGGGTACAAGGCGACGGGCGTGATGCTCGGCGAGAGCGCGCTGGCGCTCGCGCTCGACGCGGCGCGGCTGCCGGACGCGTCGGGCGTGCTGACGCCGGCGACCGCGATGGGCGAGCTGCTGACCGAGCGGCTGCGGGTCGCCGGGCACAGCTACCGCGTGCGGGTGGCGTAGGGGCGCTCGCTCGGCCCCGCTAGCCTCGGCGGTGATCGTGATGTCCCTCTCGAACAGCAGGAGGCCGCAGTGACCCCGCAGAACGGCGACATCCTCTCGGACGCGCAGAAGGATGTCCGCGAGGAGATCGTGGACCTGCTGACGCAGGCCTACTGGATGGAGATCGAGACGGTGATGAGCTACATCGCCAACTCGACCAACCCCGACGGCGTGCGGGCGCAGGAGATCGTCCAGTCGCTGGCCGGCGACGTCGGCGAGGAGCTCGCGCACGCGCAGCTGTTCGCCAAGCGGATCAAGGAGCTGTACGGCACCGTCCCCGGATCGAAGGACTTCCGCGCGAGCCAGGACGCGCTGCAGCCGCCCGCCGACTCGCTGGACCTCGTGCACGTCATCCGCGGCGTGATCGCGGCCGAGCGCGGCGCGATCGAGCACTACAACCGGATCATCCAGGCGACCGACGGCGTGGACCCGGTCACGCAGGACATGCTCACGACGATCCTCGCGGACGAGCAGAATCACGTGCGGACGTTCGAGGGGTTCCTGCGGGAGTTCGAGCGGGCGAGCTGACCGGCGGGTCGACGCGATGAGGCCCGCGCCGACGGCCATGGGGTTCATCGACCTGCACTGCCACCTGCTCCCGGGTGTGGACGACGGGGCGCTGGACCTCGACGACAGCGTCGCGATGGCCCGCGTCGCCGTGAAGGAGGGCTTCGAGGCGATCTGCGCGACGCCGCACATCCGCCACGACCACGACGTGCGGATCGGCGAGATCGCGGGACGCGTGGCGGCGCTCGACGAGGAGCTCGAGCGCCGGGAGATCCCGCTGCGCGTGCTGACCGGCGGCGAGGTCGCGGAGACCGCGGTCGCGGGGCTCACGGACGCCGAGCTGCGCGCCGTCGCCCTCGGCGGCGGGCGCTGGATCCTGCTCGAGCCGCGCGCCGGCCCGCTCTCCGACACGCTGGACGCCGCCGTCGCGCAGCTCGGCGCCCGCGGCTTCCACGCGCTGCTCGCCCATCCCGAGCGCCACCTCGCCGAGGACCTGTTCCCGCGCCTGGAGCGGCTGATCGCCGCGGGCGCGCTCGTGCAGGCGACGGCCGCGTTCTTCGAGCGTCAGCCGACGGCGGACGGGATGCTCGCGCTCGCGCGGCGCGGGCTCGTGCACGTGCTCGCCAGCGACGCGCACTCCTCGCACGGGGGCCGGCCGGTGGCGCTGGGCGGAGCGCTGAACGCGCTCGCGGGCGTCGAGCTGGTGGCACCGCATCTGGACTGGATCGCGCACACGGCCCCGGCGGCGATCGTCGCCGGGGAGGTCCCGCTCCCGCCCTACGCGCCGGGGTAGGCCTCGATCCGCACGTGGCCGGCGAGCTCCTCGGCCGTCGCGCGCGCTCCCGTGCCCAGCCCGGCGTGCAGGAAGTTCGCCGCGCCCGCGCCCGCGCCCGTCACGATCGCGTCCTCCAGCGGCCGCCCGGCGGCGAGCTGCGCGGCGATCGCGCCCATCATCGTGTCGCCGCATCCCTCGCGCATCCCGCGCTCCAGCCGCGGCGGAACGACGAGCCGCGGCGGCGCATCGCCGTCGAGCCAGAGCGCCGGCTCGCCTCCGCGCGTCACGAGGACCGAGCGCGCGCCCGCGTCACGCAGCCGCCGCGCGGCGGCGAGCAGCAGATCGGGCGGGTCGACCGGCCCCTGGACGTACTCGGCGAGCTCCCAGTCGTTGAGCTTCACGAGGTCCGGCCCCGCCGGGAGGACGGCGTCGAGGCGCGGCGAGGAGAGGTCGGCGATGACCGGGCGCCCGTTGGCGCGCACGTCGGCGGCCAGCTCGCCGTAGATCGCGTCCGGGAGCAGATCGCCGGGGAACGCGTTGCAGATCGCGAGGACGTCGGACTGGAGCGCGGCGGCGACCGTTCCGGCGACGAGATCGTCGAGCTCGTGGCGCGAGGGCGCCGGAGCGGTGGTCTGCGCCACGAGGCGGCGCTCGCCGTCACGACGGTCGACGACGTAGCAGCCGTTCGCGCCCGCCGTGCGCGTCGTGCGCAGCGTGATCGGGAGCCCGGCCAGCAGCCCCCCGAGCACCGTTCCGGTCTCCCCGCCCACCAGGCAGCACAGCACCGGCTCGGCGCCGAACTCGGCGGCCATCCGGCTGAGCCACACACCCTGCCCGCCGGCGTGCACGTGGACGTCGTCGGCGTCGCCGCGCGCCTCGATCGTGATCGAGAGCAGCGGGTTCGGGCCGAAGACGGCGACGCGGGGCATCGCCGCGCACGCTAGCGCGGCGGGCTCCTCAGGCCCCGCGCGTCACCCCGGTCCGCCGCTCCACCGACTCCGAGTACGCCC
>DAIPYF010000233.1:0-4352 GCA_036782855.1 Solirubrobacteraceae bacterium
AGTACTCCGGCTCGTCGATGGGCAACCTGCCGATCGGCCAGGGCGAGCTCGTCACGCCGATGCAGATGATGGCCGCGTACGGCGCCATCGCCAACGGCGGCGTCCTGCGCCGGCCGCGCATCGTCGACGCGATGGACGGGCGTCCCGTGCCGGTCTCCCGCGGGCGCCGCGTCATCTCCTCCGGCACCGCCCACGAGGTGCGCCAGATGCTCGAGGGCGTGCTCGCGCCCGGCGGCACCGCGAGCGAGGTGAAGATCCCCGGCTACGCACTTGCGGGCAAGACCGGCACGTCGAACAAGATCGACCCCGCGACCGGGAGCTACTCCGAGGAGAAGTACGTCGCCTCGTTCGTCGGCATGGCGCCGGCCGACAATCCGCGGCTGCTGGTCTCGGTGATCGTGGACGAGCCGCAGGGCGCGATCTACGGCGGCGAGGTCGCCGCTCCCGCCTTCGGGAAGATCGCCTCGTTCGCCCTCCCGTACCTGCGGATCCCACCGTCGTAGCCCACGAGTACCCTCCGCGGTCGATGCTGCTGCGCGACCTCTTCGGCGACGGCGCCCAGGCAGCTGCACCGGCGCAGCCCGTCGAGGTGACGCAGCTCGCCTACGACGCGCGGGCCGTGCGGCCCGGCGCCCTCTTCTTCTGCGTTCCGGGCTACACGGCGGACGGGCACGACTTCGCGCCCGACGCCATCGGCCGCGGCGCGGTCGCCCTCGTGGTCCAGCGGCCGCTCGGCCTCGGCGTTCCCGAGGTGCTCGTCCCCGACGTGCGCGCGGCGATGGCGCCCGTCGCTGCGCGCTTCAACGGCGACCCCACGAGCGGGCTCGCGATGGTCGGCATCACCGGGACCAACGGGAAGACGACCACCGCGTTCCTGACCCGCTCGCTGCTCGAGGCGGCCGGCACCCGGACCGGGCTGCTCGGGACCGTCGAGCAGGTCGTCGGCGGCGCCGCCGTGCCGGCCGTGCGCACGACCCCCGAGGCGATCGACCTGCAGGAGCTGTTCGGCCGGATGGTGGCGGCCGGCGACCGCGCGTGCGTCATGGAGGTCTCCTCGCACGCGCTCGACCTGCGGCGCGCCGACGCGATCCACTGGGCCGTCGCGATCTTCACGAACCTCACGCAGGACCACCTGGACTTCCACCCGACGATGGCGGACTACTTCGAGGCCAAGCGCCGCCTCTTCACCGCCTCGCCGGGCGTGCGCGTCGTGAACGTCGACGATCCGTACGGTCGGCGGCTCGCCGACGAGTTCCCCGGCACGATCACCGTCGGCATCGACAGCGAGGACGCGCAGCTGCGGGCGACGGGGCTGCGCACGGGCCTGCGCGGCTCGCGATTCGACGCGGACGGCCGCCAGTGGCAGACGACGCTCCCGGGGCGCTTCAACGTGCTGAACGTCCTGTCCGCGATCGCCGCGGCGCGGGCACTGGGAGTCGACGACGACGCGATCGCCGCGGCGCTGCCCTCCGCCGACCGCGCGCCCGGTCGCTTCGAGCCGGTCGACGAGGGCCAGGACTTCGCCGTGCTCGTGGACTACGCGCACACCCCCGATTCGCTCGAGAACGTGCTGACCGCCGCGCGGACCCTGGCACGCGGCGCCGTGATCGCCGTCTTCGGCTGCGGCGGTGATCGCGACCGCGGCAAGCGCCCGCAGATGGGGGAGATCGGCGCGCGGCTCGCGGACGTCGCGGTGGTGACCTCCGACAACCCGCGCTCCGAGGAGCCCGCGGCGATCATCGGCGAGATCCTGGAGGGGATCCCCGCGGGCCTGCCGGGCCGCGTCGAGCAGATCGAGGATCGCCGCGAGGCGATCACGGCCGCGATCCGGCGCGCGTCCGCCGGCGACGTCGTCGTCATCGCCGGCAAGGGCCACGAGCAGGGACAGGAGTTCGCGGGCGGACGCAGGATGCCCTTCGACGACGTGGCCGTCGCCCGGGAGGCGCTGCGCACCGGCGGCGGGCGCGATGCGTGAGTGGGACGCCGCGCGGGTGGCGGAGGCCGCCGACGCGCGGCTGCTCGCCGCCGGACCCCGGGCCGGCGGACCCGCGCGGGTCACGATCGACTCCCGCGCCGTCGGACCGGGAGACCTCTTCGCCGGGCTGCCCGGTGAGCACCACGACGGCGGCGCGTTCGCCGCGCAGGCGCTCGCGGCCGGCGCCTGGGGCGTGCTCGCGCGGCCCGAGCACCTCGAGGGCCTCGTCGCCGGCGCCCCCGGCGCGCTGCTCGCCGCCGCCGACCCGCTCGCCGCGCTGCAGCGGCTGGCGACCGCCTGGCGCCGTGAACTCGGCGCGCAGGTCATCGGGATCACCGGCTCGACGGGCAAGACGTCGACGAAGGATCTGCTGCGCGGGATGCTCGAGCCGCACCGGCGCGTCGTCGCGACCGAGCAGAACCTCAACACCGAGATCGGCCTGCCGCTGACGATCCTCGGCGCGCCCGCAGGCACCGAGGTCCTCGTGCTGGAGATGGCGATGCGCGGCGCCGGGCAGATCGCCGACCTCGTCGCGATCGCCGAGCCCGACGTCGGCGTCGTCGTCAACGTCGGCCCGGTCCACCTCGAGCTGCTCGGGACGATCGAGGACATCGCCGCCGCGAAGGCGGAGCTCATCCGCGACCTCCCGGCGGACGGGACCGCCGTGCTGCCCGCCGGCCAGCCGCTGCTGGACCCGCACCGGCGGGCGGACCTGCGGACCGTCACCTTCGGCCCGGGCGGGGACGTCGACGCGCTCCCCGAGGGGCTGACCGTGCCGTTCGACTCCGCGCACATGCGGGGCAACGCGCTCGCGGCGCTCGCCGCGGCGCGCGCGATCGGCGTCGAGCCGGCGGGGGCGGTGCGCGTCGCGCTCTCGCGCCTGCGCGGCGAGCGGATCGCGCTCGCGGACGGGGTGGTCGTCATCAACGACTGCTACAACGCCAACCCCATGTCGATGCGGGCCGCCCTCGACGACCTCGCCGAGACGGCTGCGGGGCGACGCGTCGCCGTGCTCGGCGACATGCTCGAACTGGGCCCCGACGAGCGCCGCTTCCACGCCGACCTCGGCGCCCGGGCGCGCGAGGCCGGGGTGGACCTGCTCGTGACGGTCGGCGACCTCGCCGCGCACGCCGGGCCCGCCCACGGCGGCACCGTTCATGCCGTCGCGACCGCCGCCGACGCGGCCGCGCTGCTGCCAGGGCTGCTCGAGCCCGGCGACACCGTCCTCGTCAAGGGGTCCCGGGGTGTGGGCCTCGAGGCCGTCGCCCTCGCCCTCGAGGCGCGGGAGGCCTGACCATGGGCGAGGTGCTCATCGGCGGAACCGCAGCGCTGCTGCTCTGCATGTTCCTCTCACCGAACTTCATCGCGTTCATGCACGACCGGCAGTTCGGCCAGAACATCCGCGAGGAGGGGCCCGCCGGCCACCACGCCAAGGCGGGCACGCCGACGATGGGCGGCGTCATCATCCTGATCGCCATCTCCGTCCCGTTCCTGATCCTGACGAACTGGGACTGGCGGGCCGTGGGCGTGTTCGGCGTGATGATCGCGTGCGGCGCGCTGGGCTTCGCCGACGACTACGTGAAGATCGTCAAGCGCCGCTCGCTCGGGCTGCGGGGGCGCACGAAGCTCGTCCTCACCGTCGTCATCTCGCTCGTCCTCTGGTGGGTCGCGACCGAGCAGGCCGGGATCACGACGACCGTCCGGCTGCGGTTCGTCGACGCCAGCGTCGATCTCGGCTTCGGGTTCCCGATCCTCATCTACCTCGTGATCGCCGGCAGCGCCAACGCGGTCAACCTCACCGACGGGCTCGACGGCCTCGCCGCCGGCTGCGTCGGGATCGTGATGCTCGCCTACGTCGGCATCACGTACATCACGACCGGCGACAGCGACCTCGCGCTGCTCAGCGCCTGCATCGTCGGCGGGTGCATCGGCTTCCTGTGGTTCAACGCGTTCCCCGCGACGATCTTCATGGGGGACACCGGCTCGCTCGCGCTCGGCGGCGCCGTCGGCGCGATCGCCGTCATGACGAACACCGAGATCCTGCTGCTGCTCCTCGGCGGCATCTTCGTCATCGAGGCGCTCAGCGTGATGATCCAGGTGTTCTGGTTTCGCACGTTCCGCAAGCGCGTCTTCCTGATGGCGCCGATCCACCACCACTTCGAGATGCGCGGCTGGTCGGAGACGAAGATCATCCTGCGCTTCTGGATCATCGCGATCGTGTGCGCGGCGATCGGGTTCACGCTGTACCGGGCTTCGATTCGGTAGGGCCGGGCGCCGCGCGCCGGGCGCCGGTGGTCGGGGCCGGGGACGACACGGCCTGCGGGGGGCGGCCCAGCCGACTCCCTCCTCGACCGCATCGTCCCCGGCCCCTGAGCTC